>JBEKQO010000019.1:0-65729 GCA_049519635.1 Terriglobia bacterium | reverse complement strand
AGGCGACCGCTGAGTATTTTGGCATCCTGCCTCCGGCCTCTTGGATGCCTCAACTCCCCGCCGCCTTCAGCGGACAGATCACGTGCTAATTGAACCGGACAGATGACATACTAACGACACCCTCCCCGCGGATTCTTGCCTTCAATCCACAAAAGATTGATACTTGTCGAAGGGTAGGGGAAAGAATCCTGGTTCAGCCTTTCGGATACATGTATTTGCTGAACATGCGCTCGGATCAAGTTTCCTTGTGATCGATCGTGGCGCGCGATGTCACCGTTCGGGTTTGGAATTACTGCTCATGATGACAAAGAAATCGAGAAAACAAAGGAAAAGTGAGACTGCGATCGCCCTGAAAATTGGTACCGTGTCGTCCAGCGCCGGCCACATCTTTCCTCCGACTCTATTGAGTGACGTCAGGTTACTTATCGAGGGCGCGCGCGCCCGTGCGGCTGTCGCCGTGAACTCCGAGATGGTGAGGCTTTACTGGTCGATCGGAGCGAGAATTCGCAAGGACGTTCTTGGGTTCGAGAGAGCCGCTTATGGGGAGCAGATTGTCCACGCACTGAGTGGACAATTGAGCGAAGATTACGGTTCTGGATTCGGCCGCACCAACCTGTTTTACATGATCCGCTTTGCCGAGGTTTTTCCAGACAGCCAAATTGTCCACGCACTGAGTGAACAATTGTCCTGGACTCACCTGAGGCAGATCATCTATCTGGAAGACCCTCTCCAGCGCGAGTTCTACGCCGAGATGTGCCGCATTGAGCGCTGGAGCACGCGGACTCTCCAGGGTAAGATTCAGGGAATGCTCTATGAGCGAACCGCGATCAGCAGAAAACCCGGCCAATTGGCCCGCAAGGATCTCGCCGCCCTGCGCGACAAAGATGAGGTGGCCCCGGACTTGGTCTTTCGTGATCCCTACCTCCTCGATTTTCTCGGATTGAAGGACGCTTACAGCGAGAAGGATCTTGAAACCGCAATCCTACGAGACCTGGAGAACTTTCTGCTGGAGCTGGGCTCGGATTTCACCTTCGTCGCTCGCCAGAAACGAATCACCGTTGATAACGAGGATTACTACCTTGATTTGCTTTTCTTTCATCGGCGTTTGCGCCGGCTGCTCGCAGTGGACCTCAAGATCGGACGGTTTCGGGCCGCTGATAAGGGACAGATGGAACTCTATCTCCGCTGGCTCGCAAAGCACGAACGCCAGACTGGAGAGGAATCCCCTCTGGGGCTAATCCTCTGCGCCGACAAGTCCGACGAACACGTGAAACTCCTGGAGCTTGAAAGCAGCGGCATTCGAGTCGCTCAGTACATGACGGAGTTGCCGCCCCGGGAAGTCTTGGAACGTAGGCTGCACCAAGCTCTTCGCGCCGCCCGGGAACGCTTCAAACCGGCCCCGGAACAGAGTCCGGAGAAATGATCTCTCCACTCGCAACGCGATGCCAATCGGGCGACAAGCTCACAAGGGATGAAGTCGGCTTCGCGACACAAAGTATTGGGATAAGGCCGAAGTCGCGTGACCTAAATTGTACGTAAATTGTACTGAACTGCCGCGTTTTGGGCGGTTTTAGCGTTTGTAGCGGCACGCAGAATCAATAAGTTATAGGCGATCCAGGCTGGACGGGGGTTCGACTCCCCCCGCCTCCACCACTCTATCCCTTGACCGGCAATTACTTGCTGGCGGCTGTTTCTCCTTGGACCTTTTACGTACCCATCGCCATCGGGGAGGTAGCGCGGTGCTGCCCCCCCACGCACGCTTCCCCCTGCCACCAACTGGGCTTGCCGGGCTTAAACCCAGCAGGGCGCATAGTGTTTATCAGTGATCATCATGTTCGGTTGGCGGAACGCGCCAGATGGTATATGGAAAGGGTAGTGGCCTGAATAGCGTGAATCACATCATCGTGATTTGCGGTTTTCGATATGAATGAGCAGTTTCTGGTTGTTTTCGACAGAGAGGAATGAATTTCGATGAACGGTGAGCACCTACCTGGGGCGAAAGCCGGGACCACTTAAATAAAACGAGTCTGGGTAGTTTTCGTTCTGGTCAAGACCCCTTCGTCAGGCGAGGGATTGGCGTACATCCGGGCAGGAAGAGACCTAATTCCGGCGAACGTGGGTCGTTAATCGTGATATCCAAGCCTTGGGGAGGCAGCAAGGATCTTCGGAGCAGAATGTGACGCTCGCGAAAATGGCGCTGGGCGCGGCGTCCCCATCCGCGCACGAAGTAATAGTTCATCGTGCCGCCCATGACGGATCCGAGCACCGGTACGAGGCGGGCGAGCCCATTCTCCGCGATTTCGCCGCCGGCTTGCACCGCGATGCGCTCGATAAGGCGCGGCACGAACCGTTCGATCAACTGTTTGCGCACCAGGTCCTTGCCCATATCCACGCCCGCGGCGCTTGCCGCCGCCAGCCACAGGTCGGCCATGTCATCTTCGCTGGCATACTCGAAGCCGTGCACCAGACTCAGCTTCTGAATCATGCGCCAGGTGATGCCGCCCAGAAAGCCGACATCGGGCAGGATGGAAAGCATGCCGCCCAAGCCGGTGCCCGCGCCCTCCAACATCGCCATCTTCATCGAGGCGCGAATGGTCTTGTCGGCAAGGTAATCCACCACCGGCAGCGGCACTGTGTTCATTTCGCGGAAGGATGTAACGTGCAGACCGTAAGCGCGGCGGAGCTGCTTCAGGTACTTGTCGGGATTCACGCCCACGCCGCGATAGGCGCGCAGCAGACCGATCTTCATGGCTTGCTCGGCTCGACGACGAATCCAGGATGAACCTTGGTGTGCCATATTGTTTTCGATTCCCTACCTTATGAATAGGATGCAGATACCGGATACGACCCCGTGTCCCTCATCCAGCCGCCGAGATGCCACTCACCGAATTGTTCGCGGCTTCCCCCACGCTTTGGAACGTCCAGGGTGGCCGTTGTCAAGCCCCGGGGGGCAGGCTCAGTGCAACGTTGCTTCCTAATAAAGCGCCGCTGGTACGAGGGGCAATATGGGCGCAGCCCCCGACGGGATCCGCAACGTTGCACGGGCCATCATAATCAATGGTGAGATTCTAGTTCCGCGACCGCACGGAACCAATCTTCTTGCGATGATCCCTCTGGACAGCCTCTAGCTTGCCAGAGTTTATAAGCGAGGGCGGGGATGTCTTCCTCTCTGGCTTTCTGAGGCGGCACGATGACTACATGGTCGGGCCTGGCTGCCTGGTGCATCTCTGATGAGTGTTGGTGCGCCGTATTTGAGTGCTCCAAGGCTTGCCGGGATTGTTCATGCCCTGTCAGGTGATCTTCTTGACCATGGTGCACGGCAGCAGTGCGGTGGGCATGTGCGGCAAGGTTATGATATTCAGCGGCTTTCTGTTGCGAGTCGTGCATGCTATTCTTCATATGACAAACTCTCCATCCGTCCCGATTTACCGTGAACCTCTTGGGCCGTCTTAAAAGCCTGGTCCGAGTATTCACGGGCTCGGTCCAGATGCCAATTTCCGGCTTCGTAGTTGCCTTTTTCATTATGCTCCGTAGCAGTCCTGTGGGCCTGGGCGGCAAGGTCGTGGTATTCAGCGGCCTTTCGGTGCAGGGTCTGAATGCTGTGGCGTATCTCGTGCATGGTGTTCCTCCTAGAGCGAGAGAGTCTTAATTCGATGGGAACTCTGTGCCTAAGCCTCGGCCGGCATATGCAGGCAATAGTCAGTGTGGCATGCCCCGGACCCCGGCACATCAGGAAGCGGGGCTTGCGGCCTCGTGCGGCATGTCCCGAGGTCCTAATTTCGGACGACCTTTACAACCGCTCCGGGACAGAGCCATCTCCCCGACAATTACTGCCCCAACCACCACCCGCCGAGCCGGGCCCGCACCACTGATATTCTGTCCGTCTTTCTCTCCCCTGTCTGTACTGTTCTGCTCGTTGCAGTGGTCGAAATGGGTCGCTACCTGCGACCGAGGCGAACCTTACCGGGGCCTTAACCCATACGGAAAGTGCGCACCAAATGCACAGACTACAGACCTCTAACATCACGGCCTTGGAGGTTCGATTTCCATGCCCGTATCATCAAGGCGTAAGCCTACCCTTTGCCATCTTGATATGTCGGTGTTCGGTTTTGCTCAGGCTTCTGGTCAACTCTGAACAGACAGAACATCGCTGCGGACAATATCCTGCAGGTTGTTGCTGGGTGATGAGACGAAGAGGGTATCCTAGGCGAAAGATAGAGATTGATATTCAGTCCCGGGCTCCGTAAACCAAGGATTTCAATTCACTACGGGAATTGAAGGCAAGATTGCTGACCATGACAATTAGAGATGAAGGCGCAGCGGGGGAACGAGTCCCCGTAATAGGACCGGCAATACGGCCCCAGTTACGTGCGGTCACCGACGAAGCCAAGGCCCAGGCAAGGCGCCGAAGCGTTCTCTCCACCGACTTCGATGCAATCTACAAACAGTACCGCCGCCGGGTGTTTTTATGGTGTCTGCGTATAGCCCGGAACGCGGAGGACGCGGAAGACCTTACCCAGGATGCTTTTCTTACCTTATGCCGCAAGATTAATACCTATCGAGGGGAATCAGCCTTCTCTACTTGGTTGTATCGCCTAACCACGAATATTGCCCTGATGCGCCTGCGGAGGAAGACCCTGCCGCAAACCTCACTCGACGAAATTCTTGAAGCGCACGAGGGAGCTATCAACCCCCGCCAGGAAATCAAATCCTTTGACCGGACACTGGCAGCTTCGGTGGCGCGCGTGGATTTGGAGCGTATGGTCGACCAAATGCCTGGCGGTTTCAGGAAGGCTTTCTTCCTGCACGACAGCGAGGACTACTCTCACCCGGAGATCGCTGAACTCACGGGTTGGTCGATAGGAACTTCCAAGTCGCAATTACATAGGGCGCGCCGACGTCTCCGAAAATTGCTTGAGTGCGAGCCGGGGAAGGCAAGCCGGACCTCGATGAGCCGAGGTGTCCGCCCGGATAAGAAGGCCGGATGGGTTGGGCAATCAAACCCAGCTATAGAGGGGGGCCAGAAAACGCACCCCGGTTCGGGGGGCAACCGGTTCGCAGGCAGGGCTGGTAGCATCGTATCACCCAAATAGGTGGCAGACAGGCTCTCTCACTTGAATCAAATTTGGGGAAAGCGCCTGGCATAGGCTGGTCCCAGGGAGGTGATCAGCGGCAGTCCCAGTGACAACCGTCTCCCAAGGCCACAAGTTAGGCGAGGGTAATGCCCCTACGGTAGAGGAATAGAAGTACCACCCTACCCGAGGTGGAGAACTTGATTCGCTCACGTTGGGCTCCCAACTTCGACATTTTCCCTGGGAATACCCGTGGCGACCAGATGCTCGCGAGTTCGAATTCCGATGAGAAGGAGGGGACAACATGAAAGGCCAATCCTCAGCAGTGCAACGGGCAAAGGCGGGGCTATGGTTTTGGGCGAAGGTAACATGGACAGCGATTTTGATCGCATACATGAAG
Organism: Terriglobia bacterium; assembly: GCA_049519635.1. Lineage (GTDB taxonomy): Bacteria > Acidobacteriota > Terriglobia > UBA7540 > UBA7540 > Bog-366. The sequence goes on along the minus strand of JBEKQO010000019.1, from coordinate 60,257 downwards.
CCCACACATTGATAGCGAGACTTGCTCACGAGAATCTTGACCAAAATGGAAGGGATCTCGGCCGCGGTCTCGACCAATGGCGTGGGGCAGAATCGGAGTTTCACCCCCGCATTTTGTGATCAGGGAACTAGCCCGATCGCACTGAGAAACGAGCGTTGGTTGGGGGGGGAGGGTGCGCCTAATATGTGTCCCAACAGATCCATGGGTCGTCAATCTCAGAGGGCACTCTCAGCGAAGTTAAGGATGGCTTTTGACCTGAGACCAGTTTGCTGAGGCGAGTTCTTCAGCTAACTGCGACGATAACGAAAACACCTGGCAAGTTTGTTCGCCTGGCCCGCTATGAGCCAGTCCAGCAAGGAGAATTTCTATGAGTCCCAACCGTAAACGATTCTGGCGCGACAATTTTTCGGGGATAAGCCTGACCCTCATTGGCGTCTTTTGCGCGGCCGCCGTCATGGTCGCCTACCTGAACCGTGGCACCTACTCTCCCCTCGTTTTGGCGCAGGACAAAGCACTGGGCGGTGCGGACATTGTCGCCCTGCAAACGCTCAACAAAGCCTATGAACGCATCGCCCGGAAGGTGACGCCGGCGATCGTGTCGATTCAATCTACCCAAGTGGTCAAGTCTCATATGTCCCCATTGTCCCCACAATCTTTCGGAACCCCGGAACAGATTCCGCAAGAGGAAAAGGAGCATGCCCTGGGCAGCGGGGTTCTGGTCAGCGCCGATGGGTATATCCTGACCAACAACCACGTCATTCAGGACGCCACTTCAATCAAAGTGATGCTTTCGGACAAGCGAACCTTTACCGGCAAGGTCGTGGGGGCTGACCCGCAGACGGACGTTGCGGTGTTAAAGATCGAGGGCAAGGATCTGCCCAGGGCCTCCCTGGGCAACTCCTCCAACCTATACGTGGGCGATATTGTGATGGCCTTCGGGAATCCTTATGGGCTCAATTTCACGGTCACCCGCGGCGCCGTCAGCGCTCTGAACAGGTCGGAAGGCGCCATTGAAGACATTCAAAACTTCATCCAGACCGACGCGCCGATCAATCCGGGAAACTCCGGTGGGGCGTTGGTGGACGTTCAGGGCGAAGTCGTTGGTATCAACACTGCCATCTTGAGCGGCGAATCCGGCCCCGGGGAAGGGGGCGGATCTGTTGGCATCGGGTTTGCCATTCCCATCAACATGGCCAAGCATGTGATGGACGACTTGGTTAAAACTGGGGGCGTGTCGCGCGGTTTCCTGGGCGCGCACGTAAATACCTTGGACGAAGGCCTGGCGCATGCTTTTGACGTGCCCGACACTTCCGGAGCCTTGGTTGAGGACGTTAGCGCTGGGGGACCTGCTGAAAAGGCAGGACTGAAGAACGGCGACGTGATTCGCAAATACAACGGCCAGGTTGTCGCCGACTCCGGTCAGTTGATTGCTCTGGTGACCGAATCGAAACCTGGGGCCGTCGCAACCTTCGACATACTCCGGGATGGCAAGCCTCTCACCGTGGCGGTAACGCTGGAGGAGCGTCCATCAGCCCTGGGCGTACACGCCACCTTCGGCAAACCTCCTGCGCAAGGCATCCTGGCGGGTATTAGTGTTCAGTTCATTACGCCTGACCTACGCGAACAACTCGGTCTGCCGGCTGGAATTCAAGGGGTGGTGATCAGCAATCTCGATCCCACAAGCCCGGCGGCCCTGTCGGGTATCCGCCCCGGAGACGTCATCGAGAGCATCAACCGCCAACCGGTGCGCTCAGTGACGGATTTCGAACGCCTGGCTGCCGGGGCCAAAGGTGATACTTTGCTGCGCATCAGCCGGCAGGGAAGTGGAGTTTTTATCGTTGTTTCGCCGACCCCGGAAGACAGCGGCAGTGAACAATAGGCAATGATCTGCCGATAGCTTTCCTGGTTTTCTCTGGTAGCAGGCGCTGCGTCCCGGGTGAGTATGCCCAGCAATGTAGCTGACGCAACGGGGGCAGCCAACGGAAGCGCCGGGCGTTTGTTTCACTCACCCCTGGGGCCTTTCGGCCACGGGGTGAGCACTTTTTGCCCGCCCCTAATAAATAATTGTGGCGCGGACCTGCGAAGTGGAAAGCCGTAGCCCGTGGCGTAAGAAGGTGTGAAAAAACTGGCGCCGCGATTTGTAGCGGCGGTCTCTGATCGCCGAAGCGATTGATTCTCAAAGCGGGCGGTAAGAGACCGACGCTAAAAGGGGATTCTTTCCCATTTTTGCAAGCCGTAGGAGAATCGGCCCCCCGCCGCGCCCGAGCCCCGTTAGCGTCGAGAGAGATCACGGCCAGAAACACCGGCGCAATATCATTTTTCTCGAGAATATGTAGCTTAAGGCTCGCTCACGAGCCTTTTGGATTTTCCACCTCTCCGTGGTCGTGGCGGCGCGGAAAAGGGGGAGTTTTCAGATCGTTTAGCTCGAGGCGGGGCCCATAAGAAGTCGGATTTTCTTGCGCGTTGTGGCAAAAGCCCGCGCCGCGGGAAGAGTCGCAGGGCCGGAGCGCGGGCCCTGCGTTACGCGCTTGCCTAGACTCCCGTTATTTTGACCTGTGACCCCCATGACGGCAACCTGTTCCTCAATTGGGAGTGGCGGACCGGTTGAGCACGGATCGCGAATCCCAACCCTCCCGCAACTCGCCCAGACTAGTTATTGGGGGGAGAATTTCTACGGCAGTGTGCCGCCTCGCCCGCGCGTGCGCAGTCTTACGTTTACTTTTGCGATGCCGTGTGATAAGAATGCGCCGACTGGTGGGAGACTATGCAACCTCATTTTGTCGACTACGCGATTATCGCCATCTATTTCGTCTTTGTTTTGGGAATCGGCTTCGCGCTTCGCGGACGCATGAAAACCAGTGAGGATTTTTTCCTCTCCGGGCGCTCGATTCCGGGTTGGATCACCGGCTTGGCGTTCATGTCCGCGAACCTCGGGGCCCTGGAAGTGATGGGCCACGCGGCCAATGCCGCCAAATACGGCATGTACGTTAACCATTTTTACTGGCTGGCGGCCATGCCGGCCATGTGTTTTGTAGGCGTCTTCATGATGCCGTTCTATTACGGCAGCAAAGTGCGCAGCGTGCCGGAATTCCTCCGCAAGCGCTACGATGAGAAGACCCGCACTCTGAACGCCCTTTGCTTCGCCTTCATGGCGCTGCTGGTTTCGGGCGTGGACCTCTACGCGATGGCGATTCTATTTCAACGCCTGCTCAATTGGCCGTTTTGGGCGAGCGTCGTTGCCTCGGCGGTGGTCGTTGCCATTTACATCTACCTGGGCGGTCTCACCTCTTCGATTTACAACGAGGTGTTGCAGTTCTTCCTCATTGTTTTCGGATTCCTGCCCCTGGCGATTCTGGGCTTGAAGGCCGTGGGAGGATTTGCGGGGCTCAAGGCCAGTCTTCCCAATCCCGGTTATGCGCACACCTGGGCAAACATCTGGCATGCTGCTGACAATCCCATGGGTGTCAATTGGGTGGCTACGATTTTCGGCCTGGGTTTTGTCCTCTCCTTCGGTTATTGGTGCACAGACTTTCTGGTGGTGCAGCGTGGCTTGGCCGCCAAGGACATGGCATCGGCCCAACGCACGCCTTTGATTGCCGCCGTGCCCAAGATGTTTTTCCCGCTGCTGGTCGTCTTGCCGGGCCTGGTGGCGATCGCCTATGCGCCCGTCCGGCAGCTTTTGTGGGATCCCGCCAGGGGTGTCTACAACTACAATCAAACTCTGCCGATCATGCTGAGCAGCCTCTACCCTTCCGGGCTGCTGGGTCTGGGCTTGACGGCGCTCCTAGCGAGCTTCATGTCGGGGATGGCCGGCAATGTCACCGCTTTCAATACGGTATGGACGTTTGATATTTATCAAACTCATATTAACCCCGGTAAGGAAGACAAGCACTATCTCGCCATGGGCCGTGTGGCCACGGTTTTTGCGGTTGTCGTGGGCATCGGCACCGCTTTCATCGTTCTGCAATTTAACAACCTGATGGACTATCTCCAGCTCCTCTTCGCGTTTTTCAATGCGCCGCTCTTCGGTACGTTTCTGCTGGGAATGTTCTGGAAGCGCACCAGCGCCCATTCGGGATTCTGGGGATTGCTGTGCGGCATCCTGGCTGCCGCTACGCACTACATTCTGTATCATTTTCATTACATCCACTATCCCAGCGACATGGCGGCAAACTTCTACCAGGCCATTTGGGCTTTTGCCGTGTGCTTCTCCGTCACGGTGGTGGTAACCTTATTCACGGAACCGCGCAAGGAAGAGGAACTGGTGGGCTTGGTATATTCTCTGACTCCGAAACCCAAGACTTCAGAACTTCCCTGGTATGAACGCCCGTCGATTTGGGCGATTGGAATTTTGGCTCTCTGCGCAGTTTTGAATATCATTTTCTGGTAGGTGACGATGGGTTTAGACATTCGTTTGCCGATTGGCATCATCTTCTCGATTTACGGCGTCATCCTGATGATTTACGGGATGATTGCCGACCCTTCCCTGTTCCAGGAAAAATCCCTTGGGGTGAACATCGATTTGTGGTGGGGACTGGCGATGTTGATTTTTGGGATCTTCATGGGGACATTGGCGTTTCGGGCTTCGCGGCGCAGTGAATCATGACGGAGCTCCGCTGGAATCCCACGGTGCGGGAATGGGTTTCAACCGCCTCGCATCGCCAGGGGCGTCCTCAGATGCCCCAGGACTGGTGCCCCTTCTGCCCTGGCTCCGGGCGCGTGCCCGAGCACTACGACGTCCTCATCTACCCCAACGATTTTCCGGCCTTTACCATCCCCCCACCGGCACCGGCGATCAAAGGCGATGACTTTTACAAGGTCCGCCCATCCCACGGCAAATGCGACGTGGTGCTTTACAGCCCTGATCATCGTACCTCCCTGCCGCAGCTCCCCGTGGATCACCTCGTCAAACTGGTGCGCCTGTGGCGAAGCCGGTTCCTGGAGCTCAAGGCTACGCCGGGAATACGCTATGTTCTGATTTTTGAAAATAAGGGTGCGGTGATAGGGGTTACCATGCCGCATCCGCACGGGCAGATCTACTCGTTCCCCTTCATCCCGCCGCGCCTCGAAAAAGAGTTGTCAGCCGCCCGTGCTTACCAACGCCGGCATGGGCACTGTTTGTACTGCGACATCCTGAAAAAGGAACGGCGTGACGGCAGGCGCATCATTGCGGAGAACGAGGCCTTCACCGCGTTCATTCCCTTTTACGCGCGCTGGCCGTATGAGGTCCACATCTTTTCGCGCCGCCACCTGGGGACGCTGGAGGCTTTGCGTCCCTCGGAAGAGCGTGCGCTGGCGGAAATCCTGAAGTGGGTTACCTTAAAGTATGACAACCTCTTTCAGATGTCTTTTCCGTATATGATGGTGTTGCACCAGGCGCCCACGCGAGGGCGGTTTCCCTATTTCCATTTCCACATCGAGTTCTATCCACCCCACCGTAGCAAAGAGAAACTCAAATACCTGGCGGGCGTGGAAACCGGCGCGGGGACCTTTCTGAACGATTCGCTGGCGGAAGAGAAAGCCGCGGAGTTGCGAGAGGTCACGCCAGTGGAATGGAGCGAACTGGAGAAAAGCAGTAAGCTGTAGGTAGATTGCAGAAACACGGGATCGGTACAGACGACGTGGTAACGGCTGGACGCCGGCGGCATCTTCTACAGGGGGTTGACGACGCGGAGGAATTTGAACTCATGGAAGCCAACATCCGCAGTTCGAAGCTCCACGACGCCATTCTCTCTCATGACCGCTGCGATATGAAGATCGTGCATCCGGTTGCCGGATGTGCGTGGGTATTCAACGGAGAGATCGCGGACCACCTCCGCGTGGCGGTCCGTTTCCAGCAGGAATCCAAAGGAAGGCGACAGGCAAAGGTGTTCGATGAAATCCCAGGCTGCCATGAAACTGACGGGGTGGAGAAGCGCCGACCGATGGGTAACGACCCGCAGGAACTCGTAGGCGACCGACCAGGTGATCCGCCAGCTCTCGGACGATCTTCCCCACTCGACCACCAGCCGACGCGCCCGTTCGTGCTGAGGGGATTCCCGGCTGGCAGCATATATCAGCAAATTCGTGTCGACGACGAACACGCTCAGCCTTTCTTCCTCCCTTGCCGTGGGGCAGTGCGCTCGGCTTCCAAAACATCGTATAGCGCGTCGCGATTCGCGACATCCACCAAAAGGCGGCCTACACTGAAGCTGGGCAGGCTAAAAGGACGCTTCCGTCTACGGCTTACACTCAGGCCCTGCCGCAGGCATTCGGTGACGAGGGTCGATAGAGTCTCCCCACGTTCGGCAGCACGCCGCTTCAGGTCACGAAAGACAGGGTCGGGGATGATGAGGGTTGTCTTCATATGGAAAACCATAACAGGAGTACGGAAAGATGTCAATTAAGTCACCGCTATCAAGTATCGAGCATACATTCCAACGAATCTTCGGTTCGCCGCCCGCGGTTGTCGTGCGCGCGCCGGGCCGCGTGAATCTGATTGGCGAGCACACGGATTACAACGACGGTTTCGTGCTCCCTGCCGCCATCGACCGGGCGATCACTTACGCAGGGCGCCGGCGCTCCGACCGCCGAGTGCGCGTTTACTCCGAGGACTTTAAAGCCTCCGTGGATTTTGACCTGGATGATATTCAAAAGGCCAGCGAGAACACCTGGAGTAATTTCCTCCGCGGGGTGTCGAAATTTCTGGAAGCAGATGGCCATCGTCTCACAGGGGCTGACATTGCCTTTGGCGGCAACGTCCCGCGCGAGGCAGGCTTAAGTTCTTCCGCCGCGGTGGAGGTGGGCGCGACGGCATTTTGGAACAAACTCCTGGGTTTGGGGCTCGACCCTGTCTACGCCGTCAAGCTCTCGCGGCGCACGGAAAACGAATTTGTCGGCGTGCCTTGTGGGATCATGGATCAGTTCATCTCGGCGCTCGGCCGCCGGGACCACGCGCTTTTTCTTGACTGTCGCGACCTTACCTATCGTCACGTGCCGCTGCGGGCCGACGTTAAAATTGTGGTCTGCAACTCCGGTGTCAAACGCGCGCTGGCGCAATCCGAGTATGAGGTTCGGCTGAAGCAGTGCCGCGAGGCCGTGGCGAAAATCGCTGCCTCGACCGGCCGCGCGGTGAAGTCGCTGCGTGACGTACAACTTTCCGATCTCGAAGCGGCACGGGGCGCGATGGATAACTTGCTCTGGCGGCGCGCCCACCACGTGGTTTCAGAGAATCATCGCGTGCTGGAGGCCGTCAGAGTCCTCGAAAGTGGCGATTTGGAACGTTTCGGCGAATTGATGAATGCGTCACACGAGAGCTTGCGTGATGATTACGAAGTGAGCTCCAAAGAACTGGACACACTTGTGGAACTGGCTCGCCGGCAGCCCGGTGTTTTGGGGGCGCGCATGACGGGAGCGGGCTTTGGCGGTTGCACGGTCAACCTAGTGCGCGCCGACGCCGCGGAAGGGTTTGCGCAAGCCGTGGCCGGGGGTTATGAAAAAGCGCTCGGACTCAAGAGTGAGATTTACGTCTGCCGGGCATCAGATGGCGCGCTGGTCTCCGCCTGAGCGCTCGATGCGCGCAGCATCGGACGTGACCCCTTACCCGGGCACCTTTGCTGGCCGCCTTCTTTCCATGGGTGAAGGGTGGTAATCCTGGGTTGGGAATTGCCGCCGCTCTTTTGGAGCTTGGGTGCGGGAGTTGGGGTGGTAGCGGGCAGCGGACCTTGCACGATGTAGAAGATCAAACTGGCCAAAATAAATATAAGCAATGCAAATAACAGGAACCGAGTGACTGGACCCACCTGCGCTTCCACAAACGGCACGGTCGACTGGGGCTTTCTTCTGCGCGCCAGGTACCAGGGGAAAATGACGACGGGGAGGAACATCGAGCCCACTCCCCACCGCAACGGCCGGGGAATGCCCTGCCGGCGCGCATCGAAAAATACCCAGACACCGGCAAGGGTCTGTGCCCCTCCCATTGCCAACTGAGCCTTCTGTTCCCCCCAGAGTCCTTCGAAGATGAGGGCAAGAAAGAAAGAGAGCCCTAAGACCACGAAGAAAATGCGCCAGGGGTAACGCACGGGTTCTAACCTGGGGTCTGTGTTTGGCGGGTGCGCCGCGGGCAACACAACCTCTTGCGGGCGGGCAATCTCGGCAGGATTAATGGTGTGCTTGCACGCCACGCAAACGCGGCACGCGGGGGCAAGCAATTGGCCGCACGCCGGACATTGAAACGGCTCGCTGGGGAATTCCGGAACGGCAGCGGGGCTATCGGCAGTCGCGGCTTCCGGGTTGGGTGTGCCAGCCTCCACGTCGGTCTTTTGCCGGTTGAATCTTTTTGCCCACTCGCTCGGTGTTTCCATCCTTCACTCTTTCTCGTTCCAGCCTATGTGGTCCTTCCAGTCTAACACCTTGCGGTAACCTTCGCTGCGCCGTAGTTGATTCCAGTCGCGCAAATTTCCTTCCCCGCGGTTCCCGCCCTGCGACTGGTAAAACCATCCCGCCTCTTGCGCCAGCGCCATGGCTTCGCCGGAAACATAGAACTCATGATCCTCATACAGATACGGAGTGGCGGGATGCTCCTTGGGATCAAAGATGCGGTCCACTCGCACTTCCAGGTTGGGTGAGACGGCGCCTGCGCGCAGCAGCTCCTGGAGCGCTTTCACCACGAAATAGTTGTTCACGATGTGGTCGATATGGCCTTCCGCCGGTGGGTGCACGGTGAAGATCACCTCAGGCTGAAATTTCTTAATGATGTCTTCCGCGGCTCCGACCACGGCCTCGCGCGCGAAGGGCAGGTTGGGCCGGAAGAGGCCTTCGTACGGGGCATGGTCACTGGCTAAGAGCACGGCAAGGTAGGGATCGCTGGAGTGTGGGTGGTCAAACCAGATTTTTCCCGTGCCACCATCAGGCAATCCCATGAAGAAAATGCTTTCCGGCGGAACGCCCAGGTGACCCATCGCCGCGCGCGCTTCTTGCATGCGAATGGCTCCAAAGTTCAGCGCCTCGGCCGGCCCGCAGGAATGCTGAAAGTACCGATCGCAAGAGCCGGCATCGCCGCTGGTGAAATAAACCATGTGGAGGGGAATCTGATTCTCCACCAAGGAACGAATGAATCCCATTTGGGTTCCATCGTCGTCCTCGTGCGCACAGAACACCAATACAGATTTAGGGAGAGGATTGACGCCGAGTTCCAGCACATTGGTGGCAAGCATCTGACCTGAGTCATCCGTTATTTCCACCCCGGCGTGGAAGAGCCCGCTCGCCGCCGGCGGAAGTGGAAACTTCACTTCTTGCGTCAGCTTGGCGCCGTGCGGGTTCAAGTCAATTCGTTCCACGACCACTTGACTCCCCTGCTCCTTTGCGTCCGGACCCAGCAGGCGGGCCCGCACCGTGACTTGGCGCCACGCGGTGTCGGTGGGATTGGCCAGAGAAAATTTCACCGTGGCTTCGGCGCCGGACGGGAACTGGGTGTGGTGTGGATCAAACTGAATAGCGCCCGCTCCAAAGGGCTCGGGATGAAAATGCCGATAGCTTGAGGTGTCAACCTTATCCAGGCTGGGGTAAACGTATTGCAAAGGGTAAGGTCTGGACGCCACCACGCCCGGTGGATTGATGAAGACCAGCGGGGTGAAACCAATGGCCAAAACATTCTTGCGATCGTGGTCCCAAACCACCGCCGCATACTGCTTGATGGTAGGCTGTTCGACGTTATTGGCTTCTGCACAATGGGGGGCGTTGATGCCGGTCCTCTGATGCGGCTTGAGGGTAAGTTCAGTCTGCAAATTCTCGATGTCAGCCCCGACTCGCTCCCTCTGCTGGACAATCCACGGCCAGTAACGCTCGGAGAATTCGAGGCGAAGTCCTTGCAGGGGCCGGTCGCTGAGGTTTTCCATCTGGACGCGGCAGCCTATGGTATCCCCGGATGTGTAGTACGGCTCGGTAACCTCGGCCGCAACAATCTGAACCACCTGGCGATGGACCACAAAGGAACCAACGCGGGAAAAATCCTGAATGACGTGCTGGGACTTGGGATCCTGAACGCGCAAATCGATTTCGTATCTCCCCCCGCGCGCGTCGAGAGGCACCTTCCAGAGCAAACGATAGCCTGAGGAAGAACCTCCAGCACTGCCAAGCTCCAACCCATCGGCCATGGGTTTTGCTTCACCCGCATAACGCACGGCGAAGACACACCGAACTTGCGTCAGCTCCACCTGGGGCGAAGGGTAAATAATTCTGAGCAAGACTGCATCGCCGGCATTGTAAGTGATGCGGTCGGTAACGGCTTGTAACGAACCCTGCGGGTGAGCTTCGAGCTTCAAGCCGGGCGGCCAAACAACCCAACTCACCGCCAGTAGCATGGTCAGAAGTATGAGCGCGAGCCCCTTTTGCGGGTTCGCGCTTCTGTAAGTCCTGCACCTGAAGGTCTCTCGGCAATGGTTCATGGATCCCCCTGAAGGTGGCAGGAGTGATTATAGATTCCTGCCAGACCTGCGTCCAGCCGCACCCTGCTCTATTTTGCCCGACGGATCCGCAGCGACGACATTGCGATGCCTCCCGCGACGATTTTTGACGTATACTTCCCAGCCTGACGTAGGAAGGGGGATGAAATGACGAAAGGAAAAGAGGTACCTTCTGTGAGCCGAAGGAGATTCTTGGCAACCACAGGGAGTTTGATCGCGGCCGCGCCGGCGGTAGGGCGGGGTGGGGCGACGACGGCGGCAGGAGAAACTTCGGCGGTGCAACCTGCCTTGCCCGCCACACCCGAGCCACGCCGCCCGATTCCAATTGGCGTCTTTGATCCGGTTTACGATCAGCTCTCTCTGGACGAGATGCTCGAGAAGATTTCTGCGCTCGGAATTGAGGCGGTGGAGATCGGCACGGGAGGTTATCCCGGCGCCAAGCATTGCCCGGTCGGAGAGCTTCTCGCCGATCCTGCCAAGGCCAAAGCCTGGAAAAAGAAATTTGAAGACCGCAAGATTCTGGTGGGCGCGCTGAGTTGCCATGGCAACCCGGTTCACCCCGACCCGATTATTGCGGCGCGAGAGGACGAGACTTTCCGCAACACCGTCCTTCTGGCCGAGCGGCTGGAAGTGCCGGTCATTGTGGGATTCTCCGGCTGCCCGGCCGGCTCGCCGGCTGATAAGATGCCCAACTGGGCCACTTACCGCTGGCCTCCGGAATTTGATCAGACGCTGAGGTACGAGTGGAACGAAAAGTTGATTCCCTATTGGAAACAGGCGGTGAAGTTTGCGCGCGCCCACGGCATTCGCAAAATCGCCCTGGAAATGCATCCCAATATGAGCGTATACAATCCGAAGACGCTGATGAAACTCCGCAATGCCGTGGGGGAAGAAATCGGTGCCAACTGCGACCTCAGCCACCTTTTCTGGCAGGGCTGCGATCCTGTTGAGGTCATCCATTACCTCGGCAAACAAGGCGCCCTCTATCACGCACACATGAAAGACACGGTGATAGTCAAGGCCGTCGCCGCGAGGTTTGGGGTGTTGAACTTTCCCGAAGAGCCCGAGGAGAAGGCCACCGACGGTTCGGTCTACTTCCGCGCTGTCGGCTATGGTCACGGCGCGCAACTCTGGAAGGACGTGGTGAGGGCTTACATGGACGTCGACTTTAAGGGAATTTTGAGCATCGAGAATGAAGACCCCATTCTTACCGGTGAAGTTGGCGTCGAGCGCGCCTTGTATGTCTTGAAAAATGTTCGCGCAGAAATACTGGCGCCATCCCCGTAAGCAGATGGCGTCGAATCAATCCCCTCCCAGTTCCGCGTTGTTAATTGCTCTTTCCCGTCGGCGGCGGGGTTCCAGCTCAAAGGGCGACAAATCAAAACCTATCCTTGCTACCATAACAGTGGGAGGGCAGCGAAATGGCAAAGAGAAAAGGCACAGGCACTGTGACCCGGAGGAAATTTCTCGCGAACACCGGGAACTTGATGGCGACCACGCCCCGAGTGGGGCCAGGTGGGTTTGATATGCGAGGTGAATCGTCCGCCACGTCCCTGGTTTACCCCGCTGCAGCCAAGCCTCCCCGCGCCATTCCTATTGGGGTCTTTGATTCCGCGTTTGATAGCTTGTCCCTGGAAGAAATGCTCGACAAGCTTTCGGCGCTCGGAATTGAGGCCGTGGAAATCCGGGCCAAGGGACTGCCCGACCCCAAGCATTGCCCGATCACCGAACTTCTCGCCGACCCGGCAAAGGCCCGTGCCTGGAAAAAGAAATTCGAAGACCGCAATATTCGGGTGGCGGCTTTCAGTTGTCATGGTAATCCCATTCACCCAGATCCGGTGATTGCCGCGCGCGACGACCAGTTTTTCCGCAACGCCGTCCTTTTGGCCGAGCGCCTGCAAGTGCCGGTCGTCGTGGGATTCTCCGGCTGCCCTGGCGGGTCGCCCGCGGATAAGACTCCCAATTGGATTACCTACCGCTGGCCTCCGGAAGTGAACGAGATGCTCAATTATCAGTGGGCCGAAAGGGTAATTCCCTATTGGAAACAGGCGGCAAGGTTTGCGCGCGAACATGGCATTCGTAGGATCGCACTGGAGATGCATCCCAACTTTGTGGTGTACAACCCCCATACGCTGGTCAAGCTGCGTGACGCCGTGGGAGAGGAAATCGGGGCCAACTGCGACCTCAGCCACCTGTTTTGGCAAGGCTGCGATCCGGTGGAAACCATTCGTTACCTCGGCCAGCAGGGCGCCCTCTTTCACGCGCACATGAAAGATACTTTGATCGTCAAGGACCTTGCCGCACGAACCGGCGTGCTGAACTTCTCAGAAAACCCGGCAAAGGCAACAGAGGGCTCAGTGTATTTTCGCGCGGTGGGCTATGGCCATGGGGCTCAACTCTGGAAGGACGTCGTGAAGGCATACATGGATGCGGACTTCCAGGGAATCATGAGCATCGAGAATGAAGACCCCATTCTTACCGGCGAAGTCGGCGTCGAGCGCGCCTTTTATATTTTGAAAAATGTTCGCGCCGAAATACTGGCGCAATCCCCGTAAAAAGATGGCGTCGAATCAATCCTTGCCGCGGCGTTGGAGCCCAGGACTCAGCGGGCAACTCGTTCCTCTGCCGATTCCTCCAGCGGAACAGGCGAGGGCAACAATCCCACCTTGGCCAGTCCGAAGTAAACGATGAACGCCACGACAAAGGAGATCAAGGCGGCTGGACGGTCGAATTTGATAAGTCCCGGCGGCACGCCCGGAATGCGGTTCAGAATGCCCACTAGAAAACCCACCGCCCAGGAAATGTAGCCTGCCCAGTTAATTCCCGCGCGCGGTCCCGACCATTTCTTTCCCGCCAAGAGATAGTCGGCAGCAATGGCGCCGCAGATAGGGCCGAAGGACGCACCGACGATCACGAAGAACCCAATCAAGTTCTGAGCCAAGCCGGTCACGGCCAAAAGCGCTCCAATGGTAACGCCGGCAAGGGTGGAAATACTCCGCGGAATCTTCGGCAGCATGGTGGCAAAACTGTTGGAGGCGATGAAGGTGCAGAAGCATGTGGGCGCTACGGAGGCGGCCGCGAAAAGGAAGAACATGGCCGGGGCCAGGGCCCCCACGCTGGTGATGGCGGAAGAATAATCGTAGTTCGGCGGTCCGGCGGTGCCAGCAATGTGGGCCGCCACGGAGAGAACTGGGAGCCCGCCCGCCAGCAGAATCGCCAAGGCGATGCCGGTTAACCCTCCCAACGCCACGTCTTCGCGGTTTCGATTGTTCATTCCAAAGTCAGCGCCCGCGGCGCCCGCCGTGGCAAAGAATCCGATCACAATGTCGATAATTGCCACAAAACCGCCCCAGGAATCATGCTGGGGTGGCTGGTAGCTGGCAATGCCGCCCATGTTTTTCCAAAAAACGATTGCGATCATGATCATGGGGACCCAATTCAGAACCTGGGCGACGCGGGCTACATAACCAATTCCTTTCAGTGCGACAAGGGCCAAACCATAGGCCCAGAGGAGCCCGATCACGGTGGATAACACTTTCGAATCCTGATGCAGCCCCTTCATGATGAATTGCGTGGAAATAGAGGTGGCCACTGCAAACCAACCGAGCTGCAATACCCCCATCAGCAATCCTGGCATCAAATAGCCGCCTGTGGTTCCGAACATCGCGGTGCCAACAACGTAGAGTGGCCGGCCCGTCTGCATTCCCAGCATCGCGGGAGCGTAATAATAGAACGCGAAGCAAAGCAGGCCCGCGACCAGAAGCCCCATCAGGCACACGCCCACGCTGGCGCGGTTGAGCGTAGTGCCCGCCATCCCCTGGTAAAATGCGACCCAGAGGAAAATCCCCGCGTAAGAGGGAAAGGTGTTGCGATACCAAGGCGCGCGTTTTGACAGAGGGACAGGAGCCGAGGACCGGACATAGCTAGGTATAGGGAAAGCCATAGGTGCCCATCTTAAGTGGATGTGCGTGCTTAAAAAACGGCCTCATTATAAATCATACCGTTCGCCTCCAGCGGAATTTAAATCCGGAGCACTCGTGACAGGATGACCACCGCTGTTTACTCTTGCGTTGACATCCCCGTTAATTGGGATTTCAATGGTGGCCTGCCGGGCGCCGCATTCGCCTCGGACCCAGGGAGCGCCCCCGGCATGATTGTGCCGGACTCGGTCGGAGGAGAGGAGTTGCCGTGAATCCCCTGGATGCCATTCTGAAACCGAAATCCATCGCCGTGGTAGGCGCCTCACGCCGCGAGGGAGCCATCGGCCGCGAAATCCTACACCAGCTCATCGAGTTCGATTTCCACGGCAAGCTCTTTCCAGTTAACCCCAAAGCAAACTTTATTCACTCCATAAAGGCCTTTCCTACCGTTTCATCGATTCCCGATCCCGTGGATCTGGCCATCATCGTTGTTCCGCGCGGCGACGTGCTGAGCGCCATCGATGACTGTGGGCAGAAAGGCGTGACGGGCTTGGTGGTCATCACCGCGGGCTTTTCCGAAACCGGCGAAGTAGGGAAAAGATTCGAGGCCCAATTGGCTGAGCGGGTACGGCAGTATGGGATGAGGATGATCGGGCCGAACTGCATGGGCGTCATCAATACCGACCCGGCGGTCCGCATGGACGCCACCTTTGCCCCCACCCTGCCGCTGACGGGGCGCATTGCCTTCATGTCGCAGAGCGGCGCGTTGGGCATTGCCATCCTGAACATCGCGCGGCAGCTCGACATCGGGTTTTCCTATTTTGTGAGCATGGGCAACAAGACCAACGTCTCCGGCAACGATCTATTGCAGTATTGGGAAGACGACCCGCAGACCGATTTGATTTTGATGTACCTCGAGTCGTTCGGAAATGCCAAGCTCTTCATGCAAATCTGCCGGAGGATTTCCAAGCGGAAGCCCTTGCTGGTGGTGAAGTCGGGCCGCACGGAAGCGGGAGCTCGCGCGGCTTCGTCGCACACCGGAGCGCTGGCGGCGCGGCAGGGGCTCGACGTCGCCACCGGCGCCCTGCTGGAACAGTGTGGCGTGGTCCGCGTGAACACCGTGGAGGAGTTATTTGACCTGGCGATGGCTTTTTCCAAGAACCCCTTGCCGCGGGGCAACCGCCTGGGAATTCTCACCAATGCCGGCGGTCCCGCCATCATGGCCACCGATACGGCCATTGCCCATGGCCTTAGCATGGCGAATTTCTCCGAACGAACGTGCCACGAGCTCCAGCGCTTGCTTCCTCCCGAGGCCAGTATTCTGAATCCCGTGGATATGACTCCCCAATCGGATCGCAGCAAGTACGATGCCTGCGCGCGAATTCTGCTGGAAGACGATGGCATCGACATGCTGCTGGTGGTTTTTGTTCCTCCCATGCTGATCAGCGCCATGGATATCATTTTGGGTTTGGAGCAGTTGCGCCATAAATATCTAAAGCCGGTGGTGGGAGTCATCATGGCGACGGATGAGTTCTTTGTGGAGCTAAACCGCGATTATCCCAACCATATGGCCCTTTACATTTTCCCGGAGTCGGCGGTGAACGCGCTCGTGGCCCTCGATCGTTATCGCGTGTGGCGTGAAAAGCCAGTGGGCGAATTGAAGCGCTTCGAGGTGCGCAGCGGCGCGGCGGAAGAGATGATTCAAGAAGTTCGCCAGCAGGGACGGGGGCAATTGACGGCGGCGGAAAGCCTGCGCTTGATCGGATACTACGGAATTCCTGTGGTGGGGTCCACTCCCGCCGCCAACAGGGAAGAACTTGAACGCTTGGCCAAGGAGCTACGCTACCCGGTAGTCCTCAAAGCGGTCGCCCCGGATTTGGTTCATAAGATGGATGTGGGCGGGGTGATAGTGGATCTCCGTGGCCCGGAGGAATTATTGGCAGCCGCGCAAAGGATGACGGAGTCCATCACCCGCCATCGAGGGGACACAGCGGGCGCCGGAGGCCTGGGTTTTCTAATTCAGGAATACGTGCGCGGCGGCCGCGAAGTGATTGTGGGTATGACGCACGACCCCAAGTATGGCCCACTGGTCATGTTCGGGCTGGGAGGAATTTACGTGGAGACGGTGACAGACGTGGTTTTCCGCGTGACGCCGCTCACCGATCTTGAGGCCCACGAGATGATTCGACAGATTCGTGGCTACAGTTTGCTACGAGGCGTGCGCGGAGAAGCTTCCGTAGACCTGGACGCGCTCGCAGAGGTCCTACAAAGGTTTTCGCAGCTCGCGGAGGATTTGCCGGAGATTGCGGAAATTGAGATTAACCCTCTACTGGTCTTCCCCAAGGCAGTGGACTTTCGCGCTGTCGACGCGCGCGTGCGTCTGGGCGGGGAACAGAAAGTAGGGGCGTGAGGAAATTATTTCTATAATTCGTGGCCCTCGGAAGGGCGGGTCTTTACAGGTTGCGGAAAAACTGCCCCCGGCGTACAACCACCCCGGCGCTCGGCGCGCCACCCCTCCTGAATCAGGAGGGGAGTTTTCAAAATCGCTCCCCTCCTCAGATGAGGAGGGGTGGCGCGCCGAGCGCCGGGGTGGTGCTGAAGTGCTAGCTCCAAGCGCCAAAGAGTCTTTCCGCGGCCTGTGAAGCCCCGCCCTCCCATCCGCCGACTGGCAAGGTCGCTAACCTCCGCAACGAAGTACTGGTGTATACTCCACAGTCTCCGGAGCCTGGAACCTGAGGTCCTGGGCGGATTTGAAAGGGACTTGGTTCCCTTCGACGACAGAAGCACAAATCCTTGCTGGCGGAGAAACCCATGAAGAAAATCCTCAATGAACCTTTCGCTTATGTTGACGAAATGCTGGAGGGCTTGTGCCTGGCGCATCCGCAGTATTACAAGCAGACCGGAACAGCGGGGCGCGTCATTGTCCGCGCGGACGGTCCGATCGACGGCAAAGTGGGAATCGTCTCCGGCGGCGGCTCCGGACACTTGCCGGTCTTTACCGGGTACGTCGGCAGGGGTCTGCTGGATGCCTGCGCGATTGGCGACGTGTTCTCCTCACCTGCGGTCGAGCAAGTGGCGGAAGCCATCCGCGCCGCGCACGGGGGCGCTGGAGTGCTTCGCCTGTATGGGAACTACGGTGGCGACAATATGAATTTCGATATGGCCGGAGAGATGGTCGAGTTGGAAGAGATCCAAACCACCTCCGTGCGCGTGGCGGACGACGTGGCCAGCGCCCCGCTGGCTGAGCGCTCGAAGCGTCGAGGTGTCGCCGGGTTAGTGTACGCTTACAAAATCGCGGGCGCCAAGGCTGACCAACACACAACTCTCCACGAGGTGACGGCTGTTGCCCAGAAGGCCGCGGACGCCTGCCGCTCCGTGGGCGTGGCGCTGACGCCCTGTACGGTGCCGGCAGTGGGTCGCCCAACTTTTGCAATCAGCGAGACGGAAATGGAAATCGGCATGGGAATTCACGGCGAGCCGGGGGTGCGCCGCGGGCCCATGCGCCCCGCCGACGCCATCGCGGAAGAAATGCTTTCTCTCCTGCTTGCCGATATGCCCTTGCGATCCGGAGACCGTGTCTCATTATTGGTGAACAGCTTGGGCGCCACGCCGCCGGAAGAGCTTTACATCGTTTACCGCTTTGTCGCCAGGAAACTCACTGGCCTGGGCGTCAGAATCGTCATGCCCCTGGTGGGCCGTTACGCGACCTCCATGGAAATGGCCGGTATGTCGCTGACACTTTGCCAGCTCGATGGCGAGTTGGAAGCCCTGCTGAAGGCGCCCTGCGATTGCCCATTCCTGAGGGTCTGAAGCGCTCCGACGGTCCAGGCGGAGGTAGCGCAGAGCGCGCGGTCCGGCCCTGCGGCTTTGCCAGCGGCGCAAGGGTTCGACGCGCCGCAACCTGGATAAGTTTGATTTTCCTGGGGTCATCTCGAAGGGAATCCGCTTCGCTCTTGCCCGCGTCGTCAAAACCACGGTGGGGTGGAAGAGCCGCAGGGCTGGAGAGCGAGCCCTGCGCTACATGTCCAGAGGGTTTGCGATGCCCATGAATCTCACCACTCCCGTCCTGCGCGGCGCTTTGACGCGCATTGCCGCCAAGATGGAATCCTGCTCCGATGAGTTAAACGCGCTTGATGCTCAGCTTGGCGACGGCGACCTGGGTGTCACCATGGTGCGCGGCACCCGGGCCGTGGCATTGGATCTCCCCACCCTTCCCGATGACGTGGGCATGGCGCTGCTGAAGTGCGCGCAAGCCTTCACCAAGCTTTCGGGCTCGACGTACGGTACTCTGTTGGCGACAGGGTTGATGAGTGCGGCAAAAGCTACGAAGGGACGGGCCGAAGTTCCCTGGTCCGAGGTCTCGTCGCTGCTCGCAAGTGCCTTGCAGGCAATGGCGCAGCGCAGCGGAGGGAAATTGGGAGAGAAAACCGTGCTTGACGCCTTGGAGGCGGCGCGCGACGCCACGGACGGAATCGACGGCCCTGCCGCGCTGGTTGCGGGCGCTGATCAGGCGGTGAGCAAATGCCTCGATCGCTTCCGCAATCAACCCGCACGGCAAGGGCGCGCGCGCATTTTTGGCGAGAAAAGCGTTGGTAAGGACGATCCCGGAATGGTGGCCTTCCATCGGATCATCGAAGGATTGATGTGAAAATCGTCGGCACGTCACATGACTTTGCTGGCCGCAGGGGCCGGGCTGTCGGGGACGGGGGTGCGAGTTGCTTTGCTGACTGCCTGTACTAAAACCATGGCCTCTGCTGGAATGGCCACTTTTCCGTCGAGGATATTTTCCTTATTGGCAGTGGGGCCGTATAGCGCTTGGTTCCCGGTATCATCCGGCTGAACAACGGCGCCGCTTAGACTAATCCCGGCAAAGGCTCCACGGCTGCGCGAATAGGTGAGGATCTCAGCGTGCAGTTCAATGTCCGTGCCTGCCGACGCGCTCCTCCCCACCGGTCCCGCTGCGGCGGAGGCGTCGCCGCCGATTTTAAATTTGTCGCTCAAAAGCTTTTGTAATCCCCTGCGCCCGCGGAACACCAGAATGAGATCCGTCGAGGAGCCGCCAATCTGGAAACCGAAACTCCCGCCGCTCACGGCCAAGAACACCGGCGGGCTCCAGCTTTTTACGCCGCGGCACGTCACCAAACCCTTTCCGTAGTTCCCACCGACCATGAAGGCCAATTTCTTTTCCGCAGGAATGATGGCAATACACTTCGCCGATTCCATCAAGTCCTGGGGAATGGCCTTGTCCGGGGCTCCCATGATTTCCTGAAAGATCTGGGCGGAATCCTCGATGCGGTGGACGTCGTCTTCATGGTTCGAACTAGCGCGCGCGGAGAGGGACAGCGCCAGGGTCATCATGAGGTACAACGTGGCTTGTTTGCGCATGTTTTGGCCTCCAATCGGGTGTTCGAGCACTTTGGACTTAGGGGAAGCGTAGCAATCTTCCATTCAGATGCCAGCGGCTTGACCCGTAAACACTTATCCCTCACATCCGGCATAGGACAAAAGGTAAGTTCCATACGAAGGGTTATTGTAGTATGAAAGAAGTACCGGTGGCAGGAAAACCCTTGGGTTTCGGACAAGCGAGCTTGGTGTGCGAACTCGGATGCCTCATCCCCCCATCATGCGGGGGATTTTGATCCCTGCTGGCGTGCCAGCCGCCCATCCAAAGCAACACTCCCGGTGTTTTTCCGGTAAACTGTTCGCGCCAGATGGATTTTCGTCAAAATTCATCGAGAGGATTTAATTGTAATCAGGAGATTCAATGGTAAAACACTCATCACTTGGCACTGGACCCCAAGCTTCATCTGCGCGAGCTTCTGGCTCCGGCCGCGCGACCGTTGTGCTGACCGCCATGGTCGCTGCTCTGGGCGGGTTGCTGTTTGGGTTTGATACCAGCGTCATTTCCGGTGCGATGCTTTTCCTGCGCGCGGACTTTCACCTTTCGGACGTGCAACTGGAATTCGCCGTGGCGATCGCGCTGGCTGGGGCGTTGGTGGGATCGGCCTCGGCGGGCTACTGTACGGATCGCTGGGGGCGCCGCTGGATGCTGCTGCTGACGGCCTTGGGATTTGGCCTGTTTTCAGTCCTGAGTGCGCTGGCCGTCGGACTGGTGTCGTTCTCGGTGGCGCGTTTCTTTGTGGGCGCGTGCATCGGAGTCGCATCGCTGACCGTGCCGCTCTACATCGCGGAGATGGCGCCGGCGCCGATTCGCGGCGCGCTGGTTTCGCTCAATCAGCTCGCTATTACCGTGGGCATCGGCGTAGCTTACTTCGTTGATTACGCTTTTGCCGCTTCCGAGAGTTGGCGGTGGATGTTCGCGAGCGCCGTGTTTCCCGCCATCGTCTTGTTGATCGGCATGATCTTTCTGCCGGAAAGTCCACGGTGGCTCGCGCGCAAAGGATTTCGTGATCGGGCGCTGGAGAATTTCCGCCGCCTGGGCCGGGGCGATGAAGCGGAGGCGGAGTTGGCGGAGGTCGAGAGCGCCTTGCAAGAGGAGCAGGAAGGGTTTGGCATACTATTGCAGCCGGGGTTCCGTGTGGCGGTATTAGTAGGAATAGGTCTTGCCATCTTTCAACAGATTACCGGCATCAATACGATCATTTATTACTCGCCCGCCATCCTGCGCATGTCGGGTTATCCCTCGGCGAAGGCCGCCATCCTGGCATCGGCGATCATTGGGGTGGCCAACGTCCTCATTACGGTAGTCTCCATGGCACTGGTCGATCGCCTCGGCCGGCGGATTTTGCTCCTGTTGAGTACGGCCGGAATGGCCGTGGCCTTGACGTTAATAGGCGTCGCCTTTTACCAGAAAGCTGGGAGTATCGTGGTGTTTTATGAGGTCATCGCCTACGTCGTTTCCTTTGGCATCGGCCTGGGCCCGGTGATGTGGCTTCTGATCTCGGAGATTTACCCCACCAAAATTCGAGGTAAAGCCATGTCTTTGGCGACGCTGACGGTCTGGGGAACAAACTGGGTCGTGACGGCATCCTTCTTGTCGCTCATTCGCGCCGCGGGGCCGGCGGGAACCTTCTGGGTTTACGCTTGCCTTTGTTTGGTGGCCTTCATTTTTTGTTACGTCCTTGTTCCCGAGACCAAGGGCCGTACCCTGGAAGCGATTGAACACCACTGGCGGCACTTTGGAGAAAAGCCATCCACGTTAGGACAGTAGGCGGAAAGCAGTAGGCAGCGAGCGCCATTTCCGAGTCCCGGCGCGCCGGGCTAGGCACTTCCAACCGGCTCGACCGCAATCGCAGCCATGCCTTTTTTGCTTTGGTAGCGCGAAGTTGTTCTCGAACTCCGCGGCCTGTGCGCTTGGCTGCCGCAGAGTTACAAACCAACTCTGTCCCTTGCACGCAAGCCTATTGCACAAGAGTCTCGTTGTGCCCGGCCAATTGTGCGAGAAAGTAGATGAAGGCAAGCACCCCTTTGGTGTCGGGCTGAAGTTTGTCGTCAAGAAGCAGTGTTATAGCGGGTTCGCTTTCTTCTTGCGCCAGCCAGTCCGGCGTACACTCCCGGTTCAACAAAGGGGTCGAATCATTTACGACCACGCCCAACAAGCTCCCTCTTGGCGCCAGGCTGCGTCGCTCTCCTAACTGCTTTATCAGATCGCTCCTGCTGGATATGGTGCGTTCCACCTCAATGATCGCGCGAGCCGAAGCAAACGGAACGGGCGCGAAATCTCCGCGCTCGAAGACCCGATCAGCAAGCATAGCGCAGACCTGCGTCGTCGAGGTCGATGGATTCTTCCTCAGATTCGCGCTTTCGAATCCAATAGCAAACCGGCAATTGTTAACCCGAAACGGCGGATGGGGAGTCGCGCAAGAGAAAATGTAGCGCAAGGCTCACTCTCCACCCTTGCGGCTTCTTCCACCACGACGCGCATTGGGCGGCACGGATAAGGTGAGCCATTCGGGTTGCTTGGTTCAAAGCGCAACGGAGCAAGTGCAGCGCTGACCCTCAGGTCGGCATTGGCCCGACGTCACCTCGTGTTGACCTGAAGGTCAGCGCTACTACGGCGCAACAAAAACCCGCGCCGCTGGAAAAGCCGCAGCCCCGGATAGCGGGCACTGCGCTACCCCCCGTGGCCAGATGAGGCCGTCCCGGTGGAGGATGTGGCTCAGATTGGAGGCAGAGCGACGATCTGAGCTTCGTCGACGATCCGAAATAGGCCGGAGCAGACCTTTGAGGGGCAGACAATCGGTGCGCCTCCGGAGTATTGGACGGAAGTAATCAGGCCTGGGGACCCGCACAAGGGGCAAGCCAAAACGGCGACGAAATTGGCAGCAAAAGACTCCCGCAGGTAGGTGAAGTCGTCAAGAAACACGATGTCGCCGGGAGCCATATCCAAAAACGACGACCGGTTCGACATATTCAGATCAGTAGGGAGTTGCTCCGCCCGGCCGGAGTCAGGAACTCGCCCTTCCCTTTCTAACGCGGCGCCCGATTTCCGGGGCTTGTTGTTTTGCTTTGCCACTGCCATAAAGACCCATTAAGTGAACAGTATTGGAGTTAGCCTCCCTACCCGCCAGCCACATTCACACGGCCTCATAGCGAACGAAAGGAGGACCGTGCACCCGGAGGGTCAGAGAATGTCCCAAACAGGGACCTTGGTGCCGATTCGGGAAAGCGTATAGAAGTCCGAATTTTCAGGCAAAGGGGCTGCTCTCTTTCCGGCCGTCCACGTCGCAAACCACAAGTCTGGCGCTGAAGCGGTCCAGCACAGTCTCAGATTCCTCTCCGGACCTGAGGTTCACCCACCGCATCCTTCCATCGACGCGCGGAGGGAGATGAAGCCTGGGTCAGCATGGGTGCACAGCACTCACTGAGCCTCGCAAGCCTTGTTCTGTTTCCCTCATCCTCATCTATCGGCTCTTTTAGTATTGAGCTTGAGGAGTATGCAACGACTTCGAGATCGGCATCACTGTTGGTGCTGCGGGGTCGGCGCCCTCCCATTTTGGAACATGACAAGGAGGTCCAAAATACCTGCCCGCGGCAGTTCGCAAAGAAAACTTCGAATCCCGTCCGCACTCTTCCAGGGATGGCTGCCCCGTTTGTCTAGCCAGTGCCGCCACACCCAATTCCTCCCGCTTCCCTTCCAGCCTGCACCCAAAACATTTGCAAATATATGATAAAGAGCAGCTTCTTTCGCCGCAACCCAAGGCTCACAAAAGTCCTTTGGCGTTTTCCGAGGCTTATCCTCGCGGGCTTTGCTCGATACCACTTGCTTCTTGCGAGAGGCTAGTTATTGCCGGTTTCCTCAGCGCCGCGCCCCTCCTTAGGATTGGCCCATTCTTTGCAATTTCTAAGGCCAGCGCAAGGACACCGAGGGTGGCCCGGAAAGAAGCCCAAGGTCGAAGAGCGCTGGCCCGGAAGGGCCATTCCAGAGTGAGCGAGGTATTCATGGCAACTCAAACGATCCCCACTTTCGAGCAACTGAGCAACGCAGCAGCGGCACCCGCCCTTCGCCGGCAGATAATGACGCGCCGGCCCTTGATGCCTTCTAACGTCCGTCCCACGGGGCGGAAGGACGCGCGGCAAGTTCAGGAGAGGCAACGATTGTTGATCGAGTTGCTACCCTTGGTGAAGCGCATGGCCTTCCAGATTCGCGGACACCTGCCCGCTCACGTGGAAGTGAATGAACTGCTTGCCAATGGGGTGCTGGGACTGGTTGATGCCGTCGCCAAGTTTGACACAACCAAGCGGGTGAAGTTGGAAAGCTACGCCCGCCACCGGGTTCGCGGAGCTATTTTGGACGGCCTGCGCAGTGCCGATCCGGCCTCCCGCGACTTGCGGCGCAAGAACAAGAATATCCAGAAGCTCTATCGCGAACTCGAGGTTAAGTTGGGTCGCCCGGTGAAGGACGAGGAAATCGCCGCGGCGCTGGGAATGAACCTGGCGCAGTGGCACCACACGGTGAATGAGATCCGGAGCGTGGGATTCGACTTTGGCGCGCGCATCCTTTCGGCGGGCCCCACCTCAAAGCGGCCCTCCGCTGAGCCGGCGCTTTTGGCCGATAACAACGCTGATCCCTTCGATCTGTGCTATAGCCGGGAGAAGCGCGAAATCCTGGGCCGCGCGCTTTCCCAACTGCGGGAGCGTGAGCGCCAAATCATCACCCTCTACTATGAGGAAGATCTGACCATGAAGCAGATTGCCGACCGCTTGAACGTGGACGAATCGCGCGTTTCGCAACTCCATTCCGCGGCCCTGGTGCGATTGAAGGCGAGAGTGAATTCTCTCCTGCACCCGCGCCAAGCTCAAACCTCCGCAACCGCCATGCTTTCGATGGCGGCCGGCGCCGCGGTCTAGTGATTCGGCCCGCTTGCATCCACATGGTGTGGATGGTAGCCTCATCAAGACGCTTGCCTGGGTTAAGCCCAGCGCCCGGTCCCCCGACCGTGTTTGCGGCGTCGGAAGACGCGGAAGTTATCGCGCCAGCATGCGGCCCGAGTGAACCTATGAACCGATATGAGAACCAGGTCTTTGAGAATCAGCACGTAATTTTGGACGAAGGCGTCTATGTGAATTGCCAGTTTAAGAATTGCAGCTTGGAGTATTCGGGCGGGGACGTTTACGTCCAGAATTGCCAGGGAGAAGGTTGCCAGCTCGTTTGGCGAGGGGCCGCGCAACGCACCGTCCTGCTTCTTCAAGGTCTCGGCCTGATGGTTCCACTCCCGCCGCCGGGCAAAGACCCAACCAGCCGGGTCCAATGAACGGACTTCTCCAGGGTTCGAATCTCTGGCGAATCCCGACCACTTCCCAGGATTTCCCTGCCGCCAGGGTAAAAATGGGCGCTCATCGTTAATGGCAGCGCGTGTCGCGCGGCGTTTTGAGCTCTGCCTTGAAGGCCCACAACGATCGTTCTCACCATGTTTCCTCTGCAGCCTTAGTCCTTTAATCGTAATGGGTTATAGATATTACGGGGGCAGAGTGCGTGCCTCCTGACCGGTCGTAAGTCACCCCGGAGAGGTAAACTTCTTGCCTTTTCTCTACCAAAACCTTTATATTCAGTCGTTTGGGTCTCGTGATTTCACCAAGTTGAGGACGTGGTTTTGGCCAAGTCGCACTCGCCGGACATTTACGTCACTTTGGCAGCGCCTACCCTGAACGCGATGGAGGCTCTTGCCATACACATTACCGGTGCGCCCGTCGGATATGAGTTGCGCCTCGATTACCTCCAGGACTTTTCGCAATTTGAATCGCAGCTCCACCAGATGCTCATGCGCCTGCATTTTCCGCAGACCATTGCCACGTGCCGAATGTCCACGGCGGGAGGCATGATGCGTGGGACGCTGGCCGATCAGGCGGCAATTCTCTGTGCCGCCGTGCGAGCGGGTTGCCAATGGGTTGACGTCGAGATCGAATCGGTGCAGAAGAGCGGCGTGGCGTTCCTCCGGGAACTGCGGCCTGCCAAGATCATTGTTTCCTACCACGACTTTCAAAAGACTCCCCCGCTCGCCCCGGTTTATCGCCGCCTGGTACGATTACCCGTGCAGGTGGTGAAGATCGCCACGCAAGGGCGCTACCTTCGCGACAACCTGCAGATTCGCCGGTTGCTCAAAGCTTACGGGCGGCGCAACCCGCGGTTGGTAGCTTTGGCCATGGGCGCATCCGGAATGCCCGCGCGGCTGCTCTCCCTGCTGTGGGGATCGGCGTTCACTTACGCGGCGCCGCTCAACCATTCCCCCGCCGCAGCGGGACAAATTCCTGCCGAAGTCATGCGCTCAGTTTACCGGGTGGAACGTCTTGACAGCCGCACGCAACTTTACGGAGTGCTAGGTTCCCACGCCTCCATTTCCCTTTCGCCGGCCATGCAGAACGCGGCCTTTCAGGCCAAGCACGTGAATGCGGTTTTCCTGCCTTGCCAAACCAGCAAGGTGGCGGACTTCCTGGCCTTCGCGCGCGAGGTGGAGCTGCAAGGATTCGCCGTGACCATGCCCTTCAAGCGCGCCATCCTGCGCGCGCTCGACTGGGTGGACCCGCTGGCGAATCGCATCGGCGCGTGCAATACCGTGGCCTTGCAGCGCGGCCGTTGGCTGGGATGGAATACTGACGCCGCCGCCGTGGTGGAAGTTCTCATCAAGCGTTTGCGCCTGGCGGGCAGTCGAATTCTGATTCTCGGCGCGGGGGGCGCGGCGCGAGCGGCCGCCTATGCTGTGCGCGCGGAAGGCGCAGAGGTGGTGATTACCGCGCGGCGTGAGGCGGTGGCGCGAACCCTGGCGCGCGGAGTGGCGGCACAGGTGGTGCCCTGGGATAGCGCCGAGAGCCTGGAAGTTGACGCGGTCATCAACGCTACCCCCGTGGGAATGTTCCCGCACGTTGACAGCACCCCCATCGACTTGGCGCGTTTGCGCGTGCGAGTGGTGTTTGACATGGTTTATTTCCCCCATGCCACCCGCCTCCTGAACGAAGCGCGCAGGCGTGGGCTGACCACGATTTCCGGCCTGGAAATGCTGGTGGCGCAGGGCGCGCGACAGTTCGAAATCTGGACCGGGCTCGCCGCTCCCCGCGCCCTGATGGAACAAGCCGTCCGCTCGGCGCTGGACCACACGGGGGGAGGGTAGGCTTTTGCGCGGGTCGTGCCCGAACATAAATGCAAGTCAAAAGTCAAAACGCAAAAGGCAAAGCGCAAAAGTCAAAAGTGGTTTGAGAAGCTGAACGTAGAAGATCGAATGTCTAAGATTAAGGTTTAAAGGATAAAGGGCAAAGGCTTAAAGCCCAAGGTTGAGAGTTGAAGTACGGTGAACTCTGTTACTCGCTCTCGACCGCCGAATGGTTTGTCCCATATTCGGCATTCCTGGGGACTTTTGCCTTTTGACTATTGCGTTTTGCCTTTTGCCTTGTTCGTGATTCCATGAGCAATGCCAGTCCCAATTTTTCCGAATTCAAAAGGCTCGCACTCCACGGCAACGTGGTGCCCGTCTATCGCCCCATTGTCGCGGACCTGCTGAGTCCCGTTTCCGCGTTCCTCAGTCTTACCCCGCAGCACGGGCGCGCGGCGAATTCGCACCCGCACAGTTTTCTCCTGGAGAGCGTCGAGGGCGGCGAGCGTGTGGGCCGCTACACGTTCTTTGGCGTTGACCCTTTTCAAATCGTTTCCTGCCGTGGCGACCGCATCACGGTCCGGCGCGGTGCGCACCGTGAAGAGGAGACGGGCAACGTCTTCGAGTTTCTGCGCCGCCTGGGCGCGCGTTACCATTCCGTGGAGATTCCCGGCCTGCCGCCCTTCACTGCCGGGGCCGTGGGTTACCTCTCTTATGAAGCCGTGCGCATGTTGGAGCGCTTGCCCGCGCGGGTCCCCGTAGACGTCGATTTGGACGACGCGGCCTTCATGTATTTTTCCAACGTGCTGGCCTTTGACCACGTGCAGCATCGCCTTTTTCTGATCGCCAATGTGCTGACGGAAGAAGGGAAAGGAAGTCTGCGGGCAAAGTACGATGCGGCGGTCCGCCACCTGGATCTGTTGGAAAGCCGCTTGCGCCGACCGCTCCGCCTGCCGCGCGTCCGCCGCCCGCAGGGCGCCCTGCGCGTGCATCCCAACATGACGCGCCCGCGCTATGAGGCGATGGTCGAGCGCTCTAAGGAATACATCCGCGCCGGAGACATTTTCCAGGTGGTGCTTTCGCAGCGCATGGAAGTCCCCGTACGCGTCCCCGCCTTCGACGTTTACCGCGCCCTCCGCGTCGTCAATCCCTCACCCTACATGTATTACCTGCGCCTGGGCGAATCGACGGTGCTCGGGTCCTCGCCCGAAATGCTGGTCAAGGTGGCGGGGCGCAAAGTGGAATACCGGCCCATCGCCGGCACGCGCCCGCGGGGCAAATCGGAGGAAGAGGACAAGCGCCTGGAATTAGAACTGCGCTCGGACGCGAAAGAGTGCGCCGAGCACATCATGCTGGTCGATCTCGGCCGCAACGACGTGGGCCGGGTCTCAGAGTTCTCCACGGTGCGGCCCACGGACATCATGTTCGTGGAGCGCTATTCGCACGTCATGCACCTGGTCTCGCAGATCACCGGCCAACTGCGCCCCGACGCGGATAGCTATGCCGCGCTCGCCGCCTGCTTCCCTGCCGGTACGCTTACCGGCGCGCCCAAGGTCCGCGCCATGGAAATCATCGACGAGCTTGAACCCACCCGCCGCGGCCTTTACGGCGGCGCTGTGCTCTATCTCGACTTTTCCGGCAATCTCAACTCCTGCATTGTCATCCGTACAGTATTAATCAAAGATAAAATCGCCTACCTGCAAGCCGGCGCCGGCATCGTGGCGGACTCCGTCCCCGCGCGCGAATACGACGAGTGCCAGAATAAGGCCCGCGCCGTCCTCCGTGCGTTTGAACTCGCTGAAAAAGGGTTGTAACGACGACATTTCCGGCTGACTGGCGCAAATGGCGAACCCGCATCATCCGACGGCCGTAAAGCGACTCGCAGAGAGCGGAGACAGTATGAATCAACGCGCCAAGGGGACAGTATTGAACAGGCCCGGGACAACCTTCAGGAGGCGCTGGAGTTGTTTTTCGAATGCGCATCTCCCGAAGAGTTGAAGCAGCGCCTCCATGGCTGGATTAGTTCGAGACGCGGGACTGACGATTGATGATTTCAAAAAAGCGGCTCTAAAATACAGCGGCTTAGGTGTAGGCCGGTTGGCGGAACACTTCCCCGTGATTCTGGGCACCTAAGGAGCGATGGGTGATATGCATGGTCAATCTGCCTTTGATTGGCCACAGGTCCGTGTTGCACCGAAAAGCCCACGGACAGAAATCCACTGTCCGTGGCTACCCGCTTTTGCCCCGAATTCAGGGCCGACTCCGGGCGCTGCTCCATAATGACAGCGCCTTTTCGAACGGGCGGCAATCGGCCCCGTTACTTTGCACTTCATGACACGAGTCTTGAGATTAGGGCATCAAGGGAAGAAGCCGCGGTCAGTTCTGGATTGAGCGCAGGTACCAGTTACTGCCATCATCAGAACAAATGAAAAGATGCCGGTTCAGCGTCACGGCGCACAGTGCGGCGTCAGGAGAACTGCATGTTGAGCTCCATTCACGGTCCCCACCCCAACGATCTGTCCGGCGACGTTGATTGCAACGGCACCTTGCAGCTCCCAACCCGAATTGGCAGGAATAAGAGCGTTCAGATCCCGCATTCCGTTTTTTGCGCTCCAGACAAATGCGTGCGACACAGACCCGCTACAATTGCCGTTCCCAACGACTGTTCCGAGAACATTGATCGCAAACGCGCCACTCCAGTTTCCACCGGCGAGAATGCCCAGATCCTGCGCCACTCCCGCCCTATTCCACAAGACTGCGTGAGGATTATTGGCGTTGCCGGAGTCGGAAGTGCCGACAATTTCGCCTAGATCGTTGATCCCAACAGCATCACTGCCGATGCCACCCGGCAGCGTGCCGACCGGTTGCATGCCCGCAGCGCTACTCCACGAGAAGCCTCGATTCGCCACACCTGCCAAGGCACAGTAGCCAACCACCTGACCGAGGTTATTGATATCATGCGCCCCAGAGTCCGTGAAGCCTGGCAGTACACCGAGTCCAACCATTCCCGCCGCTTTGCTCCAGATAAACGCGTGCAGATTCCCCCCCGCACTGAGGGAAGAATTTCCGACTACCTGACCACATGCATTGATTGCTACTGCGGCGCTTCCGTTGTCGCCAGCCAGCGTGCCCAGATCTTGCATTCCACCCGCACTACTCCATACAACGGCATGGGTCTTGCCGCCGCTGCCTGCCAAATCCGACTGGCCTGCAACCAAGCCGCAGACACTGATTCCGGATGCTTGGCTGCCACTGCCACCGGGAAGCGTACCGAGGTCTTGCATAGGCGTCGTTGGAGTCCAAAGGAAAGCGTGGCTATTCCCCCCTGCGACTTGTGAGGAGCCCACCACCTGACCGGTATCGTTGATGCCATAGGCATTGCTGGTAGCGCCGCTTGGCAGCGTACCTAGATCCGTAACAATGTAATAGTCCGCCACAAAGTCCTCCTCCTGGAACAATCGGCAACACTTCTCACACGCACTCTGCGACTCGCGCGATAAACCACAAAGACAGCGCAAAAGCGCTGTTTCCGCTAATAGTCATGTGCCTACGAACTGAGCAAACTGAGCTGGCCGTCGCTGCACTAATACAACTCAGCCCAAATGATGCCGATTAGAACATGATCAGCAATCGCCGAAACTATGTCATACATGCCAACTGGCACTCTTGTCAAGGGCGAAGTAAGACTAGGCCACTGTGGCGGGGTAAAGTTGTCCCACTTTCCGGGTAGCACTTTTGACATCCTGCGAGATGAAGATTATTCTCGCGGTGCTTTCTTGGTGGGGGCGACAGCTCCCCCGGAAACCTAGCCACCTTGCAACCACAACAAAACCCCTTGGACGCTAGTTTGCGAGGGGTGGAAGTGGAAGATTGCGGAATCTTCTCGCCGTCAGTGTCGCCAGTTCTTTACCCGCAGCCAGCAGGGCGAGGGGTAGTTTGTTACGAGGCTTTTCCACCGGAAGGCTGCAAAGAGACGAAATCCAAAGGAGAAAAGAAAGATCGGCGCCATCGCCGGAGCGATGAGCGAACCAGATGCAGGCCTATTTGCTCTTCGTTGCGGCTTTCTTCCTTTTGTCGGCCCATCGCTTCCTCGTCAGGTCCGACAGACGCTTGCTACCCTCTGGCGTGAGTCGGTTAGGCTTCTTGCCTGGCGGGGCAGGAAGATTGGCAGCGGGGGGTGACATCGGTGGAGCAGGGGGCAAGTCTGTTTCTTCTTAAGCTGCGATGGCTTTGTTTAGCCGGTCGCGTTCACGTTTCAGCTCTTTCACGATCGCCTGGGTATCCAAAGGTTCCTCCTGGGTTAACTCATTTCATATGCCAACGTAAGTCAGAGTGGCACGCTCTCAGATAGCTGTCGAGAGTAGTCCGTGTTACCCAGCATAGGTGGCTCGTTTTACTCTTATCTCTCGAATGATCCCTGCTGTCGCGTTGCACTTTTAATACAGCGCGACAATTTCCCCGCCTACTTCTTGAGGCGAGGTGGCGTCGGCCCCTTCACAAACGCTTCTGCCTTCGCCACAGGGCCAGCAGTCGCGCGTTGGCGGCGAAAACCTCGGCCATGGCCGCTTTAAACTCCTGACCCGCGTCGACCAGACGTTGAACCTCCTCGACCCATTCGTTGGGGATGCGTTCCACGTGTTTCTTGCCCCCGGCCATGAAGGTGAGCGACCAAACGGGGTGCCCCTTCTCGTCGGTGGCACAGTGGCAAGTGGGCCGACCGCAACGGCGGTGGGTGAGCGAGAGCGAACCGGGCAGCAGGTCGGGGGGAATGGCGAAGCGGCCAAGGAGATCGAACTTGCGCTGGCGGAGTCGAGCGGCTTGCGAGCCTTTCGGAGTAACTTCTATATGAGCGTAATAATACACACAGCAAAGGCCACGTCAAAGGGTCTTTCGGGAATGCGAAAATAGGAGGGGATCACCAGAGTGCGGACCAAAAAACCGAAAGAGGTCGAGTTATGGGCTCAAGCCGGAATGTTGTATTTGTCCTTCCGAAGCTGCTGCGCTCACCGCAGCGGGCGCCGCCTTTTCAGCCACGGGTTGTGGTCGTCATTCTCTATCGCGGAGCTCGACGACCGCGGCTCGCCATTCGGAATCAAGATGGACTTGCAACCCGGCAAGGGAAAGAGTTTCCCCGCTCACGTCCGCTGCGGTCTCTCCGTCGACCGAGAGGCGATAGGTCCGCGAGGGGTCAAGCCCGCGGAGCTGGAATACTTTTGTGGCGGCGCCATTTTCCAAGCGGTACACGAGGAGAACGCTGTTTTTCCGGTCGGGCGAAACATATTGCAGGGCAGACCAATCTCTCGGGTCATCATGGCTGGGCTGCATGGTTAAGTGGTACACGTCCGCACCCATAATCACCTGACGGAGGCGCTTGTAGAGCGCAACATTGGCAGCGGCGTTTCTAACCAGGTCGGCATTCCAGGTGAAAACCCGGCTGGATATCCCGAATTGGCCGTTCATCGGGACCCGAAACATAAAGTCCCACCAACCCGAAGGATTGGAGAGGGAAACATCCCCGTTGTCCTGATCGCCGACCATCCAGTGATTGCAAACTTCCGGAATGAATTCAACCGTGCAACCATAGCCGAGCTGCACTGATGGCAAGGGGCGCACTTCGTCCGACAACCAAGTGGTGTGGGTGTGAGCCATGATTCCCAAGTCGAATCGGGTCCCGCCACTCGAGCAATTCTCGATGACGAGCTGGGGATAGGCGGCGCGCAGATCATCCAGCCAGCCGTAGTAACTTATGAGGTGATCGTGGAGCACGTGTCCCCGGCGCTCGGCCAGATGGGGCGGGTCAAAGCGCTCACCGATATCGATGTTGTAATCAATTTTCAACCACTCAATCCCGTAGTCCTTGACCAAACGGTCGATGACGGATCGCGCCCATTGCCTGACGGCGGGCTTCGCAAAATTAAGGTGATAGCGTTCATCTACCAGCAAAGGGCTGCCGTTGTATGTAAGGCACCAATCGGGGTGCGCTTGAAACATCGCCGAATCGACCCCCAGGTTTTCGATTTCCACCCAAATGCCGAACTTCATTCCTTTGCTGAGGACATAGTGGGAAAGTTCCTGAATGCCTTGCGGAAATTCTTCCGCGTTGGGCGTCCAGTCACCCAGTTCGCGGCTCCAGTTTTTGCCGCTGAACCACCCGGCATCAAGCACAAATACCTCCGCGCCCATGCGTGCAGCCACATCCGCGCACCGCTTCATGTCCTCAACCTGCAATTTGCCAGGGAACGGATACCAGGAATTGAACTGTACAAGCAGTGGGTCGTTGGTCTTGGTGCGGGGCACGACATAGCGGCGTTGGTAGCGATGAAGCTGGTTGGCTCCGTCGTCGAGGTTCCCGGCGGTGGCCGTAAATGCCACCGGGGGAAGAGCGAAAGATTCGCCCGGCGATAATTCCAGCGGCCCTCCGAAGTCAGGCCGCATTCCCAGGGAGACTTGCAAGTTCTCCTCTTGCAAGGCGCGGCCACCTGGTCGCCGGGCGAATTTCATTTCCCAGTTACCGGAGTAGGCGAGTTGGGCCAGGAATCGCGTTTCAAGATTTTTGCTGTGCAGGCAAAACCAGGGTGAATACCCGTTGGTTGAACGTCCCCGGGGGGCGATAAAGGATTTTTCCCCGGCCAAGAGCTCTTCCGTCGCCAATTGCCGTTCGTGGCCCCAGCCGCCCCAGAGATAACTAAGATCGTACTGGCCGGCAGGCAACTCGAACGCCAGGGAGGGCAAAGATTCCACCGCCAGCGGCTTCCCGCTCTTATTCAGAATCGTTATTTGCCGCGTGAAGACACCCGTGTCGCCCCACGTGAAATACTGGACGGCAATCTCGATGGGTAGACGTCGTTGCCGGTAGGTCAGTTGAAGTCCATCCACGTCCCGCGAGGGGTGCAGTTCCTGTTGGGAAGTGAGCTCGAGGTCTTCCAGAGAAAGATTCTCCCCTTCCGCCGTTCCCGCCATGTCGTAGCGTAGGCCCGGTTGCACCGGTGAAGCATGTTTCGCGATTGAATCGTCCCAGTCCGGGCGGCCCCCAGGCCCAAAGTACGCCAAGTAAACTTTTCCATCGGCTTGGCCCAGGCGGTACTCTACACCGCCGGTTTCCAGAATCCACCCATTATGAGAGTCGGACCGAATCGTGGCTTTGAGGTCCGCAGCAACCGCCACATACACGGCGCCGGTGAGCACGAGAGGAAGAATCCATCTCAAGGTTTTCATTTTAAACTCCAAGGCGAGTCAACTGCCGCCCAGGCACGAAGGTCGCGCGCATTGCGGCTGGCAGTAGAAGAGAGGTAAGCAGGCATTTCCATCGAGAATACCCGCTTCAGGGCGAAGTGCATGAACCTTCCATCCCTCGGACCTAAGATCTGTCCGAGCAGGAGGCGAGGTCGGAAGCGATTACAAACCGTGCCTTCAAATCGGCGCCAACCAGTACCATAGTCGCGCCTGAATTTCAAGCCCATAAATTGGCGCTTGACAAACAATGACTGTGGGGTTAGCACAGGACCGTGCGAATACATGGATTCCAAACACAGCCGGGTCCAGGAAGCGTGTTAATGATTCTAGCGCGGGCTTCTCACCAGGTTTGGGCGATGCTGGAAGGGCGGGGCTTCAGCCCCGCCGAGATCGCGGCTCCCGCCCTCTATTCGTCCCGCACCCCGCGCAGCTTGCGGCTGCAAGCTGCGCGGGGTGCGGGACTTGGAAATAATCACGACGGCCTTGCAACGGCGGAGCTAAAGCCCCGCCCTTCCAGAGTCGTGGTGAGAGATCCGGGCTAGTATGACTCGCCAGGGGATAATAACCATGATCTCTTTGCCCATGGAGCGGATCATCATCGGCATTTTTCTGGTCTTGGGGTTGCCCCTCGGGGCTCGGGGCCAAGATTACTTCCCCCCGCCTGACGCCTCGGGGGGCTGGCGCATTTTGAAGGACCCCGCCCAGGTTCGCAAGGTCACGGGGATCGATGTTCGGAGGCTCGATCAGGCATTTGAATACACCGAGCGGACTACCCAACATGGCGGATTGTTGGTGGTGCGGCACGGCTGGCTCGTGTACGAGAGATATTTCGGCAAGGGGAACCGGGAAGCCGATCCCCAGATAGCCTCCGTTAGCAAGGCATTTAGCAGCGTCGCCTGCGGCATCATGCTTAAGGAAAAGCACGATTTGATTCCCCAGGGACTCGACCAGAAGGTGTTCACGGAAAAGTATCTCCCCGAAGCCTTCCCTTTGGATGATCCGAGGAAAGCGGACATCAAGCTCGGGCAACTGCTGACCATGGCCGCGGGCTTACACGAGGAATCAAATGTCGCGTACGTTCATGGCCATCAGCAAATACTGGAGCCGGCTCCGCCCCGAGATCCCGGCCAGGATTTGGGCGCACTGCGCGCACACATGTGGTGCGCGCCGGGCGAGGGGTATTGCTACTCGTCCGCTGGGGTGCATATCGCGACCATCGTCCTGCGGCATTTGACCGGAATGGAGATGCAGGAGTACATCAACCAGCGGCTGGCGAAGCCCATGCAGTGGGGACGCTGGGGCTATGCACGCCAATGGGAGGATGGCACGCCAATCCCCCATACGCCGGGCGGGTTCGGCATCGCCCTGCACTCCACCGATGCCCTCCGCTTCGGCTACCTTCTCCTGCACAAGGGCCGCTGGGGGACCCAGCAGTTGGTCCCCGCCGGCTATATCGAGCTCTGCAGCCGGCCCTCGCCTTATGATCCGCACGCGCCCTTCAGCCTGCAATTCGAGGTGAATGCGGACGGCCACATCATCGGCGCGCCCCGCGACGTATTCCTTAAATCCGGCGCCGGCGGATTCAGTCTCATCATTGTGCCCTCACTTGATATGGTGATTTACAAAATGGGTTCTCTGCCCAAGTACGACCAATATGATCCAGCCGTAACGGGACTGCCGCTAACATATAAATATGATGGCTCCCGCGATAACTGGAAGCCCCTGCCGCATGACGAGTTTTATGATGGACCCATCACCACCGACGACGGCATCCATAGAGTGATCGCGATGGTAGCT
Organism: Terriglobia bacterium; assembly: GCA_049519635.1. Lineage (GTDB taxonomy): Bacteria > Acidobacteriota > Terriglobia > UBA7540 > UBA7540 > Bog-366. The sequence goes on along the minus strand of JBEKQO010000019.1, from coordinate 24,320 downwards.
GCATCGATTGTCGAATGCGGTGAATAGAGTGGCGGAAGTCCGTTACGAAAGCCAGGAGTCCAGAATACTGGAAACTTCTTTTTCCGAATGGAGGAAATCTCCCATGAAATACGCGTCGAGACTGTTAGTTGCCCTAATCTTTTTCATACAGGTGAGCACCCTGATGGCCGGGACGGGAAAGCCCGAGCCCGATCCCTCCGACGGGGGGCAAGACTACATGCGGGCCGGCACCGGAAGCTACGGTTGCACCGCAAAGGACATTGCCCATTACATCAGCCGCAGGGCGGAGGGGCCCATCGTGGTCGACGGACGGCTCGACGAGCCTTCCTGGCAGAAGGCGGAGAAGTCTCCCCGTTTTGTCGACATGGTATCGGGACAGCCCGGATTCTATGACACGCGAGCTGCGGTGTTGTGGGATGACCAATACCTCTACGTCGGCCTCTGGCTGGAGGAACCCTATGTGGAAGCCCACCTGACCCAAAAGGGCTCGTTGATATTTCAAGAAAATGATGCCGAGGTGTTTATCGACGGGGGTGATGCCTATTCTGAACTTGAGATCAACGCCCTGGCCACGACTTACCAAGTCTTCTTCATCTGGCGAGACGCCTATAAGAAGGGTGGCGTATTCGACGTCCCCGAATTCGACATTTTCAACAACAAGGCGCTTACTTTCGGGGGCAATTACGACCGGGACGTTAAGACTTTCTGGACGGGGACGCACCCCCGCGGAATCCGCTGGGCATTCTTGAACTGGGAGTTCCCCGGCCTTCTCACGGCCGTTCATGTGGACGGCAAAATCAACGACAATGCCGCTCCTGACAAGGGTTGGACGGTAGAATTGGCTTTTCCCTGGAAGGGAATGAAATGGCTGGCGGCGGGGCGCTCGCTACCTCCTAAGAGCGGGGATACATGGAGGATCTTCTTTGGACGCTTCGAGCTTTTGAAGCCGGGCGGCGTGGAACTGGCGGACCACCCGGGGTGGGTTTGGAGCCGTCATGCCGTCAGCGACACGCACATCCCAGAATGCTTCCCCTACATTCAGTTTTCGGATAAGACCGTCGGGGAACAGTAACCTGGCCGTCAGGTCAACTGGGGTTGAAGCGCCCTCGGATGCGCTCGTCGCACTGGACATTGACGCTCCGGTCGCTCCGCATACGGCCGATTCAGGCGTGTCCTGCTCGGCTGTTATGCCCCCATTCGAGCAAAATGCGGCAAAAGTAGGAGAATGGCCGCCGGGGGCGTCAATACGCCTGGGAGGTTTGGCTCGACCTGTGGAAGGGCGGGCGCACTTCTCATTCTCCGGGATCACAGGGCAAATGCCGACAAGATCTGTGCAGAGGATGAGTCACTGGATTCAGTCGTGGAAGGGCGTTTTTGGCGACACACAGACCACCGCTCGCTGGGACCTCACCCAAAAATCCCTCTTGACTTGCGCAGATCCGGCATTATACTTAACAGCGTTCAGTAAATGAGCATAGTTATTTAACGGGCTTCACCATGGGGACCAAAGAACGGCGCGAAAGAGAAAAGGAGAACCTCCGGCAGGAGATTCTCGATGCTGCGCGCCAACTCTTTCTGAGAAACGGCTATGAGAACGTCTCCATGCGCCAAATCGCAAGGAAGATTGAATACTCACCGACCACCATTTACCTCTACTTCAAGAATAAATCGGAACTCTTCCACAGTCTTTGCGAAGAGGCCTTCGCGAAACTGGAGAGGGAACTTGGCGGCATTGTGAGAATTGACGGTGGCCCTCCCCAATTCCCCGGGAAAGCGATGGAGGCTCCCCCCGACCCTGTCTGGTGCCTCAGGAGGGGGGTGGAGGCTTACATCCGCTTCGGTCTTCATTATCCGCATCATTACCGGCTCCTTTTCCTGACCCCCCACCCTGAAGACAAGGATCCGGAGTTCCAGTATAAAGGGTCAGCAGGAGAGAGAGCATTCCGGTACCTCTTGGAGATCATTTCCCTGGGGATTGAACAGGGGAAATTTCGCAAATCGGACCCCATGATGATCGCCCAAGCGTCCTGGGCTGTCATGCACGGCATCACGTCCCTCCTGATCACCCAAATAGACTTTCCTTGGGTGGGCAAGGAAGATCTCATTCAAGGCGTAGTGGAGACCTTAGTTCGGGGTGTCGAGGCGTAATTTTTTTGGTCCGTTGCTTAACATCGTTTAGTCGTAAACCGGCGTTAAGGCATTCGGAGGTGCTCTTTGCATACGTCCAGCAAATTCGTTTTTCTCTTCTGGGTTGCCCTATCGTGGGCGTCGGGTCCCGCCTCGGCGCAAAATGCGCCGGCGCTCAGACTCACTCTGACGGACGCGATTACCATGGCGCTGAAGCAGAACCCGCAGGTTCAGAATGCCAACCTGGACGTGGCCGATCGTCAGCAAAACGTGCACCTGCGGCGGTCCGCCCTGTTGCCGCAGGCCACCCTGGAGGTTTCTGACCGTGCGGAGCGGATCAACTTGGGGTCCACCTTCGGAGCAGACCTTCCGATCTTTCCCCACCACGTAGGTCCATTCCAGGTCTTCCAGGCGGGGCCGGAATTTTCCACGTCCATTTTCGATCTTACCCTGTGGCGCAAGTTGCAGGCGTCGCGTGCCTCACTGGAAGGCGCGCGCACCGATGAGCGCTCACTGCGTGACCACACAACTCTGCTGGTCGTCTCGCAATACCTTGCGGCGCTGCGTGCCGGGGAGCAACTGGAAGCCGCGCAGTCGCGGGTGGACTTGGCGCAGGCTCTATTCGACCAAGCCCTGCAACTGGAGCAGCACGGCATCGGAACGAACCTGGACACGGTTCGGGCCCAGGTGGAGTTGCAGAATGAGAAACAGTTTCTGCTCGTGGAGGTTACAGAGCGCTTGAAGGCCCTTTACGGTCTGGGGCGGCTTCTGGATCTCGCCCCGCAGCAGACCATCGAGCTGACCGACCAGTCCCTGTTTTCACAAACGCCGGAGTTCCCTGGGGACGCGAGCGTAACCGGCGCCCTCGCCAACCGCCCCGAGATGAAATCCCTGGACGCACAGGTAGCAGCGGCGGGCTATGACCGCCGGGCCGCGCGTGACGACAGGCTTCCCTCTCTCAGCCTCGGCGGAAACTGGGCGTACGAGGGCACCTCGCTGCCCACGTCGATTCCCACTTATGTACTGGGCGCCACGCTGAGCGTTCCGTTGTGGACAAGCGGGCGCATCCGCGCCGAGGAGGCCCAGGCGGACGTTCGCTTGCGCCGTCTCGAGAACCAACGGCGCGGCGAGCGGGACGCCATTGCCGAAGAAGTGAAATCCGCCACGGCTGACCTGGAATCGGCCCGCGGCCAGGTGGAGGTAGCCCGCTCCGGCTTGACTCTGGCGCAGAAGGCGCTTGACCAGGCGCGCGAACGCTTCGCCGCCGGCATCGCCAACAACCTGGAAGTGGTCACGGCGCAGGACTCGCTGGCCCGCGCGAGCGACAACATGATTGATGCCCTTTACCGATACAACCTGGCCCATGCGCAGCTCGCCCACGCCACGGGCCAGATTGAAACTCTTTACGCGAAGTGAGGTCATCCAATGCCGCCACTTGCCGAGCGCAATCTATTCCATGACCGGGTCCGCCTGGCCGTCACTCTGACCGGTGTGGTATTCGCGGTGGTGCTGATCGTGGTGCAACTCGGGCTCTACGTGGGCTTCTCGCGCACCACCACGGCGCTGGTTGACAATTCAAGCGCGGACCTTTGGGTGGTGTCAAAGAACGTGCCCTATATCGAACAGGGCATTCCCTTCTCCGAGCGCAAGCTTTATACCGTGCGCGCCACGCCCGGCGGGGCAGGCCTGGAACATTGTCGCCGGCAGGCGGGAAGATCTGAAAGTCGATGACAGCGTCTTTGTCGATCGGATCTATTTTCCCAAGCTGGGGGTGAGGGGGGTGGGGGATATGGCGGAGATCTTGGGCCGCCGCGCTCGCGTGGTGGGCCTCACCCAAGGCATCCGGTCGTTCACCACCTCGGCCTACGTTTTCACCAACTACCGTAACGCGCTGGACTATGCCAACCTGCGCGACGACCAGACGATGTTCATCCTGGTCAAGGCCCGCGCGGGCGTGAACGTGGAGGAATTACGGCAGCGCCTGCAAGGCCGCCTTACGGGCGTCGACGTTCTCACCCGCCAGCAGTTCTCCGACATGACTCGCCATTACTGGCTGTTCACGACGGGCGCGGGCATGGCAGTGCTGATGGCGGCGGTGCTCGGGTTGCTCGTGGGCGTGGTGGTGGTGGCCCAGACGATTTACTCCAGCACCATGGACCACCTGCGCGAGTTTGGAACCCTCAAGGCTATGGGTGCCACGAACGCCTACATCTACAAAATCATCATGAAGCAGGCGGCCATCGCGGCCGTCATCGGATACGCTCTGGGTATTTCTTTAAGCATCCTCGTGGTGCACGAGAGCGGCAAGGGCGGCGCGAACATCATCTTGCCGTGGCAACTGGGTGTTGGGATGCTGGGCCTGACCGTTGCCATGTGCGTCGCCGCGGCCTTCGTCTCTATCAACAAGGTCACCAAAATCGATCCAGCCATGGTCTTCAAACAGTAGGGCGACCGGTAGCGGCGCCTATTGAGCGGCAAATAGGAGCGAACCCTATGCAGAAACCCATTTCCGTGCGCGAGGTCACAAAAATCTTTGGCGCCGGCCCTACGGAGTTCCGGGCTCTGGACACCGTAAACCTTGAAGTGGAGCGTGGCGAGGTGATGCTCCTGATGGGCCCTTCCGGCAGCGGCAAGACCACGTTGATTTCGATCCTCGGCTGCATTCTCCGACCGACCTCGGGCAGCGTCAAGATCCTGGGGGAGGAGGTCACGCGCCTCGGCGAAAAGCAACTGCCCCGCGTCCGCCTGGAAAATATTGGGTTCATCTTCCAGGGTTTTAATCTCTTCCCCACGCTGACGGCGGGAGAAAACGTGGAATTGGCGCTCGACTTGAAGGGCCAGCGAGGGCCGGCAGCGAAGCGCCGGGCCAGAGGTTTTCTCGAACAGGTGGGATTGGGACCGAGGTACGACTCTTTCCCGGCTGACTTGAGTGGAGGGGAAAAGCAGCGCGTGGCCATCGCGCGTGCGGTCGCGACCGAACCCCAGGTGATTCTGGCGGACGAGCCCACCGCCGCGCTCGACTCGCATAGCGGCCGCACCGTCATGGAAATGCTGCGCGACCTGGCGCACCTTCATGGCCGCGCCGTGGTGGTGGTCACTCATGACAACCGCGTGCTCGAGTTCGGCGATCGCGTCGTGCGCATCGAAGATGGGCGCATTTTGAGCGGCTCCGCAGAACCGGCGCCGGCGAACTCGGAGACGAAACCGGGCCCTAATGATAGATCCAGCCTATTTGGGGCGGCGCTCTCTGCGGCCTCTTCTCAATCACAAACCATGGCTGTCCCAATTAGCGAGCGATCCTGGCGATTGATGGGGCTGCGCCGTCCGCTGCGCGCGATAACGGGTAGCAATATTTGTAAATCTTTTCCCTCTCCCCCTTGCGGGAGAGGGGGAACCGCAAGGCGGTGGGTGAGGGGGTTCAGGCGAAATTGGACACAAACTGTCTGAGCCGCAAACACACGGCATACGGCAGAAACCAGATAGCTACAAGCATGAGTGAAAAGCCGTACGCCCCAATACCCTCGCCGCGAATTCAAGAGACTGCGGGTCTGGAATAGAGGATCAAGATTGGATTGGGTGCAACGGTTTAGACCCCCTCACCCGTCCCGCCCCGGCTGATGAAAGCGCCGGTTGCGGGCCACCCTCCCCCTCAAGGGGGGGAGGTAAGTGAATTTACATCGATCTCCGTGCAGATGAGGTTGGTTAAGCGCCGACCGCCATGGAAAGGGGCAGCCCTTGTCGCCGCGGCAGCCGAAGCCGCAGGTCGCTCCTCGGTGAGGGGATCGTGATTTGGACAAGACCGGATACAAACCGGCCCTACCAGTCGGCCCTCAGGAGGAACCTATGAAACGCCGCACCGTTTACTTGCTGGTTATCGGAATTGCTTTAGGAATCTTCAGCGGAAATCTGGTATCCCGGCGGGGCAGGGCGACCGAAACGCAGCCCCCGGAGGCGGGCAAGCTCGCCGTCCCTTCCACGGGTGGCTGGGTGGCCGGTCCGGGCATCGTCGAGCCGGTTTCCGAAAGCATCAGGGTAGGCTCGGAAATTACCGGTAAACTTCAAACGGTTCTCGCCGACGAAGGGGACACGGTAAGGAAAGGCCAGTTGCTTGCGGTGCTCGTGAACGACGATTACCACGCGGCCGTCCTGGCCGCGCAAGCCACCCTGGCCGACCGGCAGGCCAACCTCGAGAAAATCCTCAACGGCGCCCGCCGGCAGGAACGCGCGGAGGCTCTGGCGGCGGTGCGTGAAACTGAGACCAACACGAACAATTCCCTAGCCGAGATGGAGCGCCGCGAGCGCCTTTTGGGCAAGGGCGTCGTCTCCCGGGAAGAGACGGAGAGCTACGAGAACCGCTATAAGATGGCAAAGGCTCGCTACGAGGAAGCCCTCCAGCACTACCAGTTCATCGACGCGGAAGCACGTCCGGAAGATGTGGAGATGGCCCGCGCCGCCGTGCGCCTGGCCCAGGCCGACTTGAATCAGAACCAAGCCAGGTACGAGAAGACCTTCCTCCGCGCGCCCCTGGACGGTGTGATTCTTCGCCGCCATCATCGCGCGGGAGAGGTCGTAGTGAGTTCCGCCAACAACCCGGACCCCGTCTTCACCCTCGGCGATTGCCGCGTGTTGCGCGTGCGGGTGGACGTGGATGAATCCGACGTCGCTCAATTGCGCTTGGGGGCCCGCGCCTATGTCACCGCCCGGACGTTCGGCGACCGCAAATTCTGGGGACGGGTCGTGCAGATTGGCGAGGAGTTGGGCAAGAAAAACGTCCAGACGGACGAACCGGTCGAGCACGTCGACAAGAAAATTCTCGAGACGCTTGTGCAACTGGACGCGGGCCACGAAATCCCGATCGGGCTGCGCGTTGACGGCTACATTGAACCACCCCAATAGCAAGGTCTTCCTGTCTGAACACTCCTGCCCGAACGGAAAGGCCACTCCGGGCTTCTTGGCTCAAGGAGCAGAATTAGCCTGGGTTTCTCACCACGCGTTTGGAAGGGCGGGGCTTTACAGGCTGCGGAAAAACTCGCCGGCACTGTCATTCTGAGGAGCAGCGGCGACGAAGAATCTCGCATTGCCTTGAAAATACTCAGAGCGAGATCCTTCGCTGCGCTCAGGATGACAGCATTGTAGGGTTTTTCCGCAGCCTGTTTAGCCCCGCCCTTCCTGCAACCCTCTAAGAGTGTCCTGGTGTTGTGAGAAATGCGGGTTAGACCCGCACTTGGTAGCGCTTAGCGCCATGACCCTCGGCCTTGAACCAGAGCAAGGCCTTTTGGGTAATCCTTCTTCGCAAGTTGACGATACAACACATTAGGAGTTCGCTTCAAGGCCGTGGCGATAGCTCCTGGCTGCCGGCGCTCCGTGACCCGTAGCTCTATTTCGTGGTTCCTGCGCCGCTCATCGGGCGGCGCGGCCTGCAAGGGAAGGCGTTTTTCCTGGGATGTCAGAGGATGCATGAAGGTCGATATCACACGAAATGAAGGAGTTGACCCGCCGCAGCGACACCGTTGGCATCGGCGCCGCGGTTCGGACGAAGATAATGGCGAGCTAGGAGACCATGGGCGGGCATGTTCAGGCTGGGCGTGGCCAGAGCTCTCCGAGTCGTCTACATCCCAACCGGATTGGCGCGCAAGAGCAGCCCTCCATCTCGCGCCGCTCATTCTGGCATTGCTGACGGGTGCTTTCGCCGTTGGCCAGCAGGTTCCGCCTCACGCTCCCCGCCTGCCCACCCTGACGCATGCCGGGCAGATCCGGCAACTCACCCAGGAACAGGCCATCCGCGGCTACCCGATACATCTGCGGGCCGTAGTCACCTTCTACGATCCCGGCGGCCCGGACGTGTTTGCCCAGGAAAGCTCCAGCGGCCCTCCATCACCCGACATGTTCGTACAGGATTCGACAGCCGGCATTTATGTCCACACCACCCCCGCCGGGCCGAAGGCCCAGACGGGCGAACTCATCGAAATTGAAGGTGTCACCGAAGCGCCTGATTTCGCCCCGCAGATCGGCAACCCCCGCTGGAAGGTGATCGGCCGGGCGCCGATGCCTGTCCCTCACCACCCGACTTTTGAATGCTTGGCCTCCACCGTGGAGGACAGCCAGTGGGTGCAAGTGGAAGGCATTGTGCGGTCGGCCCGCGAGTGGAGGGGATTCCTCGTTCTGAGCGTGGCGATGGGCGGAAGCAGGCTCAGGGTATGGATCCGCGAGTACGATCCGGCGATTCTTGGCCAACTTGTGGACGCGGAGGTCCGTCTTCGCGGCGTCTGCGGCGCACTCTTTGACCAGAAAAACAGGCTTGTCGGCGTCTTGCTGTATGTCCCGAGCCTGAAGGAAGTGGATTTCACCAAGCCCGCACCGGCGGACCCGTTCGCTGTCGCTGCGCAGCCTATCCTCCGCCTTCAGCAGTTCGCCTCCGGAAGTATGCTGGGTCACCGCGTCCATGTGCGGGGTGTCGTCAGCTTTCAGCAACCGGGGAGTCTGCTTTACATCGCCGATGGGCCGATTGGGCTTCGCGTCGAGACTCGGCAGTCCACCGCGCTCCGCCCTGGCGACCGAGTGGATGTACTTGGGTTTACTGACGTCTCCGGCCTCAAGCCGCTCATGGAAGATGCCACCTTTCGCCTGATCGACAGGGGCCCGGAGCCTGCTCCAGTCCCTGTGACCGCGAAACAATTGCTCGAAAGCGATTTCGACTCGGAGCGCGTTTCCATCGAGGCAGACCTGCTGGAAGAATCTCACCTCCCAGGCGCTCAAACGTTGGTCCTTCAGAATGGCGGACTCATCTTCAACGCCAACAAGGCCGCCGCCGCGCTTGACCGCAAACTGTGCTCGTTGCGTGCAGGCAGCCGCCTGCGGGTGACCGGCATCTGCTTGGAGGACAAGGACGAAAACGGAAGGAACCAATCCTTTCGCATCCTTTTCGACGGGTCCGACGATATCGTTACCATCAGCCAGCCCCCCTGGTGGACGCTAGAGCATGCCTTCGAAGTGCTGGGATGGGTGGGTTTATTTCTCCTGGCGGCGCTGCTCTGGGCATTTGTCCTGGGTCGGCGGGTGCATCAGCAAACGGCGATTATCCGCCAGTCGAAGGAGGTGGCCGAGGCTGCCAATCGGGCGAAGAGCAGTTTTCTGGCCCACATGAGCCACGAAATCCGCACGCCCATGAACGGCGTCATTGGCATGGTTCAACTGCTGTTGGAAACCGATCTTTCTGCTGAACAACGGCGATATGCCAGCGTGGTTCAGACTAGCGGGAGAATTCTGCTGGCGCTCATCGACGACATCCTGGACCTTTCCAAGGTCGAGGCGGGCAAGATCGCTTTGGAGAACCGGAACTTCAATCTGCCCCGTATTGTCGAAGACATCGTCCAGGTCTTACGTGTCCAGGCGAGCGCGAAGGGGCTCGACATCCATTCGCGCGTGCCGCCGGAAATTCCGCCGCTCCTGCGCGGCGATGCCCACCGCCTGAGGCAGGTGCTGACCAATCTCTCCGCCAATGCCATCAAGTTCACCGAGCGGGGTGAGGTAACGCTGGAGGCGGCACTCGAGAGACAGAGCGGCGGTACGGCGACCGTCCGTTTCACCGTTACCGATACGGGGATCGGGATCCGTCCGGACCAAGTCGCAGCACTATTCTCGCCCTTCGCCCAGGCAGACGCCTCCACAACACGCAAGTACGGCGGTACCGGACTTGGGCTGGCTATTTCCAAGCACCTTGTCGAAATGATGGGGGGATCCATCGGCCTCGACTCCCGGGAAGGCCAAGGTTCCACCTTCTGGTTCACCGTGGTTCTTGAACTGGTGCACCCCAACCAGGAGGAACCCGCGACCGAGCAGAAGGATGAGCGCTTCGGCGCCCCCAATGGGACACCGCATAACAGAAGTGGAGCACGAATCCTGGTGGCAGAGGACAATGCCACGAACCGGGAAGTCGCGCTTGCGCAACTGCAGAAGCTTGGATACAAAGCCGGTGCAGTCACCAACGGCGCGGAGGCCCTGCAAGCGCTGCGCGAGGCTGACTATGACGCCGTCCTGATGGACTGCGAAATGCCCGAGATGGACGGCTACGAAGCGGTGCGCCAGATCCGGGAGGGCCGGACAGGGACCCGCAACCCGCGTATTCCTATCATTGCTCTCACCGCTGACGCCATGAGGGGCGACCGGGACAAATGTCTTCAGGCGGGAATGAGCGACTACCTTGCTAAGCCAGTGGAGCCGCAGCACCTGGCTGAGATCCTGGAGAAATGGCTGATCCCGCCCGCCCGCGGCGGCGAGGCGATGCCTCGATCCGATCACTCCCCGGCAAAAACCGAAGCGGTGTTCAACCCGGAAGAACTGTTGGCTCGTCTCATGGGCGACAAGGGCCTGGCCACCAAGGTCATCGCCGGATTCTTGCACGACGCCCCGCGGCAGTTGCGCACGCTGAAGAGCAGGCTGGATGCAGGCGATGCCCATGGCGCCCGAATACAAGCGCATGCCCTCAAGGGAGCGGCGGCCACGGTCTCCGCCAAGGCCCTGCGTGCGCTCTCCTCGGAAGCGCAGGAGGCCGCAGCCGCGGGGGGATTCACCAGCGCCTTGGCCCTGCTGCCTCGGCTGGAGGAACAATTCGAGCTGCTCAAAGCTACGCTGAAGCAGTCAGGGTGGGTATAGTCGAGCCCCAGGAGGGAATCACCAAGATGCGCACACTTATCGTCGAAGATGACTTCACGAGCCGGCTTGTGCTCCAGTCATTTCTCTCCCCCTATGGTGAATGCCACACCGCTGTTAATGGCCGGGAGGCGGTAGCAGCGTTCCGCGCCACCCAAGAGAGCGGACAAGCGTACGACCTGATCTGCATGGACATTATGATGCCGGAAATGGACGGGCACACGGCCGTAAAGGAAATCCGGGCTCTCGAGGAAGCCGGAGGCATACCCTTTGCGAAGCGGGTAAAGATCATCATGAACACGGCCCTGGACGATGTGAGGAATTTAACCAACTCACTCAGGGAGTCGTGTGATGTCTACCTGATAAAACCGATCGATAGGGCGAAATTGCTCGATCACCTTAAGGCCCTTCACCTCGCGTAGTCCCAGATCCCCGATCACCAGCCATGAAGTCCGCCTAGCCTGGTGGATTTCTCACCACGGGTCTGGAAGGGCGGGGCTTTAGCCCCGCCGTTGCAAGGCCATCCTGATTATTTCCACGTCCCGCCCCCGCGCAGCTTGCAGCCGCAAGCTGCGCGGGGGGCGGGACAGATTGAGCGTGAGAGCCGCGATTTCGGCGGGGCTGAAGCCCCGCCCTGCCAGCAGCGTCCAACCGTGGTGAGAAGTCCGGACAAGCAAAGAGCCGGGCGTTGCCGCCGTAACGAGTCCCTGAAACTTTTCGAATTGGCCTCAGAACTTGCAGATGGGCTTTGCCCTGTCTCTAACCCGGATTTCTTACCTCACATTTGGAGGGGAGGGGCTAAACAGGCTGCGGAAAAAACCAAAAGCGCTGTCATTCTGAGCATTGACAGCCTTGCGGCTGCCCAGGATGGGCAGAAACTCGGGCCGAGGAAGGGTAGCGCGGACCTGTTTTTTAGGTCCGCGGCCTTTCCTTTTCCATCGGGGACGTGCCGCGGACCAAAAAAACAGGTCCGCGCGACGCCAGCTGAATTACAAGGACATACGCGTCGAGTTTCTGCAGAGGAGCAGCGGCGGTCCTGAGCCTTGCGAAGGAAGAATCTCGCAATGCCTTGAAAACACTCAGAGCGAGATCCTTCGCTGCGCTCAGGATGACAGCATTATTGGGTTCTTCCGCAGCCTGTAAAGCCCCGCCCTTCCGGCAGGCCCCGTTCAAGCGTGGTGAGAAATGCCGGCTAAAGCCCCGCCCTTCCAGAGTCGTGGGGAGAAATTCGTGTTAGTGCCAATTTGAACGCACCTTTGTATCAGAGGAGGAGGGGTGGAACGCCGAGTGCCGGGGTAGTGCTGACAAACTGATGGGTTCGTCTTTACCGTTCCTTGTCGCCGCGTCCGAGACCCTGGGAGTCGGCGCAACTAAATCCTGGCGGAGGTGCGGTTGCGGCTACGGGCGGAGTTGGCGGCACTCGAAATCCGAGACCTTGCACCTGCGAGTTTGATTTTCAGGAGTCTGATAAACAGAGCCCCTTTCGGGCCCAAGCTCACCCTCTTGTCCGGCTGGCCAAGGATGGCTCGTGCTGCATGTATTGCTTGCCTACCATGGCTTCTATAACCGCATCACTTACACCCGCCCCCTTGAGCTTGACGAGACCGTCAGCGCTCGTAGCGAAGGCGCAAGGGGAGGAATTGATTTTCTTGATGATTATAGAATTTCCGAGCTTTGCCTGGACCAGCTTGATGATGTCGTCATTGGTGAGCGCTGGGGGGCCTGCCGGCGGTTGGGGTTCTTGGGGCGGCGGTTGCTGGGCTTCGGGTCCGGGGCTCGATGTGTCGATGGTGAAGACCTCGCCTATGGCATCTTCGATCTTCGAAACGTCGGGCGCTCCCAAGTACCCCTTGGCAAACTGAAAGCCCACCTGAGCCCTAATAGAAAGTGGGCGGATTGTTTCCGTTGCTAGAGTCGAATGCGACAATTCTCACTGTAACCCTTTCGTTCTTCGGCTTGACCTCGATCTTGGTGGCATAGACCTTCTCCCCAATCTCAAAGATGCGGGAGGTCTGCTTCGCCATGGCCACGCACAGGGACTTGGAGTTGGGGGGCTCGAGGGTGCCATCCTGATACTTGGCCGCGCACGCCACGCTGGTTGGGGCGACCCCGAGTATTCCTCCCTTTTGAATGGTGAGCACGGTGCCGGGTTCGGTGATCTTGATTCCACTTCCGTCCACGCCCAATCGGGTCAGTTTGTATTGCGCTTGGAGTTGCTCCTCGAGCGACGGCGCGGCAGCAGCTTGTCCGGCGGCAAGGGGCCACGGAATCGCCGCTACAACCACGAGGGCGATCACGGAAATAGTCATCTCAAGTTTCTCTCGCATGGCTATGTCCTCCTGCAGAAGTTCATGCTTCGATGTTCCCCCCGATGCTAACGCCGCGCCCTGGGCCGACCGGAAAAGGGAAGCGCCGGCGGCGGAGCGCTCCCCGTAGGCTAATAGCGAACCTCTTTCCTCGGGAGCATGTTGCTGGGCGAGCGAAAAAGGTCCAGACTGCGGCCCGAACGACTAACCCGGATTTCTCACCACGACTCTGGAAGGGCGCCGCGCAGCTTGCAGCCGCAAGCTGCGCGGGGTGCGGGAGGAATAGAGGGCGGGAGCCGCGATTTCGGCGGGGCTGAAGCCCCGCCCTTCCATGCATCGTCCAAACCTGGTGAGAAGTCCCGACTAACTGCCGGGCGGGCCCCCCTGTTGCACCTGCGACTCGGCTTGATCGGCCTGCCCATTCTGCGCCACCAGTTGGTCCGCTGCCCCCGCGTCGGGCACGGGCGCCGGAACCTCTCCGGACGTGGTGCCAGTATCCGGAGCGTTAGGCAGACCGCCCTTCCCGGAATTGTCCGCCAGCGTTTTAAGGCCGGAATCAAGCTGTTCCTGGAAATGATTGTGCATTTCCTGGAGGTCCTGAACGGAAACCGCGACGGTCTGGCCGGAGGGGCAATCTCCCTTCTTGCTGCTCTGGACGCTGGCATTTACATTCTGGTTGAAATCCGGCTGGTCCGTGATCCGCATCAGCACGTCCCCCGCCGTCAGGCTGCATTCCTGGCCGCCCTCGGGCGTCGCGACGTCGAGATTGCTGGCCACTACGAATACACGCTGGGAAGGACTCAGCGCCTCCGGCACCTGGGCGCCGCCCGGCGCGGCCGGGGGATTGGTGGGGCCGCCCTGGGAATTGGCGGCCGCGGTCTGTTGGGCAGCGAGTTGCCGCTGCACCTCGTCGGCGATCGCCTGTTTAACTTCCGGACTCATGGGGCTTTGGGTGGTGGCCTCCGGACCGCCCGAGGGTGGCGGTTCGGGCGGGGGGCCTGACGCCTGGCCAGCCTGCAAACCGGCTTGGTACGCAGCCTGCATATTAGCCGCGATCATGTAGTCTGTAAGCCAAAACGCGGGGCTGGCATATACGGGATACGGCGTAAAGTACACACCGTAGAATCTAAACCATGGTGCACCGGCCCACCCCCACGCTCCCGGGCCGTAGTAAACCCGCATCCCCCATGGGTGGTAGGCCCAGCCATAAAAGCCCGGGTGGAAATAGTGGTCGTGAACATAGCCATAGTAATGCACCCCGCGGTAATTGTACTCGCGGTAGACGTGCGAATAAGAGCGGCCGTCGCGCACATAGGTCCGCTGATAATACGACCTGCCTCCCCGGTTGAAGTACGGGCGCTGCACGTAGCCGTCATGGGGCCCCGTGCTCGCGATCGTGCGGCCATTGCGCTCGGTTACGATGGTTCGGCCGCCGTGCAGCCCATGGTTAATATTCAACCCATTCGCATGGATCGAGGCGAGCCCTCCGCCAGGACGATAGCTTACCTGGGCGGGCCCGACACCCCTGATATTCATGGATTGGGTGGTGCGCCCGCCTGCCATCTCGTTCCCGCGGCCGAACTGCTGGTTCCCACGACCGAACTGCTGGTTCCCACGGCCGAGCTGCTGGTTCCCGCGGCCGAGCTGCTGGTTCCCACGACCGAGCTGCTGGTTCCCACGACCGAGTTGCTGGTTCCCACGACCGAGTTGCTGGTTGCCGCGGCCGAGCTGCTGGTTCCCACGATTGCCTAGCTGATTCCCCTGACCGCCCTGCTGGTTCCCGCGACTGCCTAGCTGGTTCCCGCGACCACCCTGCTGGTTTCCCTGACCGACTCCCGGTCTCACATTTCCACCCAAAGGTCTAACCTGACCCTGCGCCGGTCGCCGCTGTTGCTGAACCGGCCGGCCCGGCTTTTGGGCTGTCCTCGCGGGCGGGGCCGCTTTCACCTGCGGAGCGGGTCTTGGGGGTGGGGGCGGGGGCGCGCTGGCCTTGTTCTGGCCGCCCCAAGCGAGCGCAGAAGAAATTATCAGAACCAGGACTGCCGCCGACCTTTCGAGCAACCCGTTGTTTGGCATTCTATGCTCCTCTCAACATCTTGTCCGTCCGAGTCCTTTTTTGCGACTTCATTACCGAAAACGGCGGAAAATTAGAAATTCCATAAAAATTTGTTGATTGTCGTGGACTTTTTATTTCTGCGGCTCCGGTTGTCCCGTCTGGTCGGGCGCCTTTTCATAAACCGCAGTAGCCGTAGGCGACATATTAAGAAGCTGGCTGCGGTCAAAATGTACCCCCCCTCCGGCTCCCGGCGTCTGGGCGTTCATTACCCCGCTTCCATCCTTCAAGGTGTAGCGGACTCCCTGAACAACCAGTTCTGTAATTGCCAGCGAAGTTTGGCCTTGGCTCCTCGTTCCCACCCCGATGACCTCCGCGCCGCGGTCGAGAGGAACCGATCCGGGTTGAGCGACCGGGAGCAACAAGATCCCGTGGAATTGAAAACCTCCGTCCGGTTTGGGACTGATCGAACTCATCACAATCAAGAGGCGGCCAGCAGGGTCAAGACGAAGTTCGGGCGGATGATTGATCGTTGCCGCCAACGCTGGGTTGGGCGGAACGGAGGGTGGCGCGGGTGGGCTTTTAGCCGCAGGCGCAGCAGAACCAGGCCGCGTGGACGCGCTGGGATTGCTCAATGTTGGAACTGTAGGACGCGCCCCCACCGGAGAAGTCGCAATCGGGGTCGATGGCACCGTGGCCTGCGCTCCTGGCTCACCCGCTTCCGGTCCATGGGGGCTTCCTGCCTTGGAATTAATGTTGTCCCCGGTCTTCGGCAGGCCCTCCGCCCCTGGTGTTATTTTTGGATTCTCGGTGCTTTGTTCGGACGGGCTCACCGCAACCGCCGGGCGGGCTGCGATCTGCATTTGAGGAGGGTGCTCTCGTCTGTATTCCACCAGCAAAACGCCATTGACGATCAGGACGAGTGCCAAAGCCCCACTCAAAGCCCAGATGATCTTCCTGGAAGTGAAGAAATTCGAGATACTCTCCCAGACCGAAACTCTGCCGGAGCGCTTGCCCTGTTGGGAGGTGCGGAAGTGGGCGGCCTCGGAACGAAGGAAGCCCTCCAGCCAGTGATCGAGCCGAGTCCGCGTCTGCTTCCACACAGCCTCAGGCTCGGGTGGACCTTCACTCTCAAAGTTAAGGAGACCATTTTGAAGCTCGGCACACTCCGCGCACCGCGATAAATGTTCAATTACCGTATCCCGCTCCGGTTCGCCAGCCTCTCCGCCGATTAACGCACAAAGCGTCTCGGCATCCGGGCAGGGACTATTAGCCCCGCCGGACATACGCCGCAGATGAGGCGTCAGACTCTCCAGGAAGTTGTCCTCATTCCAATCGCTCATCTGGGTTGACCGATCCCCTTCATTTTCAGCCACAGCATCCGCCGCCCATTTTGCAGATGGGATTTCACCGCCTCAGTCGAAAGACCCGTTAGAGCCGCGGTTTCCTCGTAGGAATAGCCCTGTATTTTCATTTCCAGACAACGCTGTTGGTCGGGGGAAAGAGACTTCATTTCTTGCCAAGCCCGTTCTGCCGCCAAACGCAGGTCCGGGGATGAATCCACTGCCACAAGCGCCGGCTTTTTGGTCAATTCTGCGTCCTCATACCCAACTTCCCATCGTCTTTTTCGCCACACGTCAATGCACACATTTTTTGCGATTTTCATGACCCATGCCGAGAAGTCGCCCCCTTGGAAGCGGTGGATATTCTGGTACGTGCGGATAAACGCTTCCTGGGTGGCATCTTCTGCCAGGCTTCCTTCCGCAAAGAAACCCCGGCACGCAGAGAAGACCCTTTTGCGATACCTGGCAAAGAGCTCGGCAAAACTATCGTTGTCGCCCGTTTCCTGAAAGCGGCGAACAATCTCCTCATCAGGAACTGAAGGCACAGATTGAGCTCCACTTGCCATAACGGATAAAACTCCCCAATTCCATAAGCCGGGATGGGCCCTGATCCTACACAGAAAGTTGGAACTGCCGCCCTTCGCTGAGCGGTTCCCACTTCCTTAGCCCCGCCGAGCGCAATGGGGCCAGTGCGGAAATTATAAGGAGAAGACATGCGCTGGTGTGGAAGTCTTCGTCGCTAGAAATTCCGTTAGACGATGATGTTGTTGTGGAGCCCAACCGTCAATTTACTGAATTCTAGCAGGGAGGCAATGGATGTCAAGAAGATTATTGTAAGGTCGGAACACGTGGAGTGCGATGTCATGATTCTTCATTCGACATGGCTTATTGGCGCCCAACTGCAATATACTGCCCCTTCCTTCCTCCTTGGAACAGCTCGCGCCTTCGTTGGTTACCCAATAGTTTCTGTGTCCTACTAAGATTAATTCGCTCGACTCTTGGTCGCGGGATCAAAAAGGTTGATGCCTCCATACTCACATCCTTAAGCTGCTTATTGCAGGGCTTGGGGTGGTGCTGAGCAGGAGACTTAGGGGTGGCGTTGAAAGGGGGGTAAAGGGGCATAGACGGTAGAATAAGCCACCCAATGATTCGCCCCCTTCCTTCCCGCGAAGCGGGACACCATGAGTAGCCGTAGGTGAAACCTACGGAAACTGAAGGCGAGAAAGGAATTCGGCCCTGAAGGGGCCGACCTTTCCCCGGGTCAACCCCGTCGGGGTTGAAGGGGCCATGGGGTTCTGCGAGCCGCAGGGTAAACCTGCGGCTACCCACGGTTGGCCCCTCCGGGGCCGGACAGGAAATTGCTTAGTATAGCGCCTATGGGGTAAAGGGGTGGCGTTGAGAATGACAGCACTTTCGAGTTTTTCCGCAGCCTGTAAAGCCCTACTCTTCCAGACCCGCGGTCAGAAATCCGCGCTCGTGCTTCCTGCTTTCCGCTCGCTGCCCACCGACCTCTGTCTGGCGGAGATCGTCTACCGACGATGGTCGTCAACCTGCGAGGCTAAAACTGGAGGCTTGCGTCTAGGTGAAATCGCGCTGCTATCGATACGAGGATCGCCGCTCCTTGCGGAAGGGAGAGCGGAAACGGGTTTACTTCCAGACCGAGGCCGCTAACGTGGGCAGGGTTGGAGCACCCCCCCGGGACTTGACTACGAGCGCGGCGGACTGCCAATTTGTCCATGAAAACCGGAAAGGGAGCCCGCACACAAAAAAGTATCAAAATGAAGGTCGATTCCGATAACTTATTGAAAACAAAAGACGATTAAAGTGACAAAATGTCTTATGCCGATGAGTTATTGAAAATGAATGACTTAGCCATAATGCCGATGAGTTGATGAAACTCAAAGAGATAGTGCGATACAAGGGCGCAAAATTGAAGATAAAGGCCTCATATCCACCCTAGGCCGATAACTTGCAGAAAACAAGTGACTTGTTTTACGCCAAAACCAGGCGGGGCGACGGAATGCCGATATGTTGATGAAAGGAAAGTGCTTATACCAGCGTTTGCATGTGAAGCGATTCTGTCGCGCGACGCGGAGCGAGATTGCCGGCAGCGGATTCGTCTTAGGCCTTCGTGGGAGGTTGGGCACTTCGGGATAGAAAATCCAGGATGGCCAATGCTCCATCGCGCGCGGCGTGGGGGCGACCCAAAGCGCCGGCCTGGTGGCGAAGGGCGGCAAGCTGGGCCGGGTCCCCCAGCAGCGATTGAATCCTGGGCGCGAGGTCCTCCGTTCTCTTGATCCAAACTCCCGCCCCCCATCTTTCGATCCAGCGGCAGGTGCGCTCCTCATTTCCGGGCAGGGGATCAAAGGCCAGCATCGGCAGGCTACAGGCAAAGCCTTCATTCAGCGTGCCGCCCCCGGGCTTGCTGATCATCAGGTCAGAAGCGACCATCCACTCTTGTATGTTGTCCACCCACCCCAACACGCGCACGTGGGGCAGGCTCCCCAACTCTTGGCGCAGCCGTTTCTCCAGGCGCTGGTTGCGGCCGGTGACCAGGACGATCTGGTGCGGGCGCTGCACCTCGGCGACCTCGGCCAGAATGCGCTCCGGGTTCCCGTATCCCGTCCCGCCGAAGAGAATCAAGAGCTGAACCGCGTCCGGCTTGATTCCCAGCTTGTCGCGCGCCGTGCGGCGGTCGGGAAGGGAAGCGAAGAGGGGATCGATGGGCTGGCCGGTGGTCACCACCTTGCCGGGGGAGGCTCCCTCGGCTACCAGTTCCGCGGCGAGATCAACATGCGTGGTGAGGATAAGGTCAACCTCCGGCTGGATCCAGGCGCGATTGAAGTCCATCAACTCGATGCCCACCAGCAAAAAGTTCGCCGGCGATTCGCGCTTATGCATCGCCGCGAGCTCGCACGTCCCCACCTCTGTGGCGATCACCACATCGGGGGCGAAATCCCGCAGATAGCGGAAAAGGGGGCGGGCCCCGCGCCGGTAGACCCAGCCGGGGCTGGTGGACTCTGACTGGTGCTGCCGGTTCTCAATCCAGCGCCACAGTCCCGGCCAAATCGCCAGCGGAATCACGTAGGAGTTGTAATAAGCCCGGAACCATGCGGTGCAGTGTTGCAGGGTGTCGATCACCTCCACCCGCGCGTCGGGGCGGAGGGTGGCGAAAGCCTGCCGCAAAGCTTTGGCGGCGCGTTGATGCGCGGCGCCATGCGGCAGTGACAAGATCAGAATTTTCGGTGGCAAAGCCATGGATATCCGAGCCTCGCTGGCGCCAGACGCCGGAGTGGCCGAAGGTATTCTGAGGTCAATCGCCTCGCCGGCGCAACCGTAATTGCTCATTGGACAGGGCACCGTCAAAGTCTAATAGGGTCGAAAGGGACCACTCCCCTGTCCTCCTCCGTCGGGCGCCCTCTCCCCTGGGAGAGGGCTGTGATTTTGATTTCTCTCCCTCTCCGTTAGGGAGAGGGGGGACCGCAAGGCGGGGGGTGAGGGGTTTCTTCGCGGCGATGCATTCATGGCCATGGTGGTATGCCACGCCTGCGACTTTGGCGGAACCCTGGCTCATCGGATCAGAGTTCTTGTGTTCGCGCACTTTACATTCCCGGCTCAACCGCATAACATCGCGGGACATACTTATGGACCTGCTCATACTTGGCGCTGGGATGGGAATTGTGGGAGGCTTGGTTCCCAGTCCGTTGCACATGATTGCGCTCTCGCAGGTGGCGCTGGGCCGCTGGGCGCGCGCCTTGAGAGTGCTTGTTGGCGCGCCGCTGTTGGTTGACGGTTGTCTGTTGTTGGTGACCACTCTCTTCTATCGTCTTATCCCTTCCGGAATTGCGCATTACGTCGCCTACGTTGGGGGCGTAGCCCTGATCGGCTTCGCCAGTTATGCGCTTTGGGAACAACGGGGCAAAACGCAACACGAAATGGCGGACTCTCCCGCGCTGAGCTATGCCAGTGTGTCTGTCGCCTTGCTGGCGGAGGTAGCCTCGCCGGGCACGTGGGTCTATTGGCTCACCATTGCCGGCCCCATTCTCGCCGAGGGCCGCCAGAATGGTTACGCTCACGCGGTACCGTTTTTCGTTGGGGGTCTGGTAGGTTATTACGGCGCGGCGTTGTTTACCTTGTGTTTGCTGTCGTGGGCCGCCGGCCTGCACAAGCGGGTTAAGCAGCACCTCTTCCTGGCGGCTAATATCCTCCTGCTGCTGATGGGAATTTCCTATCTCCTGCGCGCCTACTTTGGCAGTAAAGGATAAAGGGCGAAGGCTGAAGTATGAAGGATGAAGTCTGAAGGGTGAAGTATGAAGGATAAAGCATAAAGGACCATTGCCGTCATACTTCAGCCTTCTCCTGATACGCGCCTTCACGGCGTGGTAAGCACCTTCACTTCATACGCGGGAATCTGCACATCCATCGGCACCGTCTCGCCGGTTAAGGCGTTTTGGTAAGCCTGATCGAGAGGGACCGTCTGACCCATACTGGTATAATTCAATACGAAGATGATCTTCTTGCCCGCCTTTTGGCGGACCGCCACTTCTACGCCCGCGGGGATCTTTTCGTTCACCGCCACAAGACTTTTCCCGGCGGCGAGGGCAATCATGCGGTCGTAAAAGAAAGGCGATTTTGATTCGGTGCCGACGTAATAGACCCAACCTTTTCCCGCCCTGTTCTCAGTGACGGCCGGTTTGCCGGCGTAGTAACCCTTGCCATAAATGGCCAAGACCTTTGCCGTGGTGGGAGCGAGGATGTCGGACCAAGTGCGCGTAGGGAAACTCGATTCGCCGGGCCCCACCACCTCTTGCTCCTCGTTAAGCTGGGGATCAAATTCGTGGATGGCCACGCCGGCGATATCCGCGAGGGGGCCGGGAAGCGTCTGGTCGGTCACCACGTTGTGTTCATCTTTGACGCCCGAGCGGAACGTGAGGATCAGCGTGCCGCCGTTCTTCACGAAGGCGTGGAGCTTGCCGGTGAGGGCTGGATCGGTCACGTAAAGTGCGGGCGCCACGACGATGCGGTACGCGGAAAGGTCGCTCGGTGGGAAGGCGACGTCTACACTCACACCCGCGCGCCGAAAGGCATCGTAGAAGTCGTGCAGTTGGCGGTCGTATTGAAAGTCCTCCACTCCCGGCTGAATTTGCTGTGCCCAACGGGAATCGGGGGACACCAGCATGGCGACAGGCGACACCACCTTCGATCCATGGATTAACGGCGTGAGCTGCGCCAATTCCTTACCGGTTTGCGCCACGGCGACATAGCGGGAATTGCGGTAGCTGTCCTGGTCGAGAATTCCTTCCCAATACTGCTCCGTACCGTAGCGGGAGGTCCTCCAACGGAAATAGCAGATGCCATCCGCGCCGTGGGCGATGGATTGGTAGGCCCAAACGCGATAGAGAGCGGCCGGCGCCTGCCGTCCAAAAAACACTGACCAGCCCCCCGCGCCGCCTTGCTGCTCCATGATCATATAGTTCTGATTGTCCTTCGATCCCCTCATCAGGTCATGGTCCAACCCTGCCCCGGTATACTGCGAGTAGTCTTTTCCGAACATCGGATAGTTGTCCCAGGCCACGAAGTCAAGCGAGCGGTTCAAATCGTAGTAATCAATATCCGGAAACATCCCCATTTCGTTGTGAGTAATAGGCTGGCGGGGAGCAATTCTGCGCAGAACCGCCGTCTGAAGGTCGAGATACGCGTGCGTCGAGTCGCTCCAGAAGCGGTCGAAATCAAGGGCCAGGCTGGGGTTGGAAGTGTCGTAAAGTGTATTCCAGGGCAAAGGGATTTCCCGCCAGGCTTGGTAGGTGTGGCCCCAAAAGACTGTACCCCAGGCAGCGTTCAGCGCCTCAAGGGTGTGATATTTGCGCTGGCACCATGCTTGGAATGCGGCATGGCTCGCGGGATCGTAGCACTTCGGACCTCCCAGTTCGTTGTCGATTTGCCAGCCAAGCACTCCCGGATGATCTTTAAAATGTTCCGCCATGGCGGTAACAATCCGCGTGGTGGCGGCATCGAAATCAGTGTTGTGAAGGCAATAATTGCGGCGTGAACCGTAGCGATAACGCACCCCACTCGCGTCCATCGCCGCCATGTCGGGGTACTTCGCATACAGCCAGGCGGGTGGCGAGGCGGTGGGGGTTCCCAGCACCGCCCGGATGCCGTGGGCGTTCAGCACCTTGAGCGCACGATCGAGCCAGGTGAAATCGAAGTGTCCCTCCTGCGGCTCCATCTTCACCCAGGCGAATTCCCCCATGCGGACGAAGTTGATTCCGGCCTCCTGCATCATGGCCGCGTCCTTCTCCCACTGGCTTTCGTCCCAAGCCTCCGGATAGTAATCCGCGCCATAGACAAACTTCCCGCCGTTCCATTCGATCAAATCAAAGGGCTTTCCCGCCGGCTCCTGTTGCCCTCGGACGGACGGCCCCGCAAGCAGGTAGACGCTTATTAATGCGTATGCAACTCTTGTCCACAATGGCTTCATGATTCCACCTCTAGTCAAATCCCCATGATGCTAACCGGGATTGCTCAACAAGTCGATGGGCAATTGGCAGATCGGATGATCGTGCCGTCGGGCCATCGTGCCATCGGGTGATTGGCGATTTGCGAATTCAGCAAACTCATTCATTTTCTCATCCGAAACAGCCGATAGCCGAAACGGGGTAGTGTGTCACGCGGGGGGACTGACCGTCGGTTCAGCCCGTTTTTCCCATTTTCCGCATTGCCCGTTTCACTTCCACCCCACCATGCCAGGGGGGCTAGAACAAGTCAAAACGCAAAAGCCGAAGGTAAAGACCGGGGCAGGCTGCGATTCCGCCGGTTGTTGCGCTGTCATCCTGAGCAGCAGCGAAGGATCCCGCCCTGCCTGCCCCCTCACCTTCATGCCTTCCACGTCACTCCTTACGGCTCTAGGGTGCAGGACGATCGAGCCATCGGGTGATTGGCGATTTGTGATTTTTAAAGTCAGCAAACTGATTCATCTCCTTTTTCAAAACTGCCGATTACCGATAAGGGGTAGTGTGGCCGCCCCGACGGATTGCGCATAGGCGCTCCGGCGGGGTGGTTCTTCCTCACGTAGTTCGCGTTTTCGCCGATAACCGATTAGGGAAAGTATGTCACGCTGGGGTTTGGCCGCCGGCCCCCCCGCGGTTTCCCCTCTTCAGACATTGGGTTATTCTTGTCGCGGATCGCTCGCCACGCGCCACTGCTTTTGAGATCGGGCCATCGTGTCATCGGGTAATTGGCGATTTGCGATTTTCGAAGTCAACATATTGATTCATCCTCTCATTCGAAACTGCCGATAGCCGATATGGGGTAGTGTGTCACGAGGGGGGATTGGCGGTCGGCGCTGCCGGCCTTTCCGTGCTGGGGCTTTGCCCTTATCTTGTCCCGGGTCACTTGGCACTGGACGCCGTCGACGCCGCCCCATTATTCCCATGTCAGCACCACGCCGGCGCTGAGCGCACCACCCCTCCTCATCTGAGGGGGGGAGTTCTTTAACCGTTCCCCTCCTGATTCAGGAGGGGTGGCGCGCTGGACGCCGGGGTGTTTGTCCGCGGTGGGGCTAAACAGGCTGCAGAAAAGCGCTCCAATGCTGTCATCCTGAGCCCGTTCGCTGTCATTCTGAGCGCAGCGAAGAATCTCGCTCTGCCGCTCAGGGTAAACTACGCGAAGAATCGCGCTCTGAGTGTTTTCAAGGCAATGCGAGATTCTTCCTTCGCGATGCTCAGGACCGCCTGCGGCTCCTCTGCAGAAACTCGACGCGTAAGTCCTTGGAATTCAGCAGGCGTAGCGCGGACCTGTTTTTTAGGTCCGCGGCACGTCCCCGATGGACAAGGAAAAGCC
>JBEKQO010000018.1:0-46429 GCA_049519635.1 Terriglobia bacterium | reverse complement strand
AAAGAACTCCCCTCCTCAGATGAGGAGGGGTGGCGCGCCGAGCGCCGGGGTGGTGCTGACAACGAGATAAAGTGGTTGTGCTGATAATGACAGTGCCAACGAGCTTTTTCCGCAGCCTGCGAAGCTCCACCCTCCGGTTACGGCCCCGGTAGGCGGAGCTTCAAGGAGAGAGTGCCCATGAAGATTCATCAGCTTTCGCTCTTCCTGGAGAACAAGCCGGGCCAGGTGACGGAACCATGTCGGCTCCTGGCCGAAGCCGGCATCAACATCCGGACCCTGACCTTGGCCGACACGGAGGAATTTGGCATTCTCCGCTTCATCATTTCCGATTGGGAGAAGGGTGCTCAACTGCTTCGGGAAGCAGGCTACGTCGTCGACGTCACGGAAGTGGTGCCAGTGGAAGTGCCTGACCGGCCCGGAGGTCTGGCTGCATTGCTAGGTATCTTCGAGCAGACCGACATTAACGTCGAGTACATGTACGCGTTTACGTACGGGCGCGGCGACACTGCTGTTATGATCTTCCGGTTCGATAACCCCGATGCGGCCATTGAGCAACTTCAATCAGCCGGCATCAAGATCGTGGGAAGTACAGAAGTCTACAGGCGCTTCGAGAAATGAAGGTGCTACCCGCGAAACGGCGAGTCGCTGGAGCCACTTGTTCCGCCCGCGCCCCGGCGATTCCCTTGATCTTGAGATCTTCCATGAGCATAGGCAGAGTTATTGCGGAACAGATGGAGCACGCCTCCTGGATCCGGCGAATGTTCGAGATTGGCGCCCGGATGAAACGCGAGCGCGGGGAAGAGAATGTTTTTGATTTCACTCTGGGGAACCCCGACGGCGAACCACCGGAAGAGGTGATCTCGGCACTGCGACGGGTCATTGATAGGAATGCGCCCCGCAGCCACGCCTACATGCCCAATGCGGGCTTCAACCCGGTACGGGAAGTTATTGCCCGGCAACTCTCCGGGCAAACGGGCCTCGCTTACACCGCAGATCACATCCTGATGTCGGTGGGCGCAGCGGGCGCCATCAACGTGGTGCTCAAGTCGCTGCTCGATCCCGGCGATGAGGTCATCATCATGGTTCCCTTCTTTCCCGAATATCAGTTCTATATTGAGAACCACGCCGGCCGCATGGTGCTGGTTGATACCGATGACAGGTTCCAACCCAACCTCGGGCGCATCGCCGCCGCCATCACCCCGCGCACCAAGGCGATCATCCTTAATTCACCCAACAATCCGACGGGCGCGGTCTACTCCACTGAATTCCTGCGGGGTTTGGATGCTTTGATTTCCGGGCTGGATCATCCCGTAACGGTCATCTCCGACGAGCCCTATAAATCCCTGATCTTCGATGGGCTGACGCTACCGGTGATTCCCGCGCTTATTCGCCGCACCGTGGTGACCTATTCATGGTCCAAAGCGCTGGCGATTCCTGGGGAGCGCATCGGTTATCTGGCCCTCTCGCCCTGCCTGCCGGAGCTGGAGGCGCTGCGCGACGCATGTACCTTCGCCAACCGGATACTGGGTTTCATCAATGCTCCCGCCATCTGGCAATGGGTCATGGTGGAAGTGGCAGATCTCAAGACTGACCCTCGCCCTTACCAGGAAAAACGCGATCTGCTCTGGAACGGTCTTGCCGGCATCGGCTATGAGGTCATAAAACCACAGGGAACTTTCTACATGTTTCCCCAGGCGCCGATATCCGATGACCTGGCCTTTGTGCGCGGCCTGATGGACGAGGGCATCCTGGCCGTGCCGGGCTCGGGTTTTGGACGGAGCGGCTACTTCCGCTTATCGCTCACGGCTCCGCGTGCCTCGATTGAACGCGCTCTGCCCGGATTCGAGCGCGCCCTGCATAAATTGTAGCCGCCGGAGTGTGGATCCCGGACGAGACCCTTCGTTGCTGCTCTGCAAAAACTCGACGCATAAGTCTTTTCGATTCATCGTCGCTCAAACTGTCATTCTGAGCCCGCCTTTGGGGCGAAGAACCCCCGTAGTTTGCCCGGTTCATGAAACCCCGCAGATTACCGGGGTCCTTCGCTGCTGCTCAGGATGACAGGTTGGTGATGGGTTCTTCCCGTCAAGTTTCTGGCTATCATGGGCAGCCGCAAGGCTGTCCATGCTCAGGATGACAGCGAAGCGAGCTATTGGGGAAGGCGCCGAAACGTGCCGTGCTGGCTGCCTAACCCTCGGCGTGACACACTTCCCCACATCGGCTATCGGCAATGTCAGGGAAGAAGGCGAATCAATTTGCTGATTTCGAAAATCGCAAATTGCCTAATCCTCCGATCACTCAATCACCCTTTGGCCCGATCACCCGATGACCCGATCAAACGATTCTGCTAAGATGGCCTTGGATTTTTGCGGCAAAGTGATAGACTCTCACAACGGCATGGGCGCGAGCGAAATCACAACCCTCAACGAACTGTTCCTCAAGGCGGTTGCCAAGTATGGCAAGCCGGACTGTTTCCTGTTTAAGAGCGAAGGACGATACCAGGGCGTTTCTTCGCAGGAGGCTTTACGCAAGGTGGCGGCGTTGGCCTCGCTGCTGAGCCGCCTGCACATTGAATCCGGCGACCGGGTGGCCATTCTCTCCGAGAATCGCGTGGAATGGGCACTGACGGACTATGCGCTGCTGGGCATGGGTGCTATTCCCGTGCCGATTTACACCACCCTGCTAGAACCTGACATCGAGTACATCCTGCGAGATTCCGGGGCAAAAGGAATTGTGGTGGCGACGGAACCGCAGCTTGCCAAGATCGTGAATGTGCGGCCCCGCCTGCCGGATCTGAAACTCGTTCTAGCCATGGATTGCGCGAAGCTGCAAGGAACGGGTGCGGAATGTTGGGAGGGCAGCATCGCGCTGGAACTGGGCTTAATGAGCAATGCCGTGGAGTTATTCACCGCCAAAGCAGCGGCCGCGCAACCCGAGGACACGGCCACGATTCTTTACACCTCCGGCACTATGGGCAAGCCCAAAGGCGTCATCCTGACACACGCCAATATTGTTTCCAACGTATTGGAGTGCGCCAAGCTTTTTCCCCTGACTCGCGATGATGCTTGCATGTCCTTGCTGCCTCTGTCCCACATTCTGGAGCGGACGCTCGACTTCCTTTGTATGTGGACGGGTGTGTCGATCGCGTATGCGGAGAACCTGGATGCGCTTCCGCAGAATCTGCGCGAGGTCAGGCCCACCTTGGTGGGCGTGGTTCCCCGCGTGCTTGAAAAGATTCATGATCGCGTCATGGAAGTCGTCCGCGCCGCGCCGCCGGCGAGGCAGAAAATCTTTAACTGGGCTCTGGGAGTGGGAAAACAGGCCTTTCCCTATCGCCTCAAGGGCCAGAGCTTGCCGCTGGGGTTGCGCCTGATGCATGCAATCGCTAACCGGTTGATCTTTTCCAAGGTACGGGAGCAACTGGGTGGCCGCATTGCGATCTTGGCTTCCGGCGCCGCTCCGCTGGTGCGGGAACTGGCCGAATTCTTCCACGCCATGGGCCTGCCGGTGTATGAGGGCTACGGCCTTACGGAAACCGCACCCGTGATTGCCATCAATTATCCCGGTCACACCAAGCTCGGAACCGTCGGCCCTCTGATCGGAGGCGTCGAGGTCAAGTTCGGGGAAGAAAATCACGATCTGGAAGGCGGGTCGGGTCGGGAAATTCTGGTGAAAGGGCCTAACGTCTCGCCCGGTTATTACCATCTGGATGAAGATAACCGTGTTGCCTTCCTCGATGGATGGTTTCACACGGGCGATCTGGGAGCGATGGATGAAGAAGGGTACCTCCGCATCACCGGCCGCAAGAAAAACCTCTTCAAGACCTCGGGGGGCAAATACGTCTCCCCGGAAAAACTGGAAAACCTCTTTCAGAGTCATCTTTATATTCACCAAATCGTAGTGCTGGGTGACGGACGCAAGTTTGTGGGTGCATTGGTAGCGCCGGTTTTCCCGCGGTTGGAAGCCCATGCGCGGGCACACGGGATTACCTTTCAGACCCGCGAAGAGTTGGTGGCCCATACGGAAATCCGTGCTTTCATGCAGCAGCTTGTGGACGAAACCACACGCTGGTTGCCTCCTCACGAAAGAATTCGCCAGATTGCTTTGCTGCCGCGCGAGCTATCCATGGAGGAGGGCGAAGTCTCCGCAACCTTAAAGGTGAAGCGGCGAGTGGTGGAAGAGAAATATCGCGATGTGATCGAGGAGATGTTTTCGCGCCACGCGCCGCAGACGGATCCGAAGATCCGTTGATCGGGTGATCCGGTGATCGGTTGTTTGGATGCTCGCCCGACCCGATGATGTGGAAATCACGCCTATTTAGTCACCCGATCACCCGACCATCAGATCACCCGATTCAGAAGACATGCACCCTGATGCTCAAGTATTTCTTGGGGTTCTTGCGAAAGTCCGCCAAAAACTCTTTTAAGGATTGGGAGCTTTCGCTCAAGTTGTTGAAGAGTGTGGCGTCAGTCGAGAGTTTTCCCAGCGTTCCCTGGCCTTGGTCGATGCGCTTCGTAATGGTATCCAAGTGGGCAAGGGTGGAGTTCATGCGGTCGTAGAATTGCTCGTCTTTGACCAGCTTGCCGAGGGTGCCGTGGCCCTGATTAACGCCATCGATCAAGGTGTTGCCACTCGTCATCAGCCGGTTGAGATTGTTGTAAGCAGCGGGATCGGAGATGAACTTGGCCAAACTCCCGTTCCCATGTTGAACTTCATCGATGACTTGGTCCAGGCGGTCGAGGGTAGCTAAGGTGCGGTTATAAAGAGTCTCGTCGACCATGAGTTTGCCGATGGTTCCTTCGCCGCGATCGGCGCGATCCACCAGGGTCTGCGCGCCGGAAAGGGTGGAGTCCATCTTGTTATAGAGGGTTTGATCGTAAATCAGCTTGCCCACCGATCCTTTGCCGGAATGGATTTGTGTAGTGATGTCTTCGAGTTTAGCGGATAGGGTATTGAGGCTCATGATGACCTGATTGGAGTTTTGCATGACCGCGGCGACGTCAGCTCTTTCCGCAGTCTTCACCGTTCCGCCGTCGGCAATCGGTTCCTGGGCGCCCGTGCCGCGGGTAATGTCCACGTAGCTATCGCCCAGCAGCCCGACCGTATTCACCGAGGCCACGGAGTCGGCGCGGATTTCGTTCTGGTAGGTGCGCGCAATCTTCAAGTCGAGTTCCACGGCACGCTGTTTATCGGCGTAAGGAGATATCCGGATCTTGATCACGCTGCCCACGGAAATGCCGGCCAGCCGCACCTGGGCGCCCTCGCGAAGGTCCCCGGCGCTCGAGAGGTAGGCCGTAAGAGTGTAATGGCGGGTGAAAAATCCTTCCTGGCCGCTGATGAAGAAAACCGCGATGGCAAAAATGGCCACGCTGACAATCACCAGGATGCCGACTCGAAGCTTGGCCCACTGCACACGCTCGTGTTGAGGCATAGTTGTCTCCTCCCCGGAGTTCAAAACGCTATTGTAATTCATCCCCGCTGGGAGGGCGAATGGACCCACCCATTGGCGCCCATCCATTGGAGAAGGAAACTTCCTGCCGGGATGCACGGCAGGGAAGGATTCAGGCGGGGCTCAGCGCGTCCACAAGGAGTGTCTGGCCGCAGGCAGGCCCTTTGGCGAAGGTCGCGAGGTTGGGTTGTCCCGTTCAGCGGGTCACAGATGCGCCAATGGCCCCCCGGGCTGCTTTCGCGGGGGCCAGTGTCGTCATGGCGGTGGGTGTATAATCGCCGGAATCCAAGGGCCCAAGACGGAAACCGGGTTGAAGGGCCGGGTGAGCGACAAGACGAGCTGCGGGCCTATTCGATAGGGCGCGCTATTTGGCTGCGGTCGAGAAGGAGTGCGGTTTATGCGATCCCAAGAATATGGAAATTGGATTTCCATGCTAAGAAAGCTCCTGTTGATTTACGTCCTCAGCCTGGCGCCCTTGCTTGCGGCGGACGACAGCTTGCTGCGTTGGATGGACGGCATCGCGCAACAGCAACTCGCCGATCGTGAGGCCGCGCTGGCAAAAATTCACACCGTGCCCGAAGCAGAAGCTCGCCAGGCGCAGGTGCGCGCCAAAATCCTGGAGTTGCTGGGTGGGCTTCCAATCTACAGTGGGCCGCTGAATGCGCGCGTGACGGGACGGATCGACCGTCCGCGTTACATCATCGAGAAGGTCATCTTCGAGAGTCTTCCCCAATTCTATGTCGCGGCGAACCTTTACCTGCCCAAAGAGGGCGGCAAGCACCCGGGCGTGCTCCGGCCGATGGGCCACTGGGAAGAAGGCAAGGTTAGAGAGCAGGTTATGGACGCGAATTTGGCCATGAAAGGTTTTGTGGTGTTAACGTACGACCCCATCGGCCAAGGAGAGCGCCAGCAGGCATACGATTCCCGCATCGGGGCTTCGCTGATCGGCGGCTCGACCGACCAGCATTTTCAAGCTGGCGCTCAGAGCATTCTGGCCGGCGAGAACTTTGCGCGCTACTGCATCTGGGACGCCAAGCGTGCGCTTGACTACCTGGTGAGCCTTCCGGAAGTGGATGCTGACAAGATTGGCGTCACCGGCTGCTCGGGGGGTGGAACCCTGACGACTTACATCTCGGCGCTCGACCCGCGCGTGAAGGTGGCGGCGCCTGCCTGCTACACCAACACGTGGCACTACCTCTTCGCGGGACCCACCGGCGATTCGGAACAGAGCTTTCCCTATTTCCTTTCCTCCGGCCTCGACGTGCCCGATTACGTCGAGCTCTTCGCGCCCAAACCCTGGCTTGCCGTATCCACGGTTGGCGATTTCTTTCCCATCGACGGCGCCCGGCATGCCTATCAGGAAGCTTTGGACTGGTACCGGATTTTCAACGCCGAAAATAAGATCAGTTGGGCCGTCGGCCCAGGGCCGCACGGCATACCGCTGGAGGTTCGTGAGGACATCTACGAGTGGATGATTCGCTGGTTGAAGGACGGGAAAGGTAACTTCCGTGAAGAGCCCTTTGAGCCGGCGCCGGATTTCGATCTCCTCGCCTCGGAGACAGGCCAAGTGGGGGGCCGGCAAATCTATCAAGTCATTTCGGAAGGTTTCCACCAAAGGCTGAGCCAGGGCAGCACGGAACAGTTGCAGGCGGAAATTCACAAGTGGGCCGGCAGTCCCGCGGGCCACGCGCCCTCGGTGCGGGTGGTGAACGACACTGCCGGAGACGTCTTCCGCACCCAGGAACTGGCCCTCCAAGTCGAGCCGTCCTTGGAGATCACTGCGACTTTGTACGCCCCCAACGCGCCGGGGCAAAAGCCCGCAGTCCTGCTGGTCGGTCTGCCCGCCGCCGTGGCCGCGGGGTTGGCCGCGCACAACCTTGTGGTGTTGAATTTGGAACCGCGGGGAGTGCCGCTGCCCAAGTCGCAGGAGGACCAATCCGCCACTAAGCAGAACATTCGCGCCTGGGTGGTGGGAAAGAATATGGCAGGTTTGCGCGCGGGCGATATTATGCGGGGCGTGGACCTGCTTGCCGACCGGCCTGACGTTGATGCCGGCCACGTGCGCGCCGCGGCGCGTGAGGTGCAGGGCGTGTGGCTGTTGATGGCCGCCGCCATCGACCCGCGCATTGGCAAGATCTGGCTCGACCAGACTCCCTACAGCCTGCGCGCGGCGCTCGATGTCCCCTTCACCCGCGATCTGCACGACGCGGTGATTCCGGGTTTCGCACTCCACTGGGACCTGAACGATTTGGTGAAGGCCATGGCGCCGCGCTCTGTGCTCTGGACCGACCCCACCGATTGGCGGCGCATCGTGGCGCCCCGCTTGGAGGGCTTTCGCTATCGCACCTATGGAGAGTCGGACGACCCGTATTGGCTGGAACTGATGAAGTGAGTCGGGAAGCGAGCCCGAGCATCGCTGAACCCCGGTCAACCGCCTTGTAACGCGTGTTCTTTCCCATGTTCTTCGCAATTAGAGCCTACAGTTCTTGCGTAAAATTTCCCACGAAGCGTGGACGCCCTAAGGGGGCCGGTGGGTCGATGGGGCGGACCAGGCCGCGGATAAACCCTAAGATACTGTCATCCTGAGCCCGTTCGCTGTCATTCTAAGCGCAGCAAAGAATCTCGCTTGCCGCTCAGGGTGAACTGCGCGAAGGATCTCGCTTTGAGTATTTTCAAGGCCATGCGAGATTCTTCCTTCGCCACTGCTCCTCTGCCGAAACTCGACGCGTAAGTCCTTGGAATTTAGCAGGCGTAGCGCGGACCTGTTTTTTAGGTCCGCGGCGCGTCCCCGATGGACAAGGAAAAGCCGCGGACCTAAAAACCAGGTTCGCGCTACCCTTCTTCGCGAGCAGAGCCACTGCTTATTTACCTCTCGCCATGTCCTCCAAAATCTGGCGCAGGCGGGCGAGGGAAACGGCGGCTTGTCCGAAGCGCAGGGTGTTGTAAAGTTTCGTGAATTCCATCACACCGGGACCCCACGGAGTACCGAGAAAGGAAAAAGCAAACTCGCGAGGTGTTTGGGCAGGGGCTTTTCGAAAGCCTTTCTTCTGTAAAGCATCGAGCAGGCGCTGATAGGTGAGCGTGGCCTCGCGCGGGTTCAGTTCCGCGTCGCGCCGGGCAAACCTCCAGGCCCAGCGGAAGCGCAGTTCCGCCAGCGTCCCGGATTTGTCGGTTAGAATCAAGCCCGCCAGGATGGCGAGCATGATCCCCAGGACGAGCGTCTTATGAGACATCAGCCAGCCTTCCAGGCGGAAGGCCAGGCGGATTCCCTGGCGTTTGAGCCGCTCGGTGCGGCGGCGAAAGACCTGCTGGAAGTCACGCGAATCCTGCTCGACTACCCGCGCCAACTGCACCTGGTGGCTGAAGTCGTAGTTGATGACCCACTCATTCCAGAAGAGCGCCGCGGTGTCAATGTAGTCGTCCCATTCGCCGGGTAACACAGGATGGGGATCGGCCGGCGTGGGATCAAAGGGAATCCACCCGTAGCCGGCAAAGTAGACCTCTACCCAGCTATGCGCATCGCGAGCGCGCACCACAAAGTCCTTGCCAATGCGGTTATAAGACCCGGTCTGAAACCCATTCACCAGCCGCGCGGGGACATTCACGGTGCGCAACATCACTGCCATGGCGGCGGCGAAATACTCGCAGTAGCCGGACTTGGACCGGAAGAGAAAGCTCCCCACGGGGTCTGCCGGCTCGATGGCGGGCGGGTCCAGGGTGTACTGGAAATTGTTGCGCAGGTAGGATTGTATGATAGTTGCGCGGTCATAGTTATTGGCGGCGGAAGCGGTAAGCGTGTGAGCCAGTTCGCTGACGCGCTTGTCGATGGTGTGAGGCAGGCGGAGATCAACCAGGCGAATCTCCGGCGGATACTGTGTGGAGGCGCTGCGCAATTCCCGCGGGGAAGGCAGACCGGTATCCGAAACGACTTCATAAGCGAAAGGAACACTGAGATTCTGCGCAATGTGCAGCGAGCCGGTTTCGTCCAAGCTGAGCAAGCGCACGCCGGAAAGTTCCCGGGGCTCGGCGGCGGCGAAAAGCACATCGGTCGAAAGCGCCGCCCGCAGAACACGGTAGCGCAGCGGATGGTGGGGGCGGTGCTCCCATCCTTCGGGAGCGGGAATGATGAATTGTTGATACCCTTCCGCCGGGACGGAAATCCTGTCGGCATTGTCGTTGAACCATTTCTCGCCGTTGAAACTATTCAGAGCAACCCCGCGCCATTTGACGCCCGCAAACAGCCGGAGATTGCTCTCCGGCATCACGCGTATGACCACCATGGGCGAGCGCAGGATTTTGCGGATGTCTCCCAGATTGACAGTTTCAGAAAACCCCGTAATGTTCTGGGCTTGCATCGAGAGGTTGGTCAAATATCCCGCATGGTAGCGGGGAATGACGAAAAATAGGACTGCGGCAAGGCTAAAGATTCCCATGGCCAAGCCTGCCGCCGCAGTCATCAACGCCTTTTCCAGCGCCCGCCGGTTCTGCGCGGGCACACGGAAGGGTCCCTCGGGCGCCCGCCGCGCCGCTTCCACTCCGCGCTTGATTTCATAGCTGATGAAAGTGGAGATGGCGAACAGCACGTAAAGTATGAAGAAGGCCAGAAACCCAGTGCCGACGGTGAGGACGGCGCTGGCCAGCATCATCAGGAACGAGATCGCCGCCAGGTAGCCGTAATCGCGATAAGTGCGCGCCGAAAAGATCTTCATGACCGCGGTAAACAGCACCAAGTGGACGGTGGCGGCCAACATGCGGTCAATGGGGCTGGGGCCGGTGGAGAAGATCAGGAAATCCAGCCCGTAAAAGAATATGTAGAAGATGGAAATCCGCGTGACGGTTTTGGAGCCGATGGAATAATCAACTCCACGAATGTAGCTCCACAGTTTAATGCCCAGCGCGCCACACACCATGACAATGGAGATAACGTCCAGCTTGCCCGTGGTGGCAAGCGTAAAGAACCCCGTGGCGAGCATCAGCAGGAGGGAAATCTCAAAATAACGCTGCACGCTGATGTTCGCCTGCCGCTTCTGGATATCGGTGGTAGCGACTTGTGTGTTTTTGCTCATGGGCTTGGCTGACCCGGTTCAGAGTTCTATTGTAGGGTAGAAAAGTCCTGCAAGCGAGGTGTCAGGTGCCAGATTGCGCGCGACACAGCAGTTGGCGTTTCAAGTCTTGCCGGAAATGTCTGACTCATCCTTGCGTATGGGTACGTCAAGTCAACGAGCGAAGCGAGTCGCCCGGAGGGCAACACCGCGAATAGCCGTAGGTGCAACCTACGGAAGCCAACGCCTAAAAGGCCTGCGGCCCCGGAGGGGCCGGACGACCCCCAAAGTCAAGCCTTGCAGGGTTGAGGGATTCCAGCCTCGCTGGGTCCGTAGGTTGCACCTGCGGCTATTCTTGGAACGGCCCCTCGCGGGGCCACTTGGCTGTCATTCTCAGAGCGCCTCGCTATTATCCTGAGCCCGTTCGCTGTCATCCTGAGCAGCAGCGAAGGATCTCGCCCTGCCTGCCTTTCCGCTCTTGAGTTTTGCCTTTTCCAGCTACTCGCCGCCGGGAACTCTGATTTCCAATAACTACCTTTATTTTCAGCAACACCCCGGAAGAAATGGCTTAACTCCTTCGTTTTCATCAACATCGTGGAAAGGCGAAAAACGGGCATTTCTTCTATATTTGTTTTCAATAACTTAATGAAGCTTAGCCCTATTTTTTCACCCCCCCTTTTTTCTCGACCCCGTAACTGCGGATAGACTAACCATCTTATTTTCAATAATATAGATTTTGCAAGATTTTCGCCATTCACCGCTAACCCATTTTGTTTCTAGTATATCGTGGAAAGGCTCGTTGCCATTTTTCTCGTCATCCTGTTCTAATGCATCTATCGACGCCGGTGGCGTTTAAAAATCAGCAGCAGATGGGTGGCCCGCCGGACTCCCCGAAACTGGGAATCTTGCCCTGTCTGCATGAGCCGTGCATTGCCATGGGTGGGCGCGAGTTCCGCGGCGCATTCGTAAGGAGCAGCCCCGTTAGGGATTGGCGGCCGGCAATCAGCGTTCAGCCTTCAGCCTTCAGCTTTCCGCTTACTGCCTACTGCTTTCTGCCCACGGCCTACAGTTCTATTGGATGGGTTGCCCCGACCCGTCGTATAGGTCCGCAGCCTTGCACGCCAGCCAACGGACGCTGATCTCAGAGGCCAGTATATATGAGGTTAATATCTTTGTCAAGACCAGAAATAGCCCAGAGGCTACAAATTGTAGACTCAGACCCATCCTGGGGGTTTTTCTCTGCCGGGAGGAAATCCTGGCGCGGGCGCGAAGATTTCGGATCTCAAGTAGGGGCGGTTCGCGAACCGCCCACTTCGGGCCCGTCAGGGCCGGAGCGCGGGCCCTGCGCTACCACTCCTTGCGGCTGCAAGCTGTGTGGGGCGCAGGACACAAAAATATTCAGAAAGGCCTTGTAACTGTGGAGCTAAAGAGCTTGCGGAAAAACTCGAAAGCGCTGTCATTCTGAGCATTGACAGCCGTTCGGCTGCCCACGATAGGCAGAAACTCGGGCCGAGGAAGGGTAGCGCGGACCTGTTTTTTAGGTCCGCGGCTTTTCCTTGTCCATCGGGGACGTGCCGCGGACCTAAAAAACAGGTTCGCGCTACACCTGCTGAATTCCAAGGACTTACGCGTCGAGTTTCTGCATGAGGAGCAGCGGCGGTCCTGAGCCTTGCGAAGGAAGAATCTCGCATTGCCTTGAAAATGCTCAGAGCGGGATCCTTCGCGCAGTTCACCCTGAGCGGGCAGAGCGAGATTCTTCGCGGCGCTCAGAATGACAGCGAACGGGCTCGGGATGACAGCATCGTAGGGTTTTTCCGCAGTCTGTAAAGCCCCGTCCTTCCGGCAAATCCTGAGACCGCCCAAACTTGGTGAGAAATCCGGACTCGGGTCGCCGGCGGGGTGATGGCACGGGCCGGGAAGTTCCCCCGTCCTGCCCGAGGCTACGGAGAGTCTGCGGATCACGCCGTGCCGCCGCCGAGTATCCTTTCCAGTTGCGCCAAATGGTGGAGAGTGTGTCCGGCCATGATGCGAATGACGGTTTCTGCCTTCTCCGGACCGCGCTCCGGGTGGGTGGCAGCTTTGTCCAGATCATTCTTGTCCAGCAAATGGAACAGCGACAGGTTCCACGCGCGAAGGGCCTTAAACGTCTGGGCCGCCTCCATGCCGTCCATGCCGTCGTAGCGCCGGGCCCACTGGTCCTGATCGAAGACCTGAATCCCTAAGCTCGGTTCCGAAACAATCTGCCGCACCCGAAAGCCGAATGCGATCTCGCAGTCGGCGAGATGCGCAAGCACCTTTACGGCGGTCCACTTTCCTGGCGCGTAGCTGCGCTTCAGACCCTCACGCCCGAGAGCCTGCGCGATGGCGGGAATGCTTTTCTGAGTTTCGGTGAGCACCTCGAATGGATCGCGGTCGCCAAGCATTTGCGCGTAGGGGTGTGTGGCCGTCATTTCCCACCTCTGGTTAAGGAATGGGTTGATTCAAAGTCCATTCTATCAGAGACTCTTGCGTGAGCAGGGCCTGGCTTCAGCCAGGGGATGGCAGCGTTCTGGACAATGTGAAAAAGCTGACCGCCAAGCCCGCGGCCGCGGGCAATCCTGCTAACAATTAGCCCGGATTTCGGCGGGCCTAAACAGGCTGCAGAAGAAACCGTCGGCACTGTCATTCTGAGGAGGTCGCCGCGGCGACCGAGGAAGAATCCCGCACTGCCTTGAAAACACTCAGAGCGAGATCCTTCGCGCAGTTTACCCTGAGCGGCAGAGCGGGATTCTTCGCTGCGCTCAGAATGACAGCATTTAAGCGTTTTTCTGCAGCCTGCAAAGCCACGCCCCTCCACCACCCCGTCCGGGCATGGTGGGAAATCCGGGCTAAACAGGGTGCAGAAAAACGCCCCACCGCGGCCAACCACCCCGGCGCCCAAGGCGCCACCCCTCCTGAATCAGGAGGGGAGTTGTTGAAAACGCACCCCTCCTCATATGAGGAGGGGTGGCGCGCCGAGCGCCGGGCTGGTGCTGAACAGGCGTTCAGGGGCGTGCCAAAAGAAAAATCCTCTCGCCCGACCGGGTTGCCGGCCGAGCGGGAGGGCTGACACGCAATTCGATTCCAACGTCCAATCCGGCTAGAAGCTAAGTTTCATAGCAAACTGGACCTGACGAGCTTGAACAAGGTTGTTGGGATTCAACTCACTGATCGATCCGAAGGCTTGCGCAGAGAGGTTGGCGTGGGGGTAGCTGAAATTCGGGGTACTAAACATGTTGAATAACTCTGCGCGGAACTCCAAATTGAAACGCTCGCCGAGCTTGAAATGCTTAATCGCCGCAAGGTCAAAGTCGTTCAAGCCCGGGCCGCTCAGGATGTTGCGACCGGAATTCCCAAAGCTGTAAATCCCGTTTGTTAAGTCCGCCTGCAGAGGGGCGTTCGTGAAGCAACTCGTATTGAACCACGCCCCCAGCGTCTGGGCCGCGTTTCCAGAGCAAGTCCGATCGGGCCGCGGAGTGGCCGATCCGGTGTTGGAGAAGGAGCCAGACGTTATTACCGTGAACGGAAATCCCGATTGGAACGAGGTGATGCCTGAGACCTGCCAGCCGCCGATTACGGTGTTGGCAACCCCGCCTTTGTTCAGGAATTTCCTGCCTTTGCCAACCGGTATTTCATAGATATAGCTGAACACCAGCCGGTTGCGGGCATCGGTGAAGGAGCGGCTCCAGTCGAGCCACGGGCGGTTATCGTCCTGTGCATCGCCATTGCCAAACCCGCCTCCAAACCCCTCATCGCCCTCGTTGTCATCGAGCGATTTTGAGAAGGTGTATGAGGCAAGGAAGCTGAGACCATTGGAGAAGCGTCGGGTAACTTTCGCTTGCAAGGAGTTGTAATCCGAACTCGCATCCGCAGTGGTATAGAGCATCTCCCCGAAGTCGGGATAGGGACGGCGAGGCCCATATGCCCCCGGTCCCGGCTCGGGTTGGTTGGCGGGCAGGTGCAGGTCACCCAGGTGCACTCCCTTGGCGCCGATGTAACTGACTTCCACTGCCAAGTTGGTGCTGATCTGCGACTCAATGCCAAAGCTCCACTGTTGCACGTACGGGGGTTTGTAGAAGGGTGAAACGAACAGGGAGACGAACTGGTTGTTGAGGGTCGGAATTCCGCCTGAACCCGCGAACATATTGGCCGTGGTAGCGGTAGGCAGCGCCTCGCTGGAAGTGAAGAAATACTGCGACGGAGAAAACACCGGATTGTTGTTGACGAAATGCTGGTTGTTCATGTTCGGCGTGTCGTAAAAGATCCCGTAGCCGGTATGGATGACCGCCTTATCGGAACTGGTAGGCCTCCACGAAATGCCCAGCCGCGGAGCAAAATCCTTGTTATCGGGGAAGATCAGGGTTTGGGCCGTGCGGCCGGTAAACCCGAAGGAACTGCGCTGGGCGCTGGTGGCAATCAGGCAGGGACTCGCCAAAGTGCCATTGAGGTGCAGATAGGAATCGGCAGCGCTGGTGCAGAGCGCGTCATTCTGTGCCGCCGGAAGCGCCGAGACCAGCAAGGCATCTCCCGACCCTGAGAAGGCAAGTTTGGTCGGCCAGAGGGTCAGATAATTGTCCCGCTTGTCGGTAGCCCAGCGGCGATCTTCCCAACGGAGACCAATGTTGACGGACAGATTGCTGCTGACTTTGAAATTATCCTGCACGTACGCGTTCCAGAACCCGCCGCCGGTCTGGTTGGTGTCCGAATACCTGATGGTGCTTGCGGCGTTGTCGGGATAGCCCAGCAGGAAATCCGCCATGTCGGCGTTGCTGCTGACGGCGGCCGACGAGGAGCTGAACAAGGAGGAGTACTGACCGTTGAAGTAGAACTGGCCGTGGGGCGCAAACGACGCCGCTTCTCTCAGAATCTGGTAGAACTGGAGGTCGGCGCCCATCACCACCGTGTGCCGGCCATGCGTCCAGGTCAGAGTATCCTGGTACTTTTCCACCATGTCCGGGCTGATCACGGGACGGTAGTTGGAGTCTCCGATATCCGAGAAGTTACTAAATCCGAAAATCGGGAAACCTTCGAAACTTGGCGATACCGAGGTGAAGTTCTGGATGCCGAAGCCCTCCTGGAAGCCTGCCGCTCGCGGACAGCTTTCGCAGTTCGCGATGTCATAGTCGCGCTGGAAACCGATATGCGCTTCGTTCAGCAGGTGGCCGCCGAAGGTGTGGACCCACCCCACAGCCATGTTCTGGCCGCGGAAGTAGATCGTATCGCCGAAGCTGGGCAGGATGTCATATCCGGAGTAAGGGTTTACGGCATACGAGTTACCAATGATGTAGCGAGCCATCAACTGGTCCCGCGGGCCAATGGTGTAGTCAAAGCGGAGGTCACCCGTATGCTGGGTGAGGGGCAAGGGCGCGCTTTGAATGAAGTTCGCACCGGCAACACCGGTGAGATTAGGCGCCGGAAAGGGATTGAAAGAAAGGGCATGCGCGGCTACCGGGTCTAATGTCCGGGTGGATCCGGCCCCGAATAGAATGTTTCCCGGAATGGGGTTGGCAATCACAACGGGAGCTGTGCCTTCCGCGGCATTGGGGCAATTGTAGAGCGTCGAGGTGGAGGGATCGAAGAGTTGGCCCGTATCGTAGTTGAGATTGGCAGGTCCGCCCGGTCCGCAGAGGTTCTCGGTCGTTCCCGTCAGCGAACTAATCCCGGCGTAGTTATGGGAGAAGTCGCCCTGAAGTTGAGCCGCGGTGGGGACCAGCGTCGTGGAACTCCCTCCCTGAATCTGGCGCAACTCTTCGTAGTTCACAAAGAAGAAAAGTTTGTTCTTCTTGATCGGTCCGCCGAACGAACCTCCGAATTGGTTCCGGCGATATTCGGGCAGCGATGTCTGAAAGACGGGCGTTGAGTCAAATATGTCGTTGCGCACGAACTCGTAGAGAACGCCATGGAAATCGTTCGTGCCCGACTTGGTGACAAGGTTGATGGTGGAGCCGGCCGTCTTGCCAAATGCCGCATCGTAAATATTGGTCTGGACTTTGAATTCCTCCACGGCGTCCGGGGGTGGCGAAACGGAGAAGCCGCCGAAGGTCATATTCCGCGAGTCTACGCCGTCAATAATCGAGTTGTTGCTCGCGGAACGGGCGCCGTTCGCGGTGTAAGACGCCTCGCTGAAGGGCGAGCCAAATTGGTTGTTGGCGAACCCGCCATTGTCCGTGGTGGTTCCCGGAACCAAGGTGGCCAACGCCCCAAAACGCCGCACGTTCAAAGGGAGGTCAACCACATCGCGCTCTCCGATTACGGTTCCAACGCTCGCCGACGCAGTTTCGACCAAAGGCGCCGCGCCGCTAACTTCCACGCGCGTGGAGACATTACCGACCTCCAACTGAGCATTGAGAGTGGCCTTTTGGTCGACCAAGAGCGTGATCCCAGTTTGTACCGAAGTCTTGAATCCCGCCTTTTCCACGGTGAGAGTGTAAGTAGCAGGAGAGAGAGAGGGAAGGTTGTAGCTACCCGTCGGGTCAGTCATGGTCTTGGCAGACTGCCCCGTCGCCACATCGGTGGCTGTGACGGCTGCCTCAGGGATGGCTGCTCCCGACGGGTCGGTTACCTTACCGGTCAGACTTGCGTTGACGGTCTGGCCCATGCTCAGTGACGGGCCCAGCAATGCCGTGAACACCACAAGCAAAAGGCTGGTCCAGAATGGACCTCTACATCTAATATTATTGGCTCGGTGCCGCATTCATCACCTCCGAAGGTTGAAAAGGGGAATGTTAATCCCACGAGCCCTGTAACTAAGAGCCCGTGCTAACATCGGCCGAGACCCGTCTTGACGCAAGTATAATGCCGGGGAGAGTAAAACCCCCCGGCGCAGTATCCAAAGTGTTTTAGATTTTGCCGAAGAGTTCGGTTAGTGTCAAGAGTTTTTATGGGGGCGACAGCCTGCTATTTGTATCCACTTTTTGGTGTTTTTACAAATATCGTAATGTATGTCATCCTATGCCTCCCAGATTATGCTTGCCACAAAAAATTGTTATTGATCAATGGCCATAGGCCCACCATCGGCCTGAAGGGTCGTTCCGATAGGAAGAGCGCTTGGTGATGAGCGAATCGAATGGTGATAACCTAGTTCGAATACGCACAATAACTACTAATCCCGGACTTATGGCCAGCTCCACCCAACCCGGGATTGTGCACGCCCCACGAACGCCCTGGATGCGGACGTTCAGTCTTTGTGTCTTGCTGACTTGTGCCGCAGTCCTATCCGTAAATCGGCTCGTCGGGGCAGAACCACCACCTGCCCATGTCATTCTGATTACGATTGACACGCTCCGCGCCGATCACCTGGGGTGTTACGGAAATCGAACCGTCCTCACTCCAACGGCCGACCAGTTAGGCAGAGATGGAGTGATCTTTCGTCGCGCCCTCGCCCCGGTCCCTCTCACTCTGCCCTCGCACGTCGCAATCCTAACCGGCACTTACCCCATGTGGAATGGAGTGGAAGACTTGACCACGACCGGACTTGTTGCAGGGATTCCCACCCTGGCGGAAGTGTTCAAGAAGCACGGCTATTCCACCGCAGCCTTTGTCAGCGCATTTGTGCTGAATTCCATGTGGGGGTTGAAACGCGGCTTCGACACTTATGATGACGCGATCAATCCTCAGGATGAGAAGTCCCCGGGGCATCCCCGCCTGGAGCGCCGCGGCTCCGTGACGGTTGATCACACCTTGCGCTGGCTGGAGGGTCAAGGTTCCCGCTCCTTCTTTTTATGGTTGCATCTCTACGATCCGCACACGCCGTACGAACCGCCGGAACCTTTCAAAACACGCTTCCGCATGCACCCCTACGAGGGGGAAATCGCCTATGCGGATCAGCAACTAGGGCGCCTGATGGCTTTTCTCCAGGCCCACAACCTTTACGACTCCAGCCTGATCCTGCTGGCGAGCGATCACGGTGAAGGATTGGGGGAACATGGCGAGCAGGCGCACGGCCTGTTCATTTACAATTCCACCGTGCACGTGCCGCTGATCCTGAAGCCGCCGGGGGATATCAAACCCGCACGGCATTCCATTGACCAGGTTGTGAATACAGTGGACATCGCTCCCACGCTCACCCAGGCGTGTGGATTCCCGGCCGCGGATTCCGCAAACTTTCAGGGACGCAGCCTGCTGCCACTTCTGCGGTCCCCCTCCGCGGGCGCGCCGCGCGAGGGCTATTCCGAGTCGCTCTATCCGCGCACCTCCTTTGGATGGCATTCGCTGCACGGGATCGAGACGGAGCGATACCATTACGTTGAGGCCCCGCGCGAGGAGCTTTACGACATCGAGGCGGACCCCGGGGAAACCCACAACCTCCAGGGAGAAAAGCCCAGCATTGCCGCCACGCTGAGGGAAAATATGCACACCCTGGAGGCGCGCTACTCGCGCCCGGCGGCGCCCTCCCAAGCCTCCCCGACCCTTGACATGGAGAAGTTGCGTGAACTGCGGTCCCTTGGATACGTAGGCGGGTCTGCGCCAGAACCCCTCCAAGGGGATGCCTCGGGCGCAGCCGATCCGAAGGACCGAGTGAGGTTCTACACGCGGGTCATTCACGCCACGGAACTGGCGGAGGATGGCCGATGGGGGGAATCCAACGCTTTGCTCAGCGAGGCCGCGGTGGAAGATCCCAAGTCCTACTTGCCACCCTTCTTGATGGGCGAAAACGCCCTGGGCCAGCGGCAATATCATGAGGCGATGGACTATTACCGCCGGGCGCTGGAGATCAATCCTCGCTACGACCTTGCGGCGATGGGGATGGGCCACGCCGCGCTGGAGGGTGGCGACCCGGCGGGCGCGGTAAA
This sequence comes from Terriglobia bacterium, assembly GCA_049519635.1. Classification (GTDB taxonomy): domain Bacteria; phylum Acidobacteriota; class Terriglobia; order UBA7540; family UBA7540; genus Bog-366. The sequence goes on along the minus strand of JBEKQO010000018.1, from coordinate 27,131 downwards.
GGCGTTCCAGTGGGCGCTCGAACTCAACCCGCGGAATTTTGTAGTGAAAATAGCGATGGCCGGTGCTTACGAAAAGCTCAACCGGCTGACGGATGCGTCAAACCTGGAAAAGGAGGTTCTGGTTTCCCATCCCGAGGAGGGCAAGGTGAACTCCGACTACGGCGTCACCCTGGTGCGCATGCGGCAATACCCCGAGGGCCTTGCGGCTCTTGAGAAGGCTGTTGAACTGGGCTATCGCGCCGCAATTACCTATAACTTTTTGGGAACCGCCCGGCTGGCAGCAGGACGTGCGGATGAGGCGGTGCGCGCTTACGAGGAGGCGATCCGCCTGGACCCCAAATATTCCGCCCCTTACGGGAACCTTGCCCTCTTCTACCTGCGCGCCGGGCAAAACGCCAAAGCGCAGCAGTACTACCAACAGGCTTGCCAGATCGATTCCACTCTTTGCCAGGAGCTTGCCCCGCGGTTCCACTAGGACTACGGCTGATCACTTAAGGTGCACTACTCCTCTGGGGAAGAACAAGGCAAAAGGCAAAGTGCAAATGTCAAAAGGCAAAAGTAAGAATCCTTCTGCCCTCGCCCCCTTGGGGGAGAGGGGGGATCGCAAGGCGGGCGGTGAGGGGCATAGGCGCTAGACTAAGCAATTTCCGGTCCGGCCCCGAAGGGGCCAACCGTGGGTAGCCGCAGGTTTTAACCTGCGGCTCGCAGAACCCCATGGACCCTTCAACCCCGGCGGGGTTGACCGTGGGAAAGGTCGGCCCCTTCAGGGCCGAATTCCTTTCTCGCCTTCGGTTTCCGTAGGTTTCACCTACGGCTATTCACGGTGTCCCGCTTCGCGGGAAGGAAGGCGGCGAATCAACGGGTGGCTTATTCTAGCGCCTATGGGGGGGGCACGTAGGAACACATTCAGAAATAATCTCCTGAAACTGGCTATATAATGCCGTGCGAAATGGAGAAGTGTGCCCTTTCACAAAATGCCGAAGGGGTGAAAGCGGAGACTCTGGTTCGAATGGCCCATCAGGTAAATCGCCGATCCTTCCTGAAGCAAGGCGCTTCGTCCCTTCTCGCGACTACGATGGGGCCCGCTTTTCCCCTGGAGGGTGATGCGCTCCAGGGCGCGCCTCGGCCCGGTGGCCAGGTCGCGACGCCACTCCCCGCTCCACCGCCCATCAATCAACTCAGCGCCTACCAACTGCTGGAACGGGCCACGTACGTGTGCGGACGCGGAGAGGTGGAGAATTACTTTCGGAGCGCGGAGAAGCCCGCGGGATTCGAACAGGATCTGGGAACCAATTGCCAACTGCGTGCGCGGACCCCTTACGACGCCATTCAAGAACTCGAAGCGTATATCGCCGCCGCCCGGCAACACTCCGACCGGAGAGATATCCAGGAGATGGTGCTGCGCGCCCGGTACATTCTGGGTCAAATTTATTCCTTCCTGGGAAATCTGGAGAAGGCCCTCGATCAATTTCAGGCAGACCGTGAACTGGCGCTCGCCCTGGGTTTCAAAGACCAGGCTGTCGCGCTGGAGAAAATTCTCGGCATCACCCGATTCCGCCGCGGGCAGGTGGAGAACTGGGTGGCACACCATCATGCCCAGAGCTCGATCTTTCCACTCCGGCCGGAAGCACGATTCACTGAAAGCACTTATGCTGAGGAGGCCATACAGGATTTCCTCCAATACCTTGAGCACGAGCCACACGACCTGGAAGAAAAATGGTTCCTGAATCTCTCCTTCATGTCCCTGGGAAAATATCCGGAGGGCGTGCCCCCGCAACATCTATTACCCCTCTCGGCCTTCGAATCGAAGGATGACATCGGGCGATTCGTGGACGTCGCGCCGGACCTGGGAGTCGCCGTATTCGCCATGGCGGGAAGCGTCATCATGGATGACTTCGACAACGACGGCCTTCTCGACTTGATTATTTCTACGGGAGACCATTGCCAAGCATTGCATTACTTTCATAACAATGGGGACGGAACATTCGCGGACCAGACCGCCCAAGCGGGGCTTTCCAAGCTTCTCGGTGGGTTCAGCATCTTTCAGGCTGACTACAACAACGATGGCTGGATGGACTTCTACGTGGTGAGAGGGGCGTGGGAGACACCGGTGCGCCATTCCTTGCTGCGGAACAATGGCGACGGGACTTTTACGGACGTCACCATCGAAGCCGGAATCAACATTCTTCCCGCCGTTGCCAGCCAGACTGCGGCGTGGGCCGACTACGACAACGATGGGAATGTCGACCTGTTCGTGGGGGCCGAGCATGGGCCGGGCCGCTTGTTTCACAACAACGGCGACGGTACCTTCAGCGATGTCTCCCACCTGGCGGGAGTCGACCGGGCGGGGTTCACCAAGAGCGCCATTTGGGGCGATTACGATAACGACGGCTACCCGGAATTGTACGTTTCGAATGAAGGGGAGGAAAACTGGCTTTATCACTACAACCGGGATGGGACCTTCACGGAAATCGCCCGGCAGATGCACGTGGAGACTCCCATCTGGAGCTTCCCAGTTTGGTTCTGGGATTATGACAACGACGGCTGGCTGGACCTTTACGTTTCCAGCCATTACGAATCGGTGTCCCACGTTATGCGAAGTTACTTGCACCAGCCCACCTCGGCGGAAAGGCACGCCCTTTACCGGAACCGGCAGGGCAAGGCCTTCGAGAATGTGACCCGGCAGGTGGGACTGGACGTGGTCAGCATGCCGATGGGTGCAAACTTCGGCGATGTCGACAACGACGGCTGGTTGGACTTCTACCTCGGGACCGGCGCGCCTTCCTATGGGGCGTTCGTCCCCAACATGCTGTTCCGCAATGTGGAGGGGAACCACTTTGTGGATATCACCGCTTCCTCCGGCACCGGCTCTCTTCAGAAGGGACACGGCGTGGCGATGGGCAATCTTTTCCACGATGGGCAGCCAGCCATGTATGTTCAGCTCGGCGGGATGGTGCCGGGCGACCGTTATTACAGCGCGCTCTATAAGAGCCCCGGCAACAGCAACAATTGGATCGATCTTAAACTCGTCGGTGTGAAAACCAACCGGGCGGCTATCGGCGTGCGGATCAAGTTGACCGTGGAAGACGCGGCCCACCAGCGGCGCGACATCCACCGCCACGTTTGTTCCGGGGGTTCATTCGGGGCGTCCCCACTCCAGCAGCTCATCGGGGTGGGAAAGGCCACGCGCATTGAGGCCCTGGAGATCTGGTGGCCCACCAGCGGAACTCGGCAAACCTTCCATAACGTGGGGCTGAACCAGTACATCGAAGTGAAGGAATTCGCCGAGAGACACACGCAGCAACAGACTCGGCCCACCAAGCCGGTGCAAGCCAGGTAAGCACTTGCCCGCGGGCCGTCCGCTCGCGCGAGGTGAGATGCCTGCTAATGTGGTGTAGCGGGGGGCGAGCTTACCGGACGCGGTATTTCTCCAGAGCTTTCAGGTCCAACTCAACACCCAAGCCGGGAGCTTGCGGTACGGGGGCACGACCGTGCTTGATCGGGATCGGTTCCACAATCAAGTCATCTTCCCGAACCAATTCGCTGAAAATATCGCTGCGCAGTGTGCAGTTCGGGGCCGCGGCGCAGGCGTGGAGGTAGGCGGCCTCAAGGATGCCCAAGTCCACTTCGCTGCCGTGCCAGCAGGGAATTCCGGCGGCGTCGGCGACGTCCGCCATGCGCACAAAGTTGGCGATGCCACAATTGAAATTGAAATAATCCACGGCTTCAAGCTGAATGGCTCTAATGGTGTCTTGCCGCATCTGGCCCAACTCGAGGTAGGGAAGGGCTACGTGCAGGGCGATAGGCAGCAGAGTCTTCTCCCGAAGTAACCGATACCATTGCAGGTTCCACCGCGGCACCGGGTCTTCCAGGCATTGGATATTGCCCACCGCCTCAAGTTGCCGGGCGAGGCGCAGAACCTCGGCAGGCCGCTCGAAACGCGTGTTAGGGTCGAGCACGATGCGGAACGCAGGGCCGCACGCCTCCCGCACGCCTTCCGCCCAAGCCACCACATCGTCCTGCAAATTGCATTTGAATTTGATCCCGTGGAATCCCGTCGCGCATCCTTCCCGGGCTTTGCGGATGGCGTCGGGTGTGGTGCGGCGGCCCGTCCAGTAATCAACCTCGATGGCCTCGCGATACGCGCCGCCGAGCAGGCGGTAGGCCGGTACGCCGAGCTTCTTTCCCACCAAGTCAAACATCGCGGCTTCGAAGCCGTCGTATTCACGCGACCAGGCAATGGGCAGGTCACGCAGATTCATCTTCATAGGATCAGCGCCGATCAGGCTGGCGATGATCCCTTCGACGACCTGTGGATTCACGCCGCGGTAGCTCTCACCCAAGCCTTCAATGCCCTCGTCGGTCTGGACGCGATAGATGTACTTCCCGATCTGGTCGAACTGGACCTGCCATGCCGGCCTGCCGTCGAGCACCAGCATGTGCATGGGGTCGTGTGCCTCAGGGCTGTTGACTGTGTCCGGCTTCGAAGGCACCACGACTTTGATTTTCTCAATCCCGGTTATACGCATAGTCCCTCAATCCCTGCTGGCAAGCTGCGCCCAGGTGCCTGCATCGATGGGAATCTCGGCGCCCGTGATGTACCGCGCCTCTTCGCTCGAGAGAAAGGCCGCCAGGCGCCCCACATCCTCGGGCTGGATCAGTTGCGGGATGGCCTGATGGCGGCTGATGTAATTATCCAACCACCCGTCAACATCGGTGGAAAGCTTGGCCACGATCTCGCGCGTTTGGATGCCGTCCACAAGGCCCGGACAAATCGCATTAGCGCGGATGTTGTCGGCGCCGTATTGCACGGCGATGCCCCGAGCCAGGCCCACTACGCCCGCCTTCATAGCGGCGTAGATGCCGAACAGGGGCAGCGTGGCGCGACTGTGAACAGAAGCGACGTTAACGATTGCTCCACTTTTTTGCTTCTGCATGTACGGAATCGCGAACTTGCAGCACAGCCACATGCCACGCAGGTCAATCGAGGCCACCCGGTCGAATTCTTCCTCGGTCGCGTCGGCAACGGGCCGGATCAAGCCGATTCCCGCACTGTTCACCAGCACGTCCAGGCGTCCGTGTGCCTGGACCACCCTCTCGACGGCAGATTGAACGTCACTGGCTTTGCTGACATCGCAGCGGATGACCGCGGCCTGGCCACCCGCCCTTTCAATTCTTCCGCGGACGATCTCAGCGGTATCGAGATCGACCTCCAAGATCGCCACGAAAGCTCCTTCGCACGCCAGGACCGTCGAGATCCCGTGGCCGATGCCCGGCCCTGCCCCTCCAGTGACAATGGCGATTTTCCCGTCCAGTCTGCCCATGGCTACTCCGTCCCCGCGCGCAGGGTCACACCCACCACAGTCAACCCTCCCTCCCAACAACTGGATCCTGAAGACTTCCCGCCAGGCCGGGTTTCTCAGCACGCCGCGATGCTTCTGGGGTTGCTGGAAGGGTGGTGCTGACAGTGCTAGCGCCAAGCGCCACAGAGTTTTTCCGCAGCCTGTTCAGCCCCGCCCTTCCAAACGCGCGGTACGAAATCCGGGTTAGGCCGACACGGGCGACGGGCCCGCTCCTTCTGCGGAGCGCGCCGTCGGTCTCTTGCCGAGGAGCGAGCCGATGACCATCGCTACGCCCGCCAGCGCGAAAGATCCCAACCCTGCGTAACTTGCCGGTATGCGGAAAAAGAAAAAGGCAACAGCGCCAGCCGCCCCGGCAATCATGGCGCAGTAACCGCCCAGCGTGTTGGCGCGGCTCCAGAAGAGTCCGCCGATAACGGCGGCGAATGCGCCGGCAAGGAAAATCGAAGCGGTTATGTTGAGATAAAAGTATGTGGGACCCGGAAGCGTGTACCAGATCCCCCAGAAGAGCACGAACAAGCTCACAAACAAATTCGCGACGCGGTTGAGCAGGACCTGGCTCCGGGAACTGAGCGGTTCCTTACGGAGGGGGAGAATGATATCTTGGGCGATGATGGAGCTCCAGCCCAGCAGATACGAACTGTTCACTGACATGGTCGCCGCCAACATGCCGGAAACAACCAGTCCGAGAATGCCGACGGGCAGAATCCGGGTCAACATCACCGGCATCGCTTCCAGAGAATTCACGTTCGGCCCCAGCATCGCCAGCGCGGCTATACCCCACAGCATCGGCATCATCCCGCGGCCCAGATAAAGGAACCCGGTCCAGGAAAAGACCTTTTTACTTGTCTCCGCATCGCGCGTGGAAAAGGTTCGCATCGCAGTCGTCTGCCAGCAGGTGTCCACAGCCATCCAAAGAAGAATCTGGAAAATGATATAAGCCCACCCATATTGCGCGTTCGTGAAGGGATTGAAGCCCTGGGAACCCATGTTGGTGTATACGGTATCCCGCATATGCCCCCAGCCGACGACGTGGATCGAATAAAGCGTAACCAGAATCGTGCCGAGGCTCAGGGCAATGAACTGAAGGAAGTCGGTGATGACAATGGAAACCATGCCGCCCAGAACCGTGTACACAAGCTCGAGCAGAAGGATGGCGGTCATGGTAGCTTTCAAGTGGTCCAGGGAAATTCCGCTGATGATGGCCAGGAAAGTCCCCTCGACTTTCAGGAACACCCCCATGTTCAGGATGCCACCCGTCGCAACCAGTATCCCGGTGAGCACGCGGAGGTTCTTGCTGTACTTCACCTGAAAGAATTCTGGGATGGTCATCAGGCCCAGCGCGCGGAGCTTGCGGATGATGAATCCGGTCCGGCCAATGAAGATCATGACGGCCCCAGCGACCAGGCCGTTGACGAAGGACGCGAAGCCGGTTTTGTAACCCAGTTCCGCATAATACATAAAGGTGATCGTGCCGATCTCCGTCGCCGCGAGCGTGGCGATCCCAATGAAAGTACCCAGTTGACGGCCGGCAACCAGGAAATCGGAGAGCCCTGAGACATACTTCTTCCCATAAAGGCCGGCGGCCATCGTGCCCGCCAAGTAAACAATAACGATGACCCAGTCCAGAAGATGAAAGTGCATAACCTTTTGTCCTTAAGCGCGCGGAGAACGGGAAACGGTAACAGTCTGCAAGTCCCCGTGAGGGCGGGGCTGAACAGGTTACAAAAAACCCTTCAAGACTGTCATCCCGAGGGGCTGCAGGCGACAAAGAATCTCGCATTGCCTTGAAAATGCTCAATGCGAGATTCTTCGCTGCGCTATGCAGAAACTCGACGCGTAAGTCCTTGGAATTCAGCAGGCGTAGCGCGGATTTGTTTTTTAAGTCCGCGGCACGTCCCCGATGGACAAGGAAAAGCCGCGGACCTAAAAAACAGATCCGCGCTACCCTTCCTCGGCCCGAGTTTCTGCCTAGCATGGGCAGCCGAACGGCTGTCAATGCTCAGAATGACAGCGAATGGGCTCAGGTTGACAGCACGGAAGCATTCTTCCGCAACCTGATAAAGTCCCGCCCTACCAAACCCGTGGTAAGAAATCCTGGCTAAGGTTTCACCTGGCTTGCGAGCAGGGCATTGAACAGTTGGTCTGCCGGCAAGCCTTTGGCATCGGCCACTGCCGGCGTATCGTAGAGATCCAGCATGCCGGGTCTAAGTGGCTGGCCCAACTCGTCGAGCCACACAAGCCCACGGGCTCCCGGCCGCAGAGCGAAGCGATGGGCGGCGACATCCGTCCACATGACGGCCTTGGAGCCAGTCGGACCAGCCAAGATATATCCAGTAATGCCATTCAACAAGTGTTCATCCAAGCGGTCCGATCCGAAGCCGAGGATATTTACCCCCACAACGCTGGCAGGATCATTCGTGACGGCGTGCGCCAGCTCCTCCGCCCTCGCTTCGAGTTGGCTCGGACTGGGGATGAGAGGATTCGCCTTCATACCGGAGGTGGCGACGAACTTCTTCTGGCTTTCCCAGGTATACCGGCCCAGCGCCAACTCCGTCAGGGCATCGAGGCCGGCCTGCTGATCGTGTTGGGCCTTCCAGATTCGGTAGAGCCGCTCACCCTTGAGGAGATGATAGTAGAGCTTCGCCTGACGCAAGGTGAAATTCATCGATACCTGTTCGCTCAGCATGCGGTCAAGGAGGACCTTATTCTTTGTCCGCCGCACGCTTTGATCGAGTTTTGCGGCCGCCTGAGCCAGCGGGCCGGCTATAGCCTCCTCGAAGCCATGTACGTGGTATTCCAAAGCCTCGTCGGGTTCCTGGGCGACCCTCACATCATCCCAAGCATCGCCCGGATGCTCGTAATGGCACACCTTCAAGACGTCTTCCAGTCCACGCGACAGGTTCTGGAAATAACCAGCCAGGCTGGGATCACCAAAATAGAGCGTGGCGTAATCCTTGAGCGATTGGTTAAGATCGCGCTGGGGATCCCAAAGAGCCTGCGGATAGAGAAACATGTTGACCATCGGTGTCACGAAATTGCTGGTGTTGGTCATTAGCGCCCCGACCGCAGGAATGCCCAGATTGTGGTAATACTGCAAGTCCGCGCTCAGGACTTCCGGGATGGGCGGGTTCGTCATGTTTTCGTAGAGGATCTGGTCCGCGTAGTATTCGAATACTTCCGCGTTGGCGCTGCCAAAGGCCGGCAAACCGTTCTCGAGAGCCTGTGCGTACTTGCGATTCAGATCGCACGCCGGATCGTTTAGTGCGTGGGCATAGCAACGCTCCCGCGGGGCATAGAAGTAGATCAGGCCCGCCTCCGGCTTCACGACCCTGGGAGGAAAAACTGTATCGTGATAGGCGAGATAGGCAAGGTCGGCGTTGGGAAGCTTCTCGCGCAAATTCTTCACGAGATAGTTGGACACCAGCAAAGCTTGGTCCGAAGGAGTGTAGTCTTCTTTTCCCGGCTCATGGCTCCAGCCGCCACCCTCGATGTCATCAGCCCAGAGGTGAAACAGGCTTGCTTCCGGCATCTGCCGAAGGTATTGGATCGCCCCGGCGGCCAGGTGATCCAGTGCCTCCTGGTTAAAGGGGTTCAGGTTGAAGTCGTTCACGCGCTTTCCCCGCTCGTTCATTCGGAACCAATCGGGATGTTGGGGGAAAAGGGTTCGAGGCATGAACGTGGAGAGGAAATGCCCCCCGACTTCAATTTCCATCCCGCGCTTTTGGAGTTCCGGTACCAGTTTCGATTGCAGCAGCAGGTACCAATCGAAGGCAGGCCACGTATAGTGAAATGCCACGCGATTCAGCCGGACCTTGGCGGAGAAGTCAATCCAATCCACCACCGAGGAATAGTTGTTCGGCCAATAAAAGAGGATGCGCTTGGGGAACGTTGGCGATGCGGAGACGTTTATGGGCACCTTCCAATCCAACGCGTGGTGTGGAACGACCTCATATTGTTTCCCGGGAAAGAACCAGCGCACTCCCTGCCGCTCAAGGAAAGCGTAGCACCCATAGAGATTACCGCGACTGCCTTTGCCCAGAATAACGACGTCCGGCCCTATTGAGCGGATGATGTACCCGTCTTCCCGGAGTTGTTCCACGGCGTTGCGCAAGTGAGTGGACTCTGCTGCCGGAGCGTTCGCCGGAATTTCACCCAGGTAGATGTGGTGTCTCGCGTCTGGGTTTCCGATGGCGACGGGTTCACCCGTGAGTTGCCTTAGATATTCACTCAATTCCTGAGCAGCAAACTTCAGAACCAAATCCTGAGTCGTTGGGTTCATCACAGAAACTGGCGCTTGCTCGGCCGCCAGAGCCTTCAGCGAGCTGGGGAAGCACACGAAACCGATGAGAATAATTCCCCGCAGGATTTTCATTAGTGTCGAATCGTGCGAAGTTAATGTTGCGACATGAAGTGGCATGAAAATGTCTCCGAATGAAGTCCAAGTTCAAAACAATTTCGTCTCTTGGCCCCCCCAAATCCTCAGGGCCGAGTCGGCGAAGGTTCTTTCTCCTGAGGCGCCGGGACGAGCCCCAAACCAAGCCCGGGGTCTCCGCGGGGGCCGCTGGCTCCAACCAGGCTTTCCTGCTCCGCGCGCTTCTCCGACTGCACTCGTTGCGCCAATTCGAGCTCCCGGCGGAAATCATCCATCTGCTTCAGATTTTGGTAAGCCCGCGCCAGCAGATAGTGAGGTTCGGCGTGGGTTGGGTCCAATCGAATGGCTTCCTTAAATTGCGGAACGGCTTCTTCGTTATGCCCCAGCTTTTCCAAGGCCTTGGCCAAATCCAGCCGGGACCGGTAATCCTTGGGCAACTCGCGCACAAGCTCCTGCAAAATGGGCAAAGCCAACTCCGGCTTCAAATCGGTCAAGTAGGCGTCCGCAAGATAATATTGGGCCTGCGTGAAGCTGGGATCGAGCCGCAGTGTCTCCCGCAGTTCGCTCTCCGCCTCGTCGTAGTGCCGAAGCTTCCAGCACATGAAACCTAACGAGAATCGCACTGTGGCATCATTGGGCAATTGTTTCTTGGCCTCCTCGAATTCCTCGAGGGCTTTCTCGTACGATCCTTGGCCGTCGTAAGCCTGCCCGCGCAGGATGCGCACCCAGGGCGAGCCGGGGTCGAGCCCTTCCAGGTGCTGAAACCCGTTCATGGCTTTCTCAAATTGTTTTGTCTCAATGTACGAGCGGATGAGCAGGTAGTTTGAACCGAGATCCCCCGGCTCCAGTTCCATGGCCTTTTCGAGTGGAGGGATAGCCTTGGCATATTCATCCTGGCCAATCAGTGTGACACCCAACAGCTCCTGCGCCTGGAAACTGGAGGGATCAATCTGCACGGCTTTCTCCAGGGGAAAGGTTGCGGATTTATAGTCCTGCATCTTAACGTAGGCAATGCTGAGATTCAGGTAGGTTCCAAATTCGCGGGGATTGATTTTCAGCGCTTGCTGGTAATAGGAGATGCCTTCCTTAAACTTTCCCTGCCTCACACTCAAGGCTCCCAGAGCATTCAAAGCAGGGACGGAGTGGGAATCAATTTTCAGAATCTTTTGATATTCCGCCGCGGCAGCTTCCCAGCGGCCTTGAGCCTCGAAGCCCTCGGCCCGGGCGGCCAAGTCCATGATGGTCGCTTGGGGTGTTGCCTGCGCGGCTGCAGAAGACGCGGCCAGGAAGAAGCACAGGATAGCCGGCAGCGGCGCTGCCAGGCGCGCGTGATGTGCGTCTTCCGACCAGCCCATGCTTCTCCGGAGAGTCATGCCATCTCGAAAGACGAATCTTATCATTCTTTCCGGTTTGCGCTTCACCCGTGGATCGAGGAAAAGTGCGGCATGTTTATTCCACCGGCAGGCTCATCTGTAAACGGATCGGCTGCGCCGCCCCTTGCCCCGGGGGCAGCGTATTGTATTCCCGGTCAGAGACGGGCGATGACAGTTCCTCGCCATCCGTCAGGTTAAACACCACCCTGATCTTTCGAAGCCGGTAGGCATCGGTCGCATCCGATGGAAGAAAATTGACCTGGAAGCTCCTTCCCAGTTCGAGAAGCCGCCCTTGAGGGATGGCCACCGCCATTCCCCGCCAGCGCGTTTGATTCAAGCTGGGCAGATAGCCAATCGACTGCCCATCGATAACAACCTCCCGAGGCTTGATCGACGGGGGCTTTTGAAGGTTTGAGCCGAATCCCGGGCCGGGAAAAGGAGCAAAGACATCCTCACCACCGTGCAGGAGGTCCGGCATCCCGTCTGCCACAAGTTCTTCGAACTCAATAGCGCCGCTCACCACGTCGGCCCGGGAGCTGAATCGCGTCTGCCATACAGGAAACCTGAGGGTCAGATTGGATTCCCGGGCGGCAGCACTGGCATACAAATGAAGCTCTGCCTCACCTGCCTTGGCAGGCTTGATGTTGCCCCTAACAGTCATCCGCCCTCCGGCGGGCACGCGGAGGATCGCCGGGAGACCCGTGACCTGCAATCTTTCCCCCTCTGCCCGAAGACTCACCTGCAAGGCAGTTTTCCCGTGATTCTGGAGGGAAAGGTTCGCTGCTCCGGTTACGTCTGAATATCCTCTTAAAGTGCCTTCCCATTCCGCCTCCAGTACCGGAACGTTCACAAACTGCTGCTGGAAAGCCACCCCGTCCCGCTGATCACGGAAGCTGACTCGAACGGGAAAGCCGACTTGATTTTTGCCGGTGGTCTTCAGGGTCGCGAGCGGAACAGTCAGCGGCTGCGATGCACCCGGAGCCAGGTGGAATGATTCGGTTGAGTCACCAACATGAATCTCACCGCTCACCTCTTTTGCGCGCCAGTTGTCGAGAATCAGCGTCGGGGCGGTCTCGTGACCTTCCACCAGTGTGCCATCACCCCGCAGCGTCGCAAAAAACCCGGTTTTCGCAAGCAGAATCAGGGAAGCGCGATGGTGGCGCGGGATCTGAATCGCCAGCGCCCGCCCCTCGCGCTTCCAATGCGCGAGAAACCAACCCGGCAGGTCGGCGCTCAATACATAGACCCCGCGGATGGCCTCGCTGTCGGGGACGCGCACCATAACGGGCAGGTCGTGCCACACCCCTGTGGAGGGGCCACCCCACGTGGTCACGACCGGGACGGCGTAATTGCCATCCGGCTTGCGGAAAATGTTTGCTTCGAGATCCGGCGGCACGCGAACCGCATCCGCCGCGAGAACCCACTCGCGCTGCCGGATCTGATCAAACAAGGGGGCATAGCGGGTGAAGTCCCGCAATTGCTCTGGCGGGACCTTGGCGTCAGCGGGAATTTCGCGCTCATAGCGATAGGGAAAAGAAATCGGAGTCAAAGAGGGGGCAGCCGGCTGACTGCCCATCAGCAGAACGCGGTCATAGAGATCCGGAAACCACGCGCCGCTAGTAATCGGCACGTTGCCGATGCCGAGCCACTGGATTTGCTCATCGGACCCTTCCGCGAGGTGGCCGTCACCAATGGCCCCCAACTCGATTTGATACGGCCCATTCCACCAGACCGTCTTTCCCAACGAGTGCGCATAATCGCCGAGTTTGGAAGTCAGCAGGCAGATGTTGTAGCCCATCCGATCGGCAGTTTTCCCGCTGTCAATGGAGAATCCGTCATCGTGCGCATAATCCAGAATATCGTAGTGTGATTGATCCTCGAAAATGCCATCCGCCTCGGGATAAAAGGCCAAAAGCTGCTTGAATTGTTGCTCCAAGTACAGTGCCCACTTGCTTCCTGGACGGGGGTTTAGAACCGTGTCTTCGTACCAAGCTGGAACCAAGGCGCCCGCGGCGTCATGAACCGCATCCGTCATGAAGTGCTCAGCCGCGTAGCGGTCCCAACACTCACTGGGCTGAAAATACATCAGGGCTTTGATGTTGTATTGGTGCAGAAGCCGAATGAAGGCACGGACTTTCTCCCCGGTCTCCCAGGGCGTGAGTACCTTTTCCAGGTAGTGGCTGATCGGCTCAAATGGAGCGTCCCAGGCCGGCGCGTCCGGCGCCTGCCGAGTTTTCTCAAACGCCCAAAAATCGTCCATGGCGGGAACCCAACGCGGGTTTTCGGGAAAATACTTGCCCAGAAACGGATAGGTAAAATGCACCTCCACCCAGCGCACTCCCTGCTCATGCCATTGGCGGACCTGCTCTTCCGGCGCCGTGGGGCTCCACAGGAAGGGTCCGTTGATTTCCACCGCCGTGGGATTGTGCGCCGTAAAGTGCTCGGGATACTTGTCGCGTATGAAAGCCAGCCCGGGCCGCCAATCCGCATCGTGCAGATCGAGGAAGATCTCGGTCTGCACTCCACCCTGAGGTTCGATTCGCAAGTCCGTTCTGCCGACCTTTGGCCCCGTGGAAGAGGGAAGCCGCACCTGAAAACCCTGGACGGGAGCGGCCAGGGGGCTCAGAAGCGTCAATCCCATTCCCGCCGCGTGACTGAAAAAGGTAACCGCGGGAATCACCAGCGGCAGGCCACTCGCACGATATCCGTAAATCAATTCCCTTGTGCTGGTTCGAAGGGGATGGGGAAAAACCCCTGGGAGGAACGCGTGACAGTCTGGCGGTAGACCTCCGAAATCAAACCACACGCTAACGTCACGGCGCTCGGCCAACTTGTTCCGCAGCTTGATCACAATGCTCAGGTCGCGCCCCGCGACGAAATTCGTTTTTATATCCAGGTCAGGTGTGCTCTGTGCGAATACGGCCTCAGAGGCCTTTCCTTCCAGGCGTTCGATGGGCATGGTGAGAGCTTGAACCTTGCCACTTACCTCATCACGAATAGAAATGGCCACTGGCCGCAGCAGAAGATTCGGGCCGCCTTCCCGCGCGATGGAAAGCAGTTCTCCCGTTTGGGAAGAAAGTGCCGCCTGGAAGTGATCCCCCTTGAGGCGCACTTCCGCCAAGGCGGGGAATGCACAGGCCAGCACCACAGCCCAGTTCACCATTCTTAAAAGCAAGCCGAGGCTTTTCATCGTCAAACCCTCTCTGCCGAGGCAAACTTCGCCAGTGTCGTCTGAATAGTCCCTATGACTTGCTTGGGATCGGGTTGCCGGTCCACCAGAGGGAAGCCTTCCTTGACCCATTTCCTTTCGATGGCATCGTACTCCCGATTCAGTTCGGTAGCGTTGTAGATCATGCGTTGGTCCAGGTTGAGCGCGTCGCGAAGGGCATGGATGAAAGTCGTCACCCGCGGATGGTAATACCCCCGAACGAGCTCAAAGTAATCGCGCGACGCGTAGTCGCGAATGACGTCGGCCCACAGAGTGTAAATGTCGCGTACGCGCTCATCCACATCCGTGGGAGCGCCTGGCAACCTCCGGGCTTTTCGAATAAGCGGGCTGAGCCAGTAATATTCGTCGTGACTCAGGAGGGTCTCAACGGACTCCATGAGGGACTCCAAGAGGCTCGCCTCACGCTCGAAGGCGGCGTTATCCAAAGCGGCCTCTGCCTCCTGAATCTTCATGACGTGGGCATTAAAGAGCTCGGCCAGATACTGCCGGCCGATGTCGTTCAAGTCATGAAGGTAGAGAGGATTGGTGCTCAGGATTGGCGTGGCCGTGAGTGCGAGCTCCAGCGCCTTACGCAAGGGCGGGATAAGGGCCCGGCGATTAGCCACCTGAAGGCGGAAATAAACAGCTCCCGTTCCCAAACGATGCCAGTATAGAGGCTGCGTCAGGTCATCTGTGCCATACACGCTAACCAGCAGTTTCTGCAGCGCCTCAATCATGACTGGCGCAGCGCTTTCGCCATAGCGCTCGCGGGCATAATCGCCGGTGAAGGAGCGCAAACCCACCTCCCTGGGATTCCAACCCAGCCGGCATAGAAACTCGTAATAAAAGTAATTATGATGGATGGTTTCTTCGTTCGGGTAGAACCCCACGCAGTGCTTGGCGCGCGGGTCATCAACTACCCTTAGGAACTGATTTTCGATGAATGCCATGTTGCCATGCAGGTTGGTGTTGCCACCAAAGGAATACACGATGCCAAAATGCCACGGCCGTCCGTTGAAGTAATCTGTACGCTTGTGTTCAGGCACCATCTCCGCCCATTGATCGAGGACCCGCACTCGCTCCGTGGGCATGCGGTCGAGGCTCTCTTTGATGAGCTGAGGTGTCCAATATTGAGGCTTGAAGAGGAAGCTCCAGGCGGAATATATGCCCACCCCTTGGGGGTCCACGTCGTCCATGACCTTGAAATTCGCTCCGGCGATTTCCCTGCGAACGTCACTTTGAACCTCCTCGGGTCCCTCCACGTCGCACTCCAAATAATTCTCCAGCCAAAAGAGATGGTCGGTGCCGTATAGGGAAATGTATTCCTCGAGGAAGGCTTTGCCCGCCTCTGCGTACTGCGAGCTCAGCGGGTGGAGGTACTTTTGCTTGGGGAGACCGGCCCACGAGATCTCGAAGGTTCGTGCTTCAGGATGGGCAGACGCATATTCCGGTGGAACAATCCCCGGCACCGCGGGCACGAGAGAGCGCATGCCCCGCTGGCGGGCGTATTGAGTAATTTGCTTGTTCAGCTCACTCTGACCCTCTCGCCAGGCTTCGTTGAGGGGCGGCCGAACGCCGTACTTGATGGGAGCAAAAATTTCGTAGGGGGGGCCAGAGTAGGATTCGTCCGAGATCTCCACGCCCAGCCGCTTCCAAGCCCTTTTCCACGCCACATCCTCACCCGGCGTGTCCCATAGGCTTAGAATATTGAAGCGAGCCTTGAGCGCCCAATCGATGTAACCCTTCCAATCCTCCCATTCCCACCAGGGAGCTGAATACCAGTAGAGTGTGAGGTTCATGCACATGCGCTCGCGAAAGTAAGGTTGTGCTGAGATACTGACGCCCTCCACGGGCAGGATTTCGCGATGGGGCACATGGTCGCCATCCCAGTAGAACCCGCAGCCGCATACCTTTTCCAGGTAATGATAAACTGCATAAAGGGTGGCGATTCCCGTGCCACCCAGAAACACCAGATGCGGTTTCCCGCCTGAAATCACGGACTGCACGACGTAAGCCTCGGCGTTCTTTTTCGCGGGGTCCTGGAGTTTCCCCGAAGTGACTAGTTCCTCTATGGAGGCGGTTCGCCCCACCAGGAATCGCGTAGTGGCTGGTCCCATATCCCCCGGGGACGTCTCCGCGACCACTCGGGGTTGAACCTTGGTGATCCGTGCCAGGAAACTCTGGAGTTCTTGAGCAGCGGCAGTTTCTGCCGAATTACTGGAGTTATAAACGATGATGACATCGCGAGACCCCACTCCTCCTTCGGGACGCCCGGCCACCGCATCAGAATTAGCGTCAGATTTAATGGACCAAGCCGAAACGCCGCCCGGCACAATCGAGGAAAGACTCGCCGCCAGAAAATTTCTCCTTCGCATTACCAACTCCTCGCAGAGTGGATTCTTGCCAATGGGATCGTTGCCTATCGTTGCTACACGGTCCCGGAGCCTGCTATGATTCGCGCCAAGACTATTAGGTCGCCCTACTGAACGCAAGTTGAAATTAATCTCCAGCGGGGCGGGGGTTGAACGTTGACGACACCGTCCGTGCGAGGGTTTATGTATGGCAGCATGACAATCCATCGCACTCGCGCGAGTCCGCGATTTGTCATGTGGCAGGGCGCCTGCATTGCCCTGATGGCAGTCTTGAGTCCGCTTCTGGCGTTGGCGGGGAACACCACTCCCGTGGCTAGCCAGAAGGCGCCATCCATCATCTTGATTTCCATTGATACCTTGCGCGCCGATCGCTTGGGTTGCTATGGGTACCGTCGCACCCCGACCCCGCACCTTGACGCGATAACCCAAGGGGGCACACTCTTCACCGCGATTGATTCCCAGGTTCCCCTAACCTTCCCTTCGCATGTTTCCCTCTTCACGTCCACCTACCCTTTCTTTAACGGCATCGAGGACAATGCCGAAGCTCTACGGCCCAACGCCGTGACGCTTGCCACCCTCCTGAAGTCGCGCGGCTACCACACGGGTGCATTCGTGGGCGGCTTCGCGCTCGACCGCCGGTTCGGATTGAATCAAGGGTTTGACGAATATGACAGCACCTTTGACCCCCATCGGGAAGGGGATTCTGACCCTGGAGACGTCAAGCGTTTGGGGGGAGAGGTCGTTGCTTCCGCAGTCCAATGGTTGCAAGGAAATTCCAGCCGCCCTTTCTTCCTCTTTCTCCATCTTTATGACCTTCACACTCCTTACAACCTTCCCGCCAATTACCGGACACGGTACGGCGCCGGATATGACGCGGAGCTCCATTACGTGGATGAGCAAGTGGGGGTCTTCTGGGATGCCTTACGCCAGCGCCATCTCCTGGATGATACCCTCGTCGTATTCCTTTCCGACCACGGTGAAAGCCTGGGAGAGCACAGGGAGCAAACCCATGGTTACTTCATCTATCAAAGCACTGTGTGGGTACCGCTGATCATTCACTGGCCGGCAGGAAGCGGAAGCTTTGCGGCGCGGGCGGGCGAACCTGCCAGCTTGATGGATGTGGCACCGACCATCCTCCAGTTCGCCGGTATTCCCCTGCCGCGGGAGTTTCAAGGGCGCAGCTTACTGGAGATGTTGCGTCCGGGGCCGCCGGAAACCGCGCGCGATATCTACAGCGAGAGCCTTTACGCACACCATCATTTCGGATGCGCCTCCCTTCAGAGCTTGCGAACGGGACGCTACAAGTACATCCAGGCCCCCAAGCCGGAACTCTACGACCTGGCCGTTGACCCCGGCGAGACCAGAAACTTCTACGAACAGAAACGCTCGTTGGCATTGGCCTTTCAGGAGAGGCTGCTCGCTCTTCGTGCCCGGTATCGAAGCGAACATCCACTCGGCGGAAGAGCGCTCGACCCCGAAGCCGTTGCTCGTCTCAGTTCGTTGGGATATGTCGCCGTCAGTTCACCGCATTCCGGGGCTGCTGGCACGGGCGCCGATCCTAAAGACCGTATTGCGGAATTTGAAGAATATGGACGGGCAATAATCCTCGCCTCCACCGGCCATATCGACGAATCCAATGCCACCCTCGAGCGGCTGTTGGCACAGCATCCGGAGCTTTTGGATCTGCGCATGAGTTTGGGGCTGAACGATCAGAGATTGCGGCGCCAGGACGACGCGGCCCGCGAGTTTCGGCAAATCCTGAAAACCGATCCGCTCAACATTCAAGCGCATTTCGACTTGGGACTAAGCCTCTACGACCTCCACGAAACGGAGGACGCCACGAAAGAACTCGAGGCCGCTCTCGCCATCGCTCCTTACTACACGCGCGCCGAGGAACTGCTGGGCTCCATCTCTCTGCAAAAGGGGGATTACCAGCGTGGGCGCGAGCATTTTGAGCACATCCTGACCATCGACCCCAACAACTATGGCGCGCATTACAATCTGGGCGCACTGGCCACTCTGCAAGGGCAATGGAAGGAAGGTGAACTTCACTTGCAAGCAGCGCTGCAAGCGGATCCCAGGAATCCTGACGCCCACAATGTGCTAGGAAGCCTCTACCTCCGGAAAGGCGATCTGGATAAAGCGGCGCCGGAATTTCAGGAAGCGATTCGCCTCCGGCCGCAGTTTGCCTCGGCGCATTACAATTTAGGGCTGGCCTTCCGCAAGCAAAATCGGGAGAATGATGCTGTCAATGAGTTTCGCCGGGCGTTGGCGGTTGACCCGCAGTTTCGTCCGGCGCGTGAGGCACTAGGCCTTCCGCCAAATTCACCGAATTAGGCATCCATCATGGGTTTCTGGTATTACTTCTGGACAGTCAACTTCATCGTGGCGGGATCAGCCTTCTTGGTTATCACGCTAATTGTCTCGGTGCGCGGATGCAAGGACTTGCGGGATATGTTTGCACGGTTGAAAGCAAGCAGCGCCACCGACGAGGCCTCCGCCCATAACGGACCGACCAAACCGTAACTCGAAGGTAAGCCACTGGTTTGACCAGTGTGACTCGAAGAGGTCTGACCGCTGCCCGGTTCCCCGCAAGGGGAACACCGTGAGTAGCTGTAGGTGAAACCTACGGTCACGGGAGATTAACAAATCATTCCGGCCCTGTAGGGGCCGAGCTGTTCGACCCCTCCGGGGTCGGAAAGACGGTTTGAGACGCGATCCGTGGCCGGCGGGTACAAAAGGCGTGCCCTTGCCCACGGCTATTCAATGTCAAGGCTGTCCAAATTAGCGAACGTCCTGAGCGGTTCACGCGGCTCTGCCGCTCCGCTGTGCGGAAAGGCTCCGCATTTCCGGGCCAAGTCCCATGATTATTTCTCATCCGCGGCGCCTGGAAGGCATAACCTTCCAGGCGCCGCGGATGAGGTTGGCTGGTGTTCTCGCACGACGGAAAGGCCCAGCCTTTCCGCACAGCAAGCGGCGAAGCCGCAGGCCATGCCTCACTGAACGCTGCGCAATTTGGACAAGCTTGATTCAAGGTCAACCCCTTCGGGGTTTCGAAGGCGGCCGGCATGGAAGCAAATCGAACGTTTCGGGGGACCGCCTTCGAGGCGCCCCGCGCACGTTGCTGGCTAAGGAATGTGCCCGTTCATTTGAGTTTTCGGAGGCACCAGGACAGGATTGAGGTTGCCGTTCTAAATGACTGGAATTTTTCGGGGCAAGTTGGATTTATCAGACGTTCGCGGGCCAACGGTGGGCAGGGGCGGCGGCGTGCGAGACCTAAAGCTATGGGGGCTTCCGCGATCGCTACGTTCGGCCGTCGTTCGCCTGGTGGCCGCAATTATCCTGATTTCTTCTCCAAGTCCTGTCTTTGCCGGGGACTCCAGGGCTGCCTCAGTTATCCTCATTTCTGTTGACACCTTGCGCGCCGACCACCTGGGATGCTATGGCTATCGCGCCCTGCCAACCCCTCACATCGATGCGATGACGGCGGGAGCCACTCAGTTCTTAAATATCAACTCCCAGGTCCCGATGACTCTGCCCTCGCACGTTTCTCTGCTCACCTCCACCTACCCGTTTTCGAATGGCATCGAAGATAACGGGGAGGTCCTGGCGCGGGGAGCGGTGACGCTGGCAGGGCTTCTGAAATCACGCGGCTACCGAACGGCGGGGTTCATAGGTGGGGTCACTCTCGACCGCAGATTTGGGTTGGATCAGGGTTTCGACTTTTACGACAGCCCTTTCGACCTCAGCAGCCAACAAGACGTCGACCAGCCGGGTCTGAAACGTTCCGCCGAGGAAGTAACGCAGGCTGCCCGCCGATGGTTGCAGGACAATTTGGAGCATCCATTCCTTCTCTTCCTGCACCTCTACGACCTCCATAAACCTTACAGCCTCACCTCCGACATTCGCACTCGCTTCCGGGGTCGCGAATACGATGGCGAGATCAGGTATGTCGATGCGACCTTGGGGGACTTTTGGGCGTTCCTCGCGGCCAAAGGTCTCCTCGATAAGAGCTTTATTATCTTCCTCTCGGACCATGGCGAAAGTTTGGGAGAGCACGGCGAGCGAACCCACGGCTACTTCATTTACGAAAGCACCCTTCGCGTACCTCTGATCATTCATTGGCCTCGCGGGGTCGCACCTTTCCCTTCGCGGGTCGCCGATCCGGCAGGCTTGATCGATGTCGCGCCTACTATCCTTCAGTTCCTGGGGGTTCCGGAGCCGCCCCAGTTCCAGGGGCAGAGTCTGCTGGGACTCCTGGACCCGAAGATGCAGCCTTCTCCTCGCGAGGTCTACAGCGAAAGCTTGTATGCTCATCAGCATTGGGGATGTGGCACGTTGCGAAGCTTGCGCGTCGGAGATTACAAATACATCAACGCTCCCCACCCGGAGTTTTTCGATCTCCACGTCGATCCCGCGGAACAGAACAATCTCTACTCGCGCTCGAAATCCCTTGCCCTCGCTTACCATGAGCGGTTGCAGCAGCTAGGCACCCGATTTGCCTCCACCACCCGCGCGCAGACCGGCGCAGTCAGCCCTGATGTCGCTCACGCCTTGAGTTCCCTCGGCTACGTGGCCGCCACCCGCGGCCGTGTCGCCGACGTGGAATCGGGTCCTGACCCCAAAGAGAAGCTGGACGAGTACCTGAAGACACAGGAGGCAACATCACTCGCCTTTGCAGGGCAAATGAAGCAATCGGTCGAATTGCTGAAAGGCGTCCTGGCAAAAGATCCTGATCTTATCGACACGCGAAACCTTCTGGGGCAATTCCAACAGAAGCTAGGCCGCCCGGAGGAGGCTGCCGGGAGTTTTCGGAAGGTATTGGAACACGACCCCCTCAACCTCGTGTCCCATTACAACTTAGGCGTCGAATATTTCCAGCTCCATCGATTTGATGATGCAGCCAAGGAACTTCAGGCGACCCTGGCGCTCGGGTCCGTTCGAGGAGCGGGGGCGGAACAATTCAACCGCCCGTCGGAGGAGATGCTGGGGAAAATCTGGATGGAGAAAGGGGACCTGGGGCGGGCCCGCGAGCAGTTTAACCATTTGTTGAGCGTGTTCCCACAGGATTTTGCCGCTCATTACAACCTGGGATGGCTTGCTTTCGAGGACAGCGATGGGGAAGAAGCGACTCGGCAGCTCCGCGCCGCGCTGGAAATTGAGCCGAACAATGCTCTGGCCCATTATGCGCTGGGGACGGTCTATCTCCAAAGGGAGAACTTGGCGGAAGCACGCGCTCAGTTTACCCTGGCCATCAACCTGGATCCCAAGTTTGCGCAGGCCCACTACGATCTCGGCTTGGTTTTGAGCCAGAGTAATATGAGGGATGAAGCCACCCGTGAATTCAGGAAGGCACTGGAAGCCGATCCCAAATTCCTCCCGGCGCAAAAGGCCCTGGACGAAATTCAACACGGCCAGTAGACGTTGGTATCTCCGCCTCGGCGGAATCAAGCTGAGCAGGATATCTTAATAATGGGCAATCAATTCTCGGTCTTCATTTAGTCTTTTTCATTTGCTCAGGTTGGCTTCCGTTGGTCGGATTTGAAATCAAGACAGCACCTTCCAGCCGATGGTCCTGCTCCTGCGGCGCGGCCAACAGATGGTCCACGATCAGTCTCTCCCGCTGTCCGTCTTCGGGACGGTGCAAGCGATAGTCGAGGGCGGCGAGTTGCACGTGGACCTCAAGGATATTCGGCGCGTCGCGCGCGATGCTCTCTAGGTCAGCGGCCGCGGCATCCCGTCTGCCCTCTATAACCTCCAACTGGGCGATCTGGTAGCGAGCCGCAAGGGAAGATGGTTCAAGGCTAAGGGCGCGGCTCAAGCGCTGCTCCGCTTCTTGCAGCGATCCTTCTTTTCGCAGAATGGCACCCAATCGCAAGTTGGCTTCAAAGTCGTTGGGATCGGCCTCGAGCGCCTTGAGGAAGGCGGCCTTGGCGCCCGTCGGGTCCCCGGCCAATGACTTTGCAACCCCGCTGAGAGCATAGGCGCCCGGCGTGGTGGGGTCCAGACGCAAACTCTTGCCTATACTTCTTACCGCTGCCGCCCCATCGCCCAACTCCAATTGGGTCAAGCCCGCCAGCATCCAGGCATTTACATCATGGCGCGCCTCCGCAACCTTTTCTACGAACCTTAGGCCTTCCTTGAGCTGTCCTTGATGAACCAAGGCTTCGCCCAGAAGAAAGGCGACATCGAGATCCTCCGGGTGAGATTTTCCCACCGGTGCGAGAAGACGGATCGCTTCGTTATCCCGCCCGCTGATGACCAGGCAGTTGCCAAGCAGCGTGAAAGTGCGAATGTTCAAAGGATCCTGCCGCAGAGCGAGGCGGTAGTTGTCACCGGCCTCGTCGAGGCGGCCGAGCTGCATGAGGGCTCCCGCGAGATTGACGCGCGCCGCCACCAGGGCGGGGTTAAGGCTCAGCGCCCGCTGGTAGTTGCTGACTGCGGATGCAAGGTCGCCGCGCTGTTCGGCCTCCTCTCCCTGCTGGATCAGTTTCCCCGGAGATAGGTTCTGGGCGCTGCAAAGCGAACCGAACAGCAGGAGGAGAAGTGCGGGGCGCATTGCCCGTCAGGATACCGGGGCGGCTCGACAAAGTAAAGGGCGGCAACGGCCGGGTACAGGGCACCATCAAAGTCTATTGGGCTTCGAAGGGACCCCTCACCCGCCCTCCTCCGTCGGGCCCCCCTCCCCTGGGAGAGCGCTGTGATTTTGATCTCTCTCCCTCTCCCCTGGGGAGAGGGGGGACCGCAAGGCGGGGGGTGAGGGGTCTCTTCGAGGGTGATGAATTCGTGCCGATGGAGGTATCTGGTGCCCGCGACTTTGAGGGAACCTTTCGACTCCGCCACGACCGCCGGGTTCGAGATCTGCGGCTTTTCCCTAGGGAAGAACCCCGGACCGTAAGAGCGGGTGTCCGCGCTACCCGCGCAAATTTCACCTAACTTCTTTCCTTTCATTGACTCATCCCGGAAATAAGGTAAGTTGTTTATTTTCACAAACTCATCCAGACCGATTTTATTTCCCCTTTGTTTTCAATCAGCCATCCAGACCACCCTTCATTTTTAACATCTTTAGGGGTTAGAGGTCTGCTCCCGACATTTTCGGTGAAATCGGCTCGAATAACCCATTTGTGTTCAGCAATATAGCGCGAATATCTCCCCATCTTTTTGTCTTTATCGGCAGAGACGGATTGATGGCCGCTGATTCTCGCTGCCCCGCTTGTTTTCAATAACATTCCGGCTTGGGTCGTACTCGTTTTATATTTTATGATTGCCGTAGTACGGGCGTTAGGGGTTGAGAATCTTGCGGGGGAAGGGAGGCGTTGAACTATCAGCACATTTCTAGCCTATACCGATGGCATGGTTTTGTCAAGGGACAAACTGTCCCTGCCGGGATTCCGCCAAAGCCCTATGGACTTTGAAAGGACCCCTCACCCGCCCCCTCCGTCGGGGCACCCTCTCCCCTGGGAGAGGGCTGGGGTTTTAATTCCTATCCCTCCCCCATGGGGAGAGGGAGGACCGCAGGCGGGGGGGCCCCACGTCTCGCAAGTAGCGGGGGTGAGGCCTTCCAGAAACAATATGGGAAGCAAAAGAAAATTGCGGCACGCTTGGAGAAAAATGAGTCACTACCAACTGCCGTCGAAACTTGTTAGGGCGGCCCACAGGCTGGTACTATCGCTTTCGCTGATCTATTCTGAGGGCCACGAGACGATGTCATTTTCCTCTCAACTCCTGAGCCGACTGGTGGCGGGACTGCTGATCGCAAGCGGCGGCTTGGGGTTGCTTGGCATGCCCGGTACCTCAAGCCCGATTCGCTTTTCGATTCAGGCGATTCCCTTTCATCTGGAAAATGACGAAACGCCGGATCGTCACGTGCCGGCCGCAATGGCGGGCGGGGTTGCTATTCTCGACTATAACAGGGACGGCCGGCCGGACATTTTCTTCACCAACGGCGCGAACCTGGCAACGCTGACGAAGGATTCGGCGAAATATTCGGACCGGCTCTTTCGAAATGACGGCCATGGTAACTTCACCGACGTGACCAAGGAAGCTGGCCTGACGGGCACAGGCTACGACGTGGGCGTGGCCGTGGGCGACTACGATAACGACGGCTTTCCCGACATTTTTGTGGCGGGCGTGCATCGCAATACGTTGTATCACAACAACCGCGACGGGACGTTTACCGACGTCACGGAAAAAGCCGGCCTGAGCCGCCCGGACCTGCAGTACGGGCCGACCTGGGCGGTGGCCGCGGCTTGGGTGGATGTGAACAACGACGGCCGGCTCGATCTCTTTGTGGTGAATTATTTACAATGGGACTACGCTACCGAGCCGCGTTGTAACTACCGGGACGCACCGCACTACTGCCATCCCAAAATGTACAAGGGGCTTCCCAATCAGTTGTTTATCAACAACGGCGATGGGACGTTTACCGACGTGTCGGCTGCCTCCGGCATTCGCTCCGCGGTGGGAAAGGGTATGGGAGTGGGCGTAGCGGACTACGACCAAGACGGGCGGCCGGACCTGTTGGTGACCAACGACGGCTATTACAATTTCCTATTCCACAATCTCGGCGGCGGAAAATTCGAGGAGACGGCATTTAATGCGGGTGTAGCCCTCGTTGATAACGGCGCCTTTGTCAGCGGCATGGGCGTGGATTTTCGCGACTTCGACAACGACGGCTATCCTGACATTGCTTTTCCTGCGCTCCCCAATGAGACTTTTCCGCTGTTCCGGAATACAGGGGAAGGCTCCTTCACCGACGTTACGGCCAGCAGCGGTATGGGGGCGCTCAGCCGCGACATGGCCGGGTTCGGAGTCGGCCTCTACGATTTTGACAACGACGGCTGGAAGGACCTGTTCGTCACTCGGGGGCACGTGGATGCAATCAAACTCAGCAGCGAGGAGATCAATCAATACAACACGGTCTTCCGCAACCAGGGAGGCGGAACGCGCTGGGTGCCTCTGACGGAAGAGGCGGGCCTGAACGCGCGGCCTCCCGCACGTCATCGCGGCTGCGCTTTCGGCGACCTCGACGGCGATGGGCGCATTGACGTGGTGGCCACGGCGCTCGACCGTGACGCCGAGATTTGGATGAACCGAAGCCCGAACTCCGGACACTGGCTCGACCTTGGCCTGCAAGGCACCCGCAGCAACCGGGATGGTATCGGCGCCGTGATTAAGGTGGTTACCCAGAGCGGCGCTCAATACAATCACATGACCACGAGTGTCGGCTACGCATCCTCAAGCGACGGTCCGGTGCATTTTGGCCTGGGGGCCGACGGCGTGGCCGATCGGGTGGAAATTCGATGGCCTTCCGGCGCCGTCCAGCGGCTCGATCATGTCCCCGCGGACCGGGTCGTCAAAGTACTGGAGCCGAACCGCTGATTCCGGCGGCCTCGCTCCCGAACCCGGACTTCTCACCACGGTTGGCCGCTGCCGGAAGGGCGGGGCTTGGAAATAATAAGGATGGCCTTGTAACGGCGGGGCTAAACAGGCTGCGGAAAAACCCTAGGGCGCTTGGCGCTAGCACTGTCAGCACCACCCCGGCGCTCGGCGCGCCACCCCTCCTCATCTGAGGAGGGGAGCGTTTTCAACAACTCCCCTCCTGATTCAGGAGGGGTGGCGCCCTGGGCGCCGGGGTGGTTGTACGCCGGGGATAGTTTTTCCGCAACCTGCAAAGCCCCGCCCTTCCTGCGACCCCCTAACAGTGTCCTGGTGTTGTGAGAAATGCAGGCTAGGGAGGTGTGCCGGATAAGATTTGACTTATTGCCCTCGCCCCTTTGGGGGAGAGGGTGGCGCGCATCCGGCGTAATCGCCAGCCGGGGCGGGCCGGGTGAGGGGGTCTCGCCTATTGTCAATTCTTACGTGGGACACCACACTAGGGAGGCCAAGAATCTGCTCAAATTACGAATTCGGGTTAAAATACGCCATGAAAGCGGAGGACGCCGTGGCCGCTCCAAGTATGCATTCTGGGTCCAGGCCAACTTTGGTTCATTCAGACCGGTCTTTGGAGGAGCCAAGCATGAGATATATTCTTTTTTGATTCCACCCAATACCCCCATCAACATGCAGGCGGCTGCCGCTTACCTGCTGGGTCCCATTCTCGGGAATCTCACCTCCGTGAACTTCAAGAACGGCTACACGATGTCTGGCAACGTAACGCTGGAGCGGCAGTTGTCACGCGACATCGCGGTGCAGGCTGCCTACGTCAGTAACAATGCCGTGGGCCTTTACGGGCCGGAATATCCGAACGCTTACACCGGCGCCGAAACCCGGTACACTCCGTACACAAATGTCAATCCAGGATTGGGTGAGTTCATGCTGCTGTTCTTAGCTTGTCAAGTTGTCCGGTTTTCATAGCAAGTGATCTGTCCGGTTTTGGTTTTTCTTCTCCTGCACAAATCTGAGGGCCACCGCCGCCGTCGTCGCTGTGGGAATGTGGGAATC
>JBEKQO010000017.1:0-46744 GCA_049519635.1 Terriglobia bacterium | reverse complement strand
GAGGGGTGGCGCGCCGAGCGCCGGGGTGGTTATTCCCTTTAGTCCCAATCGAGTGAAGGCAGGACGCCCGCGCTACATCGCAATTCACTGGTCCAGATTTCTTCGATCGATGAGCCGTTGCGCCTTTCCCTCGCTGCGCCTAAGGGTCTGCGGCGCCACCAGCCGGACCTCCACTCGCAGTCCGAGCGTCTGATTCAAAGACAGGGCAAGCTGGTTGTGCAGTTTTTCAATCGCGCCAACCTTGTCGCTGGAGACCGCCGGTGTCACTTCCACCTGAACCTCCATCCGGTCCAAGCCTTCCTCACGCGTGAGGATGATCTGATAGTGAGGCAGCGTGCCCTCCACCGCCAGTAGGGCGGATTCAACCTGGGACGGAAACACGTTAACGCCCCGAATGATGAACATGTCATCGCTGCGCCGGCTAATGCGCTTAATGCGGCGGAGCGTGCGACCGCAGGGACATGAGCCCGGCACGAACGAACTGATGTCGCGGGTGCGATAGCGGAGCATGGGCATGGCGTGCTTGCTCAAGGTCGTCACCACCAACTCCCCTTCCTCGCCGTCGGGAACCGGCCGTTCGGTATCCGGGTCAATGATTTCCGGGTAGAAGTGGTCTTCAAAGATGTGCAAGCCCGCCTGGCAATAGCACTCGCCACCCACGCCGGGGCCGGTAATTTCCGAAAGCCCGTAGATATCGTAGGCTTTGATGCCGCCGGCGGTTTCAATGTGGCGGCGCAGCGAGTCGCTCCAAGGTTCGGCGCCGAAGACTCCCACCCGCAGGGGTAGTTCCCGAATATCAACTCCCATCTCGGCGGCACGGTCGAGCAAGTGAAGAAAGTAGGTCGGCGTGCAGCAGATGGCCGTCACATTGAAGTCTTTCATCACCATGATCTGCCGATCGGTATTGCCGCCGGAAATAGGAATCACCGTCGCCCCCAGTGCCTCGGCGCCGTAATGGGCCCCCAGCCCTCCGGTGAACAGGCCGTAGCCATAAGCGTTCTGAATGATATCGCCGCACCCCAGGCCGCACGCCGCAAGCGTCCTCACCATAGCGTCGGTCCAGACAGCGAGGTCGTGCTGGGTGTAGGCGACTACAATCGGCTTGCCGGTGGTTCCGCTCGATGCATGCAGCCGGACGACGTCTTGCAGGGGGCTCGCGAACAGGCCGAAGGGGTAACTATCGCGCAGGTCCGCCTTCACCGTGAAAGGCAAGCGGGTCACATCCGCCAATGTCCGCATATCCTCCGGCGAGACGTTTCGCTCATCCATTCGCTGCCGATAGAGTTCAACGTGCAGGTAAGCACGGCGAACCGTACTCCGCAACCGGCCCAACTGTAAATCCCGCATTTGGGGAACCGGCAGGTAATCCGGCGCGCTGGCAGGATGCATTTCCAGGGAGTCGTCGTTCGAGAGGCCAGTCATGGGTTTGGTACGCTCAAGGTTTTATTTGCTGCCGCGCGTCCGATGGCGAGCGCCTGAAGATTCGCGGCATGCAGCTTCGGCGCCAGATTCTGGCGGATAGCTTCCAGCCAGGCAGTCTCAGGAAACGGAAGGCTCTCGCTTAACCACCCGAGCAGCGCCACGTTGAGGCTCCGCTTGTCGCGCAAGGCGCCCTCTGGAATCGCGTCAGGCGTGATCAACGTACCGCCCTCCCGCAATTGCCAGCGATTGGGTTCCACCTGATCGGGCGATAGAACCACCAGATAATCCGCCTCTCCCAAGGGCACCATGGGACTGTAAACTCTTTCGCCAAAGCGGACATCGCTCGAGACGGAGCCACCGCGCTGGCTCATGCCATGAATCTCACTCTTCTTCACATCAAATCCGGCGCGGAAAACGACTTCGGCGACGATGTCAGAGGCTTTTAGCACTCCCTGTCCGCCCAGGCCGGCAATCACAATGTTGGTTACCTTCATTCGCATTTCTCACTGCGGATTTGGAAAGGCGGAGCTTCCGCCCCGCCGAAATCGCGGCTCCCGCCCTCTGTTTGTCCCCTGATCAGCACCACCTCGGCGCTCGGTGCGCCACCCCTCCTCATCTGAGGTGGGGAGTTCTTTGGGCAATTCCCCTCCTGAATCAGGAGGGGTGGCGCGCCGAGCGCCGGGGTGGTTGTCCGTGGCGGGAAGCCGGGTCAGTCCTGTTGCTCAACGCAGTTCTCCGGTAGCTCCTCGCGGGCAGCGGACCGTTCATATTCCTTGATGCTGCCTGCCGCCAGCAGGCAGTTGCGGCGGGCCACAATCACGTTGAGGTCTCCGCTGGCAAGGCTCGACGCTACCAATTCCTGGAACGCGGAAGGATTAATCGTCGGATCAGTAATATGAACGCTGGTAATGCCTAGAGAGCGTACAAGATTTTCGATCACGACTTTGCCTGTGGGCTGGTGTGCAAGGGTCCGGCCTGTCCCTGGATGCTCCTGCAAGCCGGTCATGGCCGTAGTCCCGTTGTCGAGGATAATGACCAGGTGGCCGGTTTTCGGCGGGTTGTAAACCATTTCCACCAAGCCCGTAATCCCGCTGTGGATGAAGGTGCTGTCACCAAGGGTACTGACCACCCGGCGGCCCTGCTCGGGCGGCAGCGCGTGCCGCAGACCCAGCCCCACGCCGATACTCGCTCCCATGCAGACGCAGGTATCCGCAGCCTCAAAGGGCGGCAGCACCGCCAGCGTATAACAACCGATGTCACTGGCCACGATGCAATCCAGGTTGCGCAGGGCAGTGAAGACCGAACGGTGAGGGCAACCCTGGCACAATTGCGGCGGCTTTCCCGGCGGCGGAACCGGCTCCGGCGAAGTGTCGTTGGCGAGAATGCGCCTGACTCGATCCACGTTCAATTCGCCGAAGCGATACCCCTCCGGCTTCCCTTCCACCCGCAGGCCCGCGGCGCGAAGGGCTTCCACCATGTAGGGATCTCCCTCTTCCATCACCACGCAACGAGACACGCTCGCGGCAAAGCGGCGGATAGTCTCCAAGGGGAGCGGATAGGTCATGCCCAGCTTCAGCATTGCCGCTTCCGGCGCCGTCTCGCGAGCGTGCATGAAGCAGATCCCGGCGGTAATAATCCCCAGGGACCGGTCGCCATCGATTTCCCGGTTAGGTCCCTCGGCTTCGTTCCATTCCAAAATGCGCTCGAGCTTTTCGCGGAGCCGCCGATGCGCAGGCCGGGCATAAGCGGGGATCATCACCCGTCCTTTAATATCGCGCACGAACTCTGCCGGGGCACTCGACGGCGCCAAGGCACCGGCAGGGCGGACGACAGTCTGGGAGTGGCACACGCGGGTGGTGAGGCGAAGGAGCACCGGAATCCCCCATCGTTCCGACACCTGAAGGGCCAGCAGGGTGAAGTCATAGGCTTCCTGGGAGTCCGCCGGCTCCAGCATCGGCACGCCCGCCGCCACGGCGTAGCGGCGATTGTCCTGTTCATTCTGGCTTGAAGCCATGCCGGGATCGTCAGCGGAAACAACTACCAGGGCCCCGGTGACGCCGGTGTAGGCAGCGGTAAAGAGCGGATCGGCGGCCACGTTCAGGCCCACGTGCTTCATGGTGACCAGGGCCCGGGCATTGGTATAAGCCACCCCCAGCCCCACCTCCAGGGCAACTTTCTCATTGGGCGCCCACTGGGCGCGGCCTCCCAGGTGGGAAAAACTCTCCAGAATTTCCGTGGAGGGCGTTCCTGGATATCCGGTCCCGAGCTTGACATCGCCAACGCGGGCAGCCAGAGCCACCGCCTCGTTCCCGCTCAATAACAGCCGATCCGGTCCACTCATCTAAAGCCTCGTGATCGCCTTTCCTCTCCCGGTGTTGCGTTCGGCAAATATGGTTTACCTATGCGGCTTGCATAAACTTGTTGTAGCGCCGGCTATAGCCCGGCATGTGCCGACCCCTCGCCCCGTTCAGGGCAGGCTCTAAAGGCCGGCGCTACGGTTAAACCCACTATCGCAACCCAAAACTAGCCTTGCCCGTGGACAGGCGGACGCCACGCCTCCCCTGGGCGCAGAAGCAAACCACCCCGCCTGCTGGTGACACTTAAGAGAGAGCGGACTACAGGAAGCGCGATAGGCAGCCTACAAAACCCTCGATTCTAATCCTGCCGGCGAGCTTAATCAATTGCTATGATTCAAACATTCAAACGGTAGTGGTGTCATTTGCTGTGGCACGGCCATCTTGGCCGTGAGCGTTCACGGGCGGGACGCCCGTGCCACTTCCAAATGACACCACTGCCGATTCAAAGGCAACGATGGTCCCCTAAGCTTCGTTCGTACCCTGCAAGCGATCAGTCGAATTAGGCGATGAACAGGCCACCTTAACGAAGCCGTCCTGCATCGGACGCTGCACGCACGTGTTGCCCGCGGAATTCCCCTGATCAAGATATCTTGGGGTCAACACCAGGTATTCTCTGTGACCCGTTGACGCAGTATGATGCTGGAAGAACTTATTCGCTACGTAAGGCAATGGCTGGGTCTACCCGGGCCGCACGGGAAGACGGAATCCAGGCCGCGAGCGCGGCCGTCACGGCCAGCACGCTGACAGCCGCAATGAGCGATAGGGGATCCGTGGGTGAAACCTCGAACAGGAGGCCGCGAATTGCCCGGGCGAGAGCAAAAGATCCGGCAAACCCTGCGGCCGCGCCCATCCCCATCCAGATCCCGACGTGCTTTTGAACCTGCAAGGCAATATCCCGCGGCCGGGCACCCAGGGCCATGCGCACGCCAATTTCCCGTGTCTGCTGCGCCACCAGGAAGGAGAGCACACCATAGAGTCCCACCGCGGCCAACAATAAACCCAGCGCCGCAAAGAGCCCAACGAGCATGGCGACAAAACGGGGGCGCTCCCGAAATTTTTGAACGCGTCCCTCCATCGTCTCGACCGTCACGGGCAGTGAGGGGTCAAGCGCCGCAAACTCTCTTCGCATCCAATGCACCAGAGCCGCCGGGTCGAGTGAGGTCCGAAAAAGCGCCACCCCACTGGCGCCCAGTTGATCGGAACCCTTCATGCGCAGGCGGTAATACTCGGGATCGGGAGGCTCCGTTAAGCCGTTGTTCCTCGTGTCTGCCGCCACTCCCACGATGGGACACCAATGCCCGTTGCCGTCCAATTCAATTTGCTCTCCTACCGGGTTTTCGTTGCCGAATATGCGGCGCGCCAACGTAGCGCTCAGAATGACGGGCGATTCACCGGAAACGCGCTCCCCTTCTTCAAAGGCGCGTCCCGATAGGATGGCAATGCCAAGGGTCGGGAAGTATCCGGGGGTCACCCATCGAAACTCCACCATTCCCCCATCGGGCGCCAGGGGTGGGTGACCGAAAATGCGCATGTTCGAGTAGGGGCGTCCCATCGACCCTCGGGGAGGAATAGAATCGCTGAGGGCAAAGGACCCGCCCGCGGGGAGCCGCTTCAATCTTGCCTCCAACTCGTCATAAAACGTGATTTGTGCCGACGTGGGCTGATACCGGTGATGCCGTAAAGTGAACGAGGCAGAGAGGACGTGCTCAGGTTGAAAACCCAGCGACTGGTTTTCCAGCTTCTCCAGGCTGCGAATTAAGAGCGAGGCCCCCGTCAGTAGTACCAGGGAAATTGCCACTTGCGCTGCGACCAGGGCCTTTCGGAACACCGTTCGTCCCGTCCCTGCGGTGCGCCCTCCGAACAGAAATTCTGCCTGAGGCCGTTCCAGTGCGGGCATCACCCCGAACAGCATGGCGGCTACCATGGATCCGGCCAAGGCGAACAACAGGACACGCATATCGATTCTGGCCTGGTCCAGCCGCGGCATCTGATCGACCGCCAGGTTAACGAAAAGCCGCAGGAGCGCCCAGGCGACGCCGCAACCCGCCACACCTCCCAGGAGCCCAAACATCAGCGACTCGGTCAGGGTCTGGCGCATCAGCCTGCCGCGTCCGGCACCCAGGGCGGCTCGCATCGCCAGTTCCCGGCGACGTGCCACTGACCGCGCCAGCATCAGGTTCGCCACATTGATGCATGCCACCAGAAAGAGGGCGAGGACAGAACCCAACAACAACCAGGACGCGCGTTTCACGTCCTGAATTTGCCTGTCTCGGAGCGAGCGAACCACCAGACGAACCTCAGAACGTAACTCAACGGGCACATCCTTCCGCATACTTTCTTCAAAAAGCGGGCGCAACCGGTCGCGCGCCTGTTCGATCGACACGCCCTCCTGAAGCCGTGCGAAGGTGCGCAAGAACGAACTGGAATTTGCCGACCGGGGTAGACTGGCATCCAGGCGCGCCGGCAGCATCACGTCAATTTCACCCAGTTGTGGCATCTCAAACGCCTTGGGAAGGACTCCGACCACCCGGGCAGGATCATCGTTCAGGACGATGGTTTTGCCCAGCACCTTCGCGTCTCCGCCAAAATCCCTTTGCCAGAAACCGTAGGAAAGCAGAACGACCATGGGGGCCCGCGGCTGGTCGTCTTCAGCGCTGAAATCCCGCCCGATGACAGGACCAATTCTGAATGTCTTCAGAAAGTCAGCCGCCACGGCGTAGCACCTGACCTGCTGCGGCGTATCGCCGATCAACACATCGCATCCCGAACCGGGCCGCATCGCGGTGAGGAACTGGAAAGGCGTCTGCCCCTGCCGCCAATCGAAGTAGCTGCTGACGACGTTGAACTCGTTGTTATCAACTGGCCCCAGGTACCCAACGGAAACAAGCTGGTCATCCTGTGGATAAGGCAACCGGCGAAACAGAAGAGGATCAACCACGCTGAAAACCGCCGCTGAGGCGCCAATGCCGAGAGCGATGCTCACCACCACAACGGCCGCGAAGCCCGGGTTCTTGCGCAGCATTCGAAGCGCATAACGAAGGTCTTGGGCCAGAGCCTCAATCCAGGGCAGCCCATGGAGTTCGCGATGAGTTTCCCGCAGTTGGGTAGAGCCACCCAAGCGCACCCGAGCGGCGCGGCGGGCCTCTTCCAGCGTCAGGCCACGGCGAATGTTTTCCTCGGTCAGCAGCGCCAGGTGGGAATCAAGTTCCTGTTGGAACTCGTCATCAAGGCGCCGGATCGTGAAGCATCCGCGAATTCGGGACGCCACAACTCTACACCAACCGAACATTGCTCTACCTCCGCTCCGCCAGTTGTAGCACGCGTCCCATCACCTCTGCGATGCGCTCCCAGTTCTTCGTGTCGACGGAGAGCTGTTTGCGGCCCCGCTTGGTGATGGAGTAGAACTTCGCCCTGCGGTTGTTCTCGGAGGCGCCCCAGGCCCCGGAGATCCAGCCTTTTTGGAGGAGACGAACCAGCGACGCGTAGATCGTTCCCTGGTTGAGCTGAAGCGCCTCCTCGCTGATCTGTTCGATGCGGCGGGCAATGCCGTAGCCGTGCAGCGGCCCCATGGCGTCAAGGGTCTTGAGCACCATCAGATCGAGCGTGCCTTGAAGAATCTCCAAACGATCTTTCGTCATCCGGCCTCCTGTGGCTTGCACACAGGAGTATGGCAGCCCTTCCTGTGGCATGTCAACAGGGCAAATCGAAAGAGACGGCGCGGTCGCTTGCCCAGAAATCCGGATGGTCGCTGCGGAAACTTCAATGAACACAAGTCCGAACTCCTTCCTGCCAGTACGCAGTCCCGGCGAGTCCAGTCGATGGTGTCAACGGTCTCCATTGGCGCGCCATGCGGACGCGGGTTACGAAGAAGCGGTCAGCTTTGCTGAGAAGGCAGGAGTGCGGATACCGAAAGTGAAGAGTGATGAGTGACAAGTGACGAGCAGCCAAATCCTGTGGCTCGTCACTCGTCACTTTTCACTTCCTATCAGCTTTTCTTCGACGTCACCGTGAAGAACGAGCCATACTGTTGCTCAACTTTCCTGCTCTTGCATTTGGGGCAAGTAACTCGTTTCTTATCGTGTTCTGCCATGGTCAAGGTCAGGGTGAAATTTTTCTTGCACTCTTTGCATCTGTATTCATAGCTGGGCATAAAGAATTACCTCCTGGATGCGGCGAGCAGTATTCTAGTGCCAAGTTGCAGAAATTAGCGACACTATTTGTAGTGGGGCGGAACGACGGGGCCAAACAGGCTGCGGAAAAACTCGAAAGCGCTGTCATTCCGAGCATCGACAGCCTTACGGCTGCCCAGGATGGGCAGAAACTCGGGCCGAGGAAGGGTAGCGCGGACCTGTTTTTTAGGTCCGCGGCTTTTCCTTGTCCATCGGGGACGTGCCGCGGACCTAAAAAACAGGTCCGCGCTCGCTGGAGCGCCAAGCGATGCGCCTGCGCGCTCAGGCCATCGATTGTCGCGGGCGCGTGGTCATGCCCGGCTTTGTCGATTCGCACACGCACTTAATCTTTGCCGGCAGCCGGGTGAACGATTACGAGTTGCGCCTACGCGGCAAGACTTACGAGGAAATCGCCAGTGCCGGGGGCGGGATTCAATCCTCCGCGCAGAAGGTTCGGACGGCAAGCGTTTCATCTTTGGCTGAGCAAGCACGAAAGTTCCTCGGCGAATTTGCCGCCCACGGCACAACTACGATGGAAGTAAAAAGTGGCTATGGGCTGGCAATCGAGCAGGAGTTAAAAATCCTGCGCGTTATTCGAATTCTGCAACAGGATACCACGCTGGATTTGCTTTCCACCTTGCTTGCCCTCCATGCGCTTCCCGCAAGTTTCAAAGGGCGCGCCGCGCAATATGTGGAAGAGGTTATAACCAGGCTGATTCCCGTTGTGGCGCATGGGAAGCTGGCGGAATTCATCGATTGCTTCTGCGACCGCGGTGCGTTCAGCGTGGAAGACTGCCGCCGCGTTCTGGCCGCTGGTCGCGGTTTCGGCCTGGTGCCGCGGATCCACGCCGAGCAACATTCCCGCACCGGCGCCGCACTTCTCGGCATCAAGTGTGGCGCCGCCTCCGCCGAGCATCTCGACAAGGTCTCACCCGCAGATATCCGTGCCCTGGCGCGTTCCAATGTGGTCGCCACGCTTCTGCCGGGGGTGAATTTCCATCCGGGATTGAAGCAGTATCCTCCTGCGCGCCGACTCATAACCGCCGGAGCCGCTGTGGCGCTGGCCACGGATTTCAATCCGGGCACCAGTCCCACGCTGAATATGCAATTCATCATGTCTCTCGCCTGTACGCAGATGCGGATGACGCCGCCGGAGGCTATCGCCGCCTCCACCATCAATGGCGCCTGCGCGCGGCGCCGCGCCGACCGCATCGGTTCACTGGAAGCGGGCAAGCAGGCCGATTTGATTGTCCTGGACGTCGACGATTATCGCGAAATTCCTTATTATTTCGCGGTGAACCATTGCGTGATGACGGTGAAGCGGGGAAGGATTATCTACTCACAGGGGTAATCGGTCATCGGGGCTCAGTTGTTAGTTTTGGTCGGAGGAAATTATTCACCATTTTTTCCCCGAGGGGGTCGAATATTGGGAACGGTCGGCTTAAGCGAACAGCATTGAGTCAGGGTTCAAATCATCCTGGTTTCAAGTTATAATTTGACCGTCACAAACGAAACTGATAAATCGGACATCCTCATTGACAGGGAGGAGCACGATGAGAACAGCGAAACTGGATTTCTTAATCCTGATTATCGTGCTATCTGCGGCTGTGGCATTAACCGCGAAAGACCCCGCTGATTACCCGCTAAGGGTGGAACTCCTGGGAAATAACTGGCATTCGTATCGTCCCTACCCTTACCGCGAACCTACAAGTTTCAGATACAGGGTGACCGGCCGTGGCAATGTTGAGGATGGCCCCACCCTGCACGCGGTCGATTTCACCTACGATTGTGCCATGCACGTACCCTTGACCGTCCCCAATGAGACCTATCTTGCCAAGTGGAAGAAGCCCCAGCTTCAACTCGAAGTTCTGGTACCGGTGAACGGAAAAGAGGGGAAGTACGAGACGTGTGAAATGCAAACCACAGATCGCGAGGGCGTGTACCTTAAGACCGGCCAAGGGTTAATCGAAGTCTCCCAAGAGGACTACAAGGCCCGGAAAGCCCCGCCGGAAACCTCCGCGGTCCCCCCGACGCAATCCGCCACCGTCTCGAAACTTTCCGTCACATCGAATCCCGACAACGCCGAGATCGAAGTCGATGGGGAACTCATGGGCACCACCCCTTCGGTTCTCGATCTCAGTGTCGGGGAACACACCATTGTCTTGCGCAAAACCGGGTACAAGCTGTGGCAGAGGAGGATGAAAGTCGTTACCGGCGAGATCAAGCTGAATGGGGACCTGGAACCTGAGAATCCGCAATGACTTCGAGAGCGGCCCGTGGAAGCACGCGGAAGCGCGACTGGCAATGGCATTCGGGGGCAGTCAGGAGCGGGTAGCGCAGGGCCCGCGGTCCGGCCCTGCGACTCTTCCAGCGGCGCGGGGTCTTGCCGCACCGCCCACAGGATAATCCGAATTCACCGGGGTCGCGCCGCCAAGACCAGGGCGCGGTGGAAAAGCCGCAAGGCGGGAGAGCGAGCCTGGCGCTACATTTTCTTGCGTTTCTCCGGAGGGCAGAACTCTCCGGTAGTGGGATAATTTGTTGGAGCGGCGGCTTTACGCCGCCATCTGGCGAGGTAAACTCGCCGCTCCATCATGCCATCTGGCGGCGTAAAGCCGCCGCTACAAAACACTCCTTTGACCCGCGCTTGCGACCGCTTGCCTCTTGACAATATTAGCCTATGATGTAAACTAGACTGGTAGTTAAACGTGAGGCGCCGCCATGTCGCTACGGAAGTCTCCCACCATGACTCCGGCCCGCATCGAGGCCCATCGCCGCAATGCGCAGAAATCCATGGGGCCGCGCACGGCGCGCGGGAAGGCGCAGTCGCGGATGAGCAGCCTGCGAACGGGAGGACGTTCGCGCTTTCATCGGACCCTCTACGTGGCGCTACTCGACGCTCCGCCCGGCGCGGTGGACCAAACGGCTGGGGCTATCCTGACTCCCGAACAGGCCGCGCACCCCATGTTTCGCGACGCCGTGGACATGTTCCGCCAGGCAGAAATCGAAGTGGCGGAGGAGTTCAGGCGGCAGTTTGCAAATGAGGGCTTGCGGAAAAAGGATTCTTTTTTTAATGCAAGCAAAGCCTGAATGTTATTGAAAACACAGGGTGACGAATCGGAGTATCCTTGAATATTATTGAAGACAAGCCCTTTAGATATTTCCCTGGAATAAATTTGAATACAAAACAGATAGTAGGCCGATAGGACCCTATCCTGGAATCTTACTGAAAACAAATGTGGTTAGCGAGCTTCCAGGAATGTATCAGAAAACACAGGAGATAGTGCGTATAGCCGCGGCAAATTGCGGCTTGTCCCGCTTCGCCGGAATGTTATAGGAAACAAAGTTGGTTAGCTCACCTTCCGGAATGTCTATGAAAACACAAGGGATGCTATTCCTAGAATCCTTCTGGAAAAATCGGAGATGCAGGGCACGGAATCCCGGGAGAATGCGGCCCGAAAGTCATTACTCAGAATTCAGGCCTGCGGGCGAAAAGGGCTGGCCGCTTTATGCTGACGACTCGCTTCAGATTCAACCACCCCGGCGTCCGAGCCGCCACCCCTCTTGAATCAGGAGGGGTGGCGCGCCGAGCGACGGGGCGGTGTTGACCTTCGGACTCCGGACCTCGGACACATACAAACTCTTGTGCTACATTCACACCATGCAAACCCTTGTCGAATGCGTTCCCAACTTCAGTGAAGGCCGTGATCCGGCCGTGGTGGAAGCGATTGTTCGCGCCCTGCTTGCCGGGCCGGACGTTTACCTGCTCGACCGGGCGATGGATGCTGACCACAACCGTTCGGTGATCACCTTTGTCGGAACCCGGGAGAGCGTGGGCAAAGCGGCGTTGCGCGGCATCGGGGAAGCGGCTGAGTTGATTGACCTCAACCACCATCAGGGGGCGCACCCGCGCCTGGGAGCCACTGACGTTGTACCGTTTGTTCCCCTCGCCGGCGTGACGCTGCAAGATTGCGTGCGCATCGCGGAATGGGTGGCGGAAGAAACTTGGCGGCGCCTTAAGATCCCTACTTACCTCTATGAGGCTGCGGCGCGCAAGCCCGAGCGCGTCAATCTGGAGAACATCCGGCGCGGCCAGTTTGAAGGGGTGCGTGAGGAGATGGGGGCCAATCCGGCGCGCCTCCCGGATTTCGGCGAGGCTGGATTGCACCCCACGGCGGGCGCCACGGTGGTGGGCGCGCGCAAATTCCTGATTGCTTACAACATCAACCTGAACACACCGGACCTCGCGGCGGCCAAGACCATTGCCAAAAAGATTCGAGCCTCAAGCGGCGGATTCCCCTGCGTCAAGGCAATGGGGGTGGAATTGAAAGCCCGCAACCTGGCGCAGGTATCGATGAACCTGACAGACTTTGAGACCACCTCGCTGGCTACGGTTTTTGAGGCGGTGGCCCAGGAAGCGGCGGCGCTCGGCGTTCAGGTAGCCGGCAGCGAGATTGTAGGCCTGGTGCCGCGCCGGGCGCTTGATGATGCCGCGGTCCATTTTTTGCGGGTGGAGAATTTCCGGCCGGAATTGATTGTGGAGAATCGCTTGGAGCAGGTTGTAGCGCAGGGCTCACCCTCCAGCCCTGCGGCTTTTCCGCGGGCGGCGGGCCGAACCGCTCCTCCTGAGGCCCCGCTGCGGGCGATGGTCGAGGAGTTTGTGAACAAGGTGGCGGCCCCCACGCCTACCCCCGGTGGTGGCAGCGTCGCGGCGCTGGCGGGGGCGCTGGCGGCGGGCCTGGGGGAAATGGTTTGCGGCGTGTCGCTGAAACGCAAATCGCTGACCGCCCATCATCCCGCGCTGGAAGCCGCGCGCACACGCCTGGCGGGACTGCGCGAGAGGCTGATGGAAACGGTCGATCGCGACGCACAGAGTTATGAAGCCGTCATGCGCGCTGGCAAGTTACCCAAATCCACCCAAGCAGAACAAGCCGCCCGCAACCAAGCTATTGAGGCCGCCAGCAAGCAGGCGTCGGTGGTGCCGCTGGAAACGGCGGAATTAGCCTCGGCGGTGGGGCATGAGATCACCGGTCTGGTGGGGATTACCATTGCGCAAGCCGCGTCTGACCTGAGCGTGGCGTCGAACCTGGCGGCGACGGCGCAACGCGGGGGGGGCGAGAATGTCCGGGCGAACCTTCCCGGCGTCCAGGACGAATCCTGGCTGAGGGAAATCAAGGAGCGCCTGCAAAAGCTCGGGAGTCGGGGTTAGAGATCGGACATTCGGTCAAAACTCAGAGACCGAACCCGAGCCCCGACTCTTGCGGGTGCTGCGGCGCGGGGAAAAGACCCATGGCGTGAAATCCCCCTGCTCCCAGGCTATTAGAAAGGCTTAACTTAACGGTCCTGCGGGGCCTAGGTCAGATGCAAATCATTTGCAATTAGCCACTTTCGGTATCAGCGGTTTTTTAGAAGATTTGAATGTGTTGTGGAACTCATTTTGCGCTATTAGGGTGTTATGCGAGACACCGCGAACTTTGGCTCACCGATGAACCTCTATGAAGCTTGTGACCATGCCGAGCTTAGAATCCTCTTAATCACCGGCGGTTGGGAAGTTCGTCGTTCCTTCAACCAAATCGGCATCCAACCCGGCGACCGGGTCAGGGTGATGCGCCGCGCCCCCTTCGGCGGCCCCCTGATGATCGACAATCAAGGCACCCACGTTGCAGTCGGCAAGCAACTCGCGGAAAAGATCCGCGTTGAAGTGCTACCGTGAAGGTCGCACTGGTCGGCCAACCCAATTCAGGCAAGAGTACCCTTTTTAATGCGGTTGCGGGCTACCGCTCACTCACCTCAAACTTTGCCGGGACCACGGTGGAGTACACCCACGGACAGGCGCGGGTTGGCGGCGAGGTACTGGAACTCGTGGATTTGCCCGGTCTTTATTCCCTCACGCCTACCTCTCCGGTGGAAGAGGTCAGTCGCGACTATCTGCTGGGGGGAGACTGGGACGTTATCGTCAATGTGCTGGACGCCTCGCAACTGGCCCGCAGCCTGGAGTTGACGCTCGAGTTGCTGGACCTGGAATCGCCGCTGGTGGTCTGCCTGAATATGATGGACGAGGCGGCGCGCAAAGGCATGACGATCGACACGCATGCCCTGGAAATCGCCCTGGGGGTGCCGGTGGTCGAGGCCATCGGGGCCCGCGGCCGCGGCATTATCGAAACCTTTCGCACCGCGCAGCAGGTGGCCGCGTCGGGCCACCGCCCGCGCGCCTTTGTGTATGCGCCGGAGGCGGAAGGCATGGTGGAAAATCTGGCGAAAAAGATCGGCGAGGGCAAACCGGCGCGGCCGGCCGCCAATCGTCGGCCTGCACTGGCGCCCGCCTTACCCCCCCAAGCCATAATCGGAACAATCTCACCCTGCGGCGGAGGGCAGTGCCACTCGTCATGCGGTGGACACTCTACGCCAAGCGCCGGACCACGCGTGGAATCCACCCGCTTTGTCCCCAAGCAGTCGGCTGCAAGCATCGCCGTAGCGGAGCCTGCTGCTCAACGGCCGGAGGTATTGCCGGGTGTCCAGGCGTTGCCGCTTCAATCACCCATCGCCAATCACCCATCACCAATATTAGCCTTCCCTCCCGCGCGTTTCCGAGCTTTGCAATGGGTGCAGAGCGATCCCGCCCAACTCCGCCGCGAAGCGCCGGAAATGGCGCCGGTGGTGGAGTGGGCGCAAGGGGAAATCGCCGCGGGCACCGGGCAGCCTGCCGATGCCGCGGTCTCCGCGGGGCGTCATGCGGCCTGCCTCACCCTCTTCGAGCGGGTGGCGCGCGTGGCCCGGCCGCGGACTGACTGGCGCGAGCAAGTGGACCGGGTGGCCATGCATCCCATCTGGGGGTATGCCGTACTGATGGGAGTATTCCTGGGATTCTTCCGGCTGATCTTCGACGTGGGAAAGCTGGGCGAGGACCGCATTCTGACGGTCTTCGACGCCCTGGTCGCGGTGCTGACACGGCACATGGACGCCCAGAGCGCTGTTTACGCCGGCGTCAAGGGGGCGGTGCTGGGCACGGCCGGAGCCGTGGCGATTGTGCTGCCTTACCTGCTGCCCTTTCTGGTGGGCCTGGCGATTCTGGAAGACATCGGCTACCTCTCGCGCGTCGGCTACCTGATGGACGCGGCCATG
This sequence comes from Terriglobia bacterium, assembly GCA_049519635.1. Taxonomy (GTDB): domain Bacteria; phylum Acidobacteriota; class Terriglobia; order UBA7540; family UBA7540; genus Bog-366. Next base: position 31,677 of record JBEKQO010000017.1, on the reverse strand, counting down.
CACCGCCTGGGGCTGCACGGCACGGCCACCCTGCCGATACTTGTAGGCTATGGATGCAGCGTTCCGGCGGTAATGGCCACGCGCATTCTCACCACCCGGCGGGACCGTTTTATCGCGGCATTTCTGGCCGTCCTGGTGCCCTGCTCCGCCCGCATGACGGTGATCTTCGCGCTGGTGGGATTCTACCTGGGAGCAAATTACGCCCTGGGCATCTACGCGCTGAACATCATTGTGGTCGCCCTGGCGGGGCATGCGCTGGCGCGCATCTGGCCGGAGATTTCGCCCGGCATGCTGATGGAAGTCCCCGCCTACCGCGTGCCGGCGCCGCGCGTGGTGGCGCTGAAAACCTGGTGGCGGCTGCGGGAATTTGTGCTGGTGGCGTTCCCCCTTTTGGTCGTGGGCAGCGTGTTGCTGAGCCTGGTGGATTATTACGGCTGGCAGCACGGCATCAACTCGGCCCTTTCTCCCCTCACGGCGCTCCTAGGACTGCCACGCTCGGTCGGGCTGACGCTGATTTTCGGCGTGCTGCGGAAGGAACTCTCGCTTTTAATGCTGATGCAGGCGCTTGGCACCACCCACGTGCTGGGCGTCATGACCGCGGCGCAAATCCTCATCTTCACCCTCTTCGTGACCTTTTACCTTCCCTGCATGGCCACCCTGGCCTCCATGATGCGCGAACTTGGCTGGCGCCTGACGCTCGCCGCCTCTACCGCACTGCTGGCGCTGGCAATCGTCATAAGCCTCGCCGCGCGTGCGGTAATGCTCCTCTTTTAGCAGGCGCCGCCAAGCGGCCACAAAGCTTGAGCTTCGGTCGCCCCTTTCGCCCGCAATTCTCACCACGATTTTGGAGGGCGGGGCTGAACAGGCTGCGGAAAAACTCTACAATGCTGTCATCCTGAGCGCAGCGAAGGATCTCGCTCTGAGCATTTTCAAGGCAATGCGAAATTCTTCGTCGCCGCCGCTCCTCAGAATGACAGCGCTTTCGAGTTTTTCCGCAGCCTGTGAAGCCCCCCCTTCCAGCAACCCCGTTCAAGCGAGATGAGAAATGCGGGTTAGCGCCTCCAAGACTTGGCATGGGTGCGTAGAATTCAAATCCTTCCGAGTTAGGGAATCCTCGCTATCGCCTAGGCCAGCGCCGGGCACAAGTTGGATCCGTCGCGCGGCTGCACAGTATGTCTGCTGCTTCCCTGGCGTACACTTACTTCCCCTTCCGCAGATCCTCGACCTCTTGTTTCAACTCCTCGATCTCCACCTGCTGCTCCTGGAGGGCTTTGACCAACAATGCCGTTATGTGGTCGTACATAACGCCCTGAAGCTTGCCGTCCTTGTCGAACGTGGAGAGACGGGGGTCGAGCTTGATGACGTCCTCCGCGATGAAGCCAACCTCCCGCACCTTCCGCTGCGTGTCGGTTCGAGAAATGTAAGATATCGGCTTGAGCGCCATCAATTCCATGAGCGATGACGGAAGGGGTAGAATGTTTTTCTTGAACCGGCGCAGGGACGTACAGCCTGCCAATAGGCTATATCCGGATAGAGCTGAGGTGTTGATGCACGCGCTGGTCCCAGTATTTGCCGGAAGAGTGCCGGAGCCGAGGGAGAGATGCGCGAGCATGTCCCCGGACCCGTCATCAAGGGTGTTTCGAGCGGTACCGCTGCCATTCATCGTTTGAATGGGCGGATTTCCACCTTCCTGCCCAATCAGAAACCCTGAGGAACTTGCGACCTGCGCGATGCAATGGGTCTTGGCCACATCGGCGTTGTAGCAGACTTCGAATATCGACTCTGTCCCCGACCCTGAAGGTGAAATGGCAAAAGGCATATTGGAGTTAGCGGCTTGGGGGAAGAGGTTTAGACCCGTACCGAAGGGTAAAAGCGGCTTGCTTTGATGGTTGAAATTCGAGATGCGCTCTATTGTCGTTGCATTGCCAAGAACCGCGTTGCCCGTGGTGTTCGACGTGGGTTCGGTGCAACCTGTGAGCGTCTGCCCGTAGTCGAAGTACACCCCGACGCTGCCATTGAGAAATCCCGATTGCAAGCCATAGCCGCCTGCCATGAATCCCGTCACCAGGCAGGTGCTGGAGCGGTTCACCGCGATGTCCCATACGTAACCTGTAGTCTTGATATCGGGGTAACCGACGTTGCCGTTTCCCATCTCCAAAGGGGGGAAAAGGATGACGTTATAATAGGGCGTAATATCCACCTGGAGGCCGGTCCCGGAGCCCGTTAAAGTGGTGGTCGTGGCTGCGTACGTAGGTTGATTACGCGTACCCGGATGAGTGACAGTGATCGAGGTGACGCACCCACCGGCCGTGGTTCCAGCCACCGTCAAAGTGTTGTCGTTATTGCCCGTATTCGACTTGAAGGTATCTCCCACCTGGTAACCGGAACCACAAATGGCGTTTAAAGAGTAACCCTCATAGCCACGCCCATGCGAAACCGCTACGGTGTTAATCGTGCCGAGCTGACTGCGCGGCACGGAATTGCTCAGTGAATAAAAACTCGACAACCCAGTACTCGTTGACGAGGCAAGGTTGCTGATCCCCCCTGGAAGACTGGCGTTGATCGCATACTGCACAGTTGTACTACCCGTGCCGGGGTAAGCGGCAAAGTTGGAGGAAGTCAGGCTTGGCAGCGTCACCGGAAGAAGTGTCAGTCCACCCTGCACAGCAACTCCACCGAGGCTCGTCAGTCCTCGGGCGGTAGTAACGCTGGGGAAGCAATCGGTCGATGGGCAAGTACTCGATGTGTTTTCGGTCGAACTCATGTAGGTATTCCACGGCGACCATGAAGCGTCGACAATTGACCCCACTTGAGGACCGATAATCATATTAGCTGTAGAGCCTGGTTCTAAAGCATAACCTCCCTGCGCGGGGAACACTGCCCATATCACCCTGCCGTCTTGGGTCTGCGCGCCGAACAGGTTGGACATGAAATACGCTCCACCCACAACATGGTTCGCGGTCGGCCAGGTGGGTTGCGTTTTGCCCGTCGTGCCGGGGAAAACGCAGAGCTCAACGTTTCCATGTGTATCCTTAATGACGGTCCCACGAGTATAGGCCGTGTTGGCTGCCCAAGTGATCCTGGTAGAACCACTTGCCTCTTGATAAGGGGCAAGTAACGTGTTGTAGCCACCCCAGATATCGAAGTTCATCCCGCTACTTTCCGTGTCGGTATGGAGGAATTGATCAACCCCCGCATTCGGGCCGAGGTAAACCGAGGTCCCACCAGTGTTCCAAGGGCTGACGTTTTCAAAGCTCACACTGTTTGTTGTGCCCATGATCCGAACAGCATCACCACCCTGGTTAGGCTTCTCCAGAAAGGCAGCATCTCGGACAGCGTTATAGTAATTTGCGCCCTTTAGCGTCAAAGCGGGAGGTACGCCATTGTAGAATAACAAGTTGGAGAACACCGAGTTATTCACGTTGGTGACGGACACTCCCGGCCCGCCGTTCTTGTACTCAAAATCCTTCAACACCAAACCCCCACCTCCAGATGCGAAATTCACGAGCGGTGTCGATTGGAATGACCCAGAAAATACTGTCGAGTAAATACCTTGGCCTCCAAGACTTGCCGAGCTCGTGAGATTCCAAGTGCTGCCATTGCCGACCGAGATTATCCCTGTTGGCAGAGCGACATTAATTGGCTTGGTTGTACTCCCTGGGAAGGTTATCGAGGAGGCCATGCTTTGGCTGCCGGATAGGCCGCGGCCATCAACCGTCCCGCCGCCGGAGGGAAGGGCGGAATAGGCTGCGCCCACACAGAGATCGAATGTTGCGCAGGGGAGCAGGGTCGGGTCGCGAACACTGGTGCCGTTGCCCACGGAAGTCGAACTGGGCAAACCGCACGTCCAGCCCTTCCCCGTCCACACCGAAATCTGGCCGGCCACGCAGCCTGTGGGAGGGCTCAACTGCGCGAGAGCAAACTGGTAACTCACGGAGGGAGGGGACGTGACGACGATGCTTTGGAAGGCAACGGGGCCAGTGGCGGGCACTTCCCAGGTTTGACTCCAAAAGGAATTACCCCCAGAGGATGTAAGCTGGAACTGAACCTGATAATACGAGCAGACTCTGGGAGCCGAGCAAGTTGATGTCGACGATCCCGCATTAGGAATCAAAGCCGCCGAAAAGGTGCCGTTCGTAATCTTAACGTGGATGGGCTGCCCCGAACTCACGTTGAACCCATCCGCGCTGACAAAGGGGACGGCGGCAGTCATAGAAACAACGCCATTGGCGAGGGAGCCGTCCGGTCCATTCAGCGAGCCGGTCACTGTGGTCTTGATTTGGGCAAAGAGGGCAGCAGGCAGTAGGCAGAAAAATAGAAGGCGGTAGGCAAGAGGCAATAGGCAGCGGACAGTAAATAACAATAACGCCGCTTTGATTCCAGATTTAAGATTCCCAATATTCATCTTTTTATTCCCTTCGACTTTCGGCAGGCTTGAACGGCCTCGAGCCCTGCCGATCGCGCGGCGCTGGATGCGGGGGGAGTGACCGGGTTGGAGACACCTCGTGCCGGAGATCGATAGATTACAGAGAATCGGGAGATAGGAACTGGAGATAATCCCGCTTTCCCTGCAATCTATTCCACTTCCAATCCCAGCTCGGCCTCTCCGCTCATCCTTTTTGAACCAATTGTTTATAGCATCTTTCCAGCTTTCTCCAGCTTATTTCAACCCGCTCCAGCGTTGTAGACTCTTCTCCTTACCTTACAGGAGAAGGGGAACCGCCAGACAGTGGGTGAGGGGTCGGCACAAGCATGAAAGCACTGGGCCAGGTTTGAAAGTGGTGCTACGGCTTACCCCCCTCACTAGGCCCGCCCGGGCTGGCGAAAAGGCCGGCGGCGCACCACACTCTCCCCCCAGGGAGGCGAAGGTTATGAACTCCAATTCCCCGCTTATGCGTTGGCAAGGATTTCGGGATGGGGGACTTTTAACCTTGGCCTTTTGGCTTTCCTTTGCGGCTCCGCAGCGCTACCCGCCCTCTCGATGATAGGTCTGGATTATTCGTCGAGAGAATTTGTTTCGGCGATTTCCCGGGACCTCCTGTCCTGAGGTGTTGACTTGACCTGTAGATTTTTCCTGTAGCCTCATTATTAACTAGACAAAGGCTAGAACTGTATGCATATCTTTTCATACGGCCGGCGCCCGCTGACTTGAAAAGCCGGGGACCTGATACAGAGCATCGCTGCGATGCGTGCGGATGGCTCCCGGAGACGAAAACGCCCTACTCTTGCAATGAATGGAAGATTTCCGCCTGCCCCAATTGACGCGCTCACCCATGTGCTCATCACGGCTAGAAATGAGGCGCCGCCCAAAATGAGGTTAAAAATGAAGGCCGACTCGGGGATAAGCATGAAAACAATGGTACGGAGGACGAGATATCGAGTGATCAATACGCCTCTTTGAACGGAAATTCTCAGGCTTTATGATGATGGGAAAGAAAACGGTCCAAACCGTGTACCTGCCAGTAGGAGCGCGCGCGATCCCGGGTTTGACTGCTAAGCTGCGTCCGCCTAAAATGAATTTCGGATGAACCACTAATGCCACCAGATTCTTATTCCAATACTTCCGTGCCACCGCGTCGTGAACCACCACATCCGGTGAGCAGCCGGAAGATCTTTGGCCAATTTGTCTTCCTCATTCTGCTCCTTCTCTCTGCCGGAGTGGGCGCACTGGGGGGCCTTGTTTTTGTTTACTCTTCCGATCTCCCCAAGGTGCGCGAGTTGGAGGATTACCGCCCGGATGTAATGACGGAAATTTACGCGGACGACGGCACGGCCATCGGCACTTTTGCCCTGGAGCACCGCGTCATAGTAACGTACAACCAGATCTCTCCCGTCCTCCGCAATGCCGTAATTGCGGTCGAAGACAGGCACTTTGAGAGCCACGTGGGGGTGGATATTCTCGGAATCATCCGCGCCGCCGGCAAAGACCTGCTGGAATGGCGCAAGACCCAGGGCGCAAGCACCTTGACCCAGCAACTCAGCCGGATGCTGTTCCTCACGCCCGACAAGAGTTTCCGGAGGAAGATCCAGGAAGCGCTGCTGGCCATCCAGATTGAGCGATACTTCACGAAATCGCAGATTTTCACCATGTACGCTAACCAGGTGGACCTGGGCCACGGAAATTTCGGATTTGAGGCCGCGGCACAGTTTTTTTTCGGCAAGCATCTGAATGACTTGACCCTACCGGAAGCGGCGCTGCTGGCGGGGATTCCGCGCACGCCCACGGCCTACTCCCCGATTGTGCATCCCGAACTGGCGCGTCGGCGGCGCAACCAAGTGCTGCTCGCCATGTATGAAACGGGAAAAATCAATTCCACCCAGCTTCACGACGCCGTGGCTGCTCCCCTCGGCTTAAACATCCAACGCTGGAATTACACGATTGCTCCCTACTTTGTGGAAGAGGTCCGGCAGTTCCTGGAGAGGAAATACGGGCCGGAAGCCGTGCGCGAAAAAGGTCTGCGCGTTTACACTTCGCTCAACATCAAAACCCAAGAGGTGGCGGAGGAAACCCTGAAAAAGGGCTTGCACAACGATGACAAGCGGCGCGGCTGGCGAGGGCCGGAAAAGAACATTCTGAAGACCCCACTTCTTACCTCCGACGGCAGACCCATCAGCCTTGAAACCTATGTTGACGACGACTGGAAACAGCCCGCTGCCCCCGATGATTTAGTCCACGGCCTGGTGATGGACGTGAAAGCGGATCACGCTGAAGTGCGCTTTGGCGACGTGACGGCGCGAATTAACCCACCCGATTTTGCCTGGACGAAAAAGGCTCTTGCCGCCGATTTGTTCGCTCCCGGCGATGTTGACCTTTTTCTGATCAAAGAGGCAAAGGGAAATACCGCCAAGGCCATCCTGGATCAGGAACCCGATGTGCAAGGCGCCATGCTGGTCCTTGACAATGCCACCGGCGAGATCAAGGCGATGGTGGGAGGGTACGACTGGACGGAAAGCAAGTACAACCGCGCGGTGCAGGCGGAGCGCCAAGTGGGCTCATCATTTAAGGTTTATGTGTACGCGCAAGCGATCATGGACGGGACCTCTCCCTTTGACACGGTAGTGGATGCACCCGTCAGCTACCACACTTCTTCCGGAATCTGGGCGCCCCACAATTATGACGATAAATTCGAGGGAACCGTCACCGTGCTGCATGCCCTGGCGGAGTCACGGAATGTTCCCGCTGTGCGCACCCTGGCCCGGATCGGAGTGGACAAGGTCATCAAACTCTGCCGCAAATTCGGGCTGACTTCCCGCCTCGTACCCAACCTGCCGCTGGCATTGGGCGCCTCCGACCTGACACTCCTCGAGCACACTTCGGCCTTCACCACATTTCCCAACGACGGTGTCCACATCGCCCCGCGCATGGTGACGAGGGTGACCAATTACGATGGACGGTTGATCGATGATTTTCCGCCGGAGGTAGCCGACGTCATTCCCGCTTCGACGGCACGCATCATGGTTTCAATGTTGCGCGAGGTCTTCAACTCCGGCACCGCCGTCTCCGGAAGGGCCTTTGCGGCCAAGTACCCGGTGGCGGGTAAAACCGGAACCACCAATGATTTCACCGACGCTTGGTTCCTGGGTTTCACGCCCTCACAAACTTGCGGAGTCTACGTGGGCTTTGATGACCATCGCACCCTCGGGGATAAGGAAGAAGGCGCCCGCGTAGCATTGCCGATCTGGCTGGACTTCATGGGGCAAATCTTGAAAGACCGGCCGGCGGAGGATTTCGCTCATTCGCCCCTCTTAAAAACCGCAGATCAGGTAAAGGATATTTTGGCGAATGCTGCGCCGGAACGTATGCTTGCCCCGGCAGCCTCCCCCGTCGTCGAGCCTGCGGCCAGCAAGCCAACTCCGCAGACTACGCCTCCGGGGGAATCGCCCGAACCTCCCAAGAAAGAAATGGCCCCGCCGAGGCCACCCGCCAACACAACCCCGGTCGTTGTTCCCTCCAGCCCCGTGACCAAGAGTGTGGCACCCGTCGCGGCTAAGCCTTAGTCCCAATATTGATCGCCTGGGGTTTCTCTTTCCGTACCCCCGAGCCTGCTGCTCGTTCAAGCTTCTATCACTCTATCTCACTGGTTATACGAACCATTAGGCCAAGACAATAAAACAATTACTCCGTCCAAATTAAATGACCATCGTCATGAAAGTTCCTCGTAATGGTCATCGGGATGCACGTTTTCTCACGGCAGCGTCAAAACTCGGGTCGGGTTGCCGCAGGCTTTCAGAACCTCATGGGAATCGATGTTCGGTATTCAATATCAGGTTACCCGGTGTGATTCTACGGCTTCCCTACCCACGAACCGTCCGAGTAGGTTTGTTTTGTCGATGGCTATATCAATACGATCCTGGCACTTAATTCTCATCTTCGGGCTGGCACTGTTGTTCGCACCCTGGGGGTTCGCGGCAATGCCACATGCCCCAAAGTGTGGGAGCCGTGACGTTTGTGTCCAAAGCAAACAACTGAGAAATTCGCAAGAGGGCGTTGGCGCAACTCAAGCCGACGGGCGGCCTGACCTTATAATTGTCCAGGCACCCGAGGTGCGATCCGGTGCCCTCTCCCAGCACTTCCCCCGGGGCAGCCGATTGGTGAGGCTGGCTCCATCCGAGCGTACTCCCCGGGCACTGACTCCCGACCTCTTCGCTGCTGCCGATCCCCGAACCTCATTTGCCGCCGCTCGCGTTCTATTCGCTGGCAAAAAGACGGCGGATTCACGATGGCAAATCTGGGAAATGAACGTGGACGGCTCTGGCCTCCGGCAAGTCACTCAATGCCCCGGCGACTGCCTGAAGCCTGCCTATCTGGCTCGGGGCCTGATCGTCTATACAGCGCTTTCAAAGGGGCCGGCGGCGAAGACCTTCAGCGGCTCCCGGGCACAAGTTATGGCGCTCCCCACGTCGAATTCAACCACGCGGGCGGACGAGACTTCGCAACTCTGGGTCAGCAATTTAGATGGGTCTGACCCTCACCCCATCACCTTCGGGCCGGGCGACTTCCAGGTGGAAACGGTCTTGAAAAATGGCATGATTCTGGCGACAGCGCGCTCCCCGCTTCTTCCTTCCAACGGACTGCCGGTTGACCGCGAGCTTTACACATTGCGCCTCGACGGCACCGCTCTGGCGACCCTGCGCTGCGACCATCGGCACCCCGCAATTCGCAGCCAGGCAGAAGAACTCGACGACGGCGCGGTGGTTTTTGTGAAGGCATCGCTCAACAGCCAGAGCCTGGGCGGGGATCTCGCCTGGATTCGCCGGGGCGCTCTGCACAATGCACCGCTTACGGCCCCGCCCATTCTCGCGTCCTCGCCCCAGTCCGTCGGCGCAGAGAATTTGGTGGTGGCGCGCGAATCCTCCGCCGGCCCGGTAGGAACCAAGCTTGCCCTCTACACGTTCGACGCGGCGTTGGCCAGGTTCGGCACACCCATTTACGAAGATCCCAAGCTCTCCGCAGTGGAAGCCGTCCCCGTGGCGGTCCACGAACCGCCGCGCTGGTACTGGAGCACGCTGAATCCCGAGCTTCAGAGGGGATATTTTATTTGTCTCGACGGCCATCTGGCCGAGGGCGTTCCCCAAGGAAGGATTGCGTCGAATCTCACACGGGTTCGAGTGCTGACGCTCGATGCCGCCACCCAACGGGAAAGCCTGTTGGGGGAAGCGCCCATGGAGGAAGACGGCTCGTTCTACATCGCCGTGCCGCCCGACAAGCCGGTGAGATTTGAAGTGCTCGACGGCACCGGCCATGTGGTCCGGGAGCAGCGAAGCTGGATCTGGGCGCGTTCCGGCGAGGAGCACGGTTGCGTGGGCTGCCACGAAGACCGCGCCGTGGCTCCGGAAAATCGCTGGCCGCAGGCGCTGCGCCGCTTTGACACGCCCACGCGGCTGGGTGTGGCAGATCATCCCGTAAGCGCCCATTGAGGTCGTAATGAAGATGTCTCTTCTCCGCCAACTCGTTCTCGCGGCTCTAGCCGCCAGCTTGCTTTGGACCGACCTCAAGGCCCCCGCCCAGGGCCCGGCGCCGAAAAATCCACCCCCTGCCTCGCTGGTGACCTACGAGGATGTCACGGAGAAGGCCGGCATTCACTTTAAGCACTCCTTCGGTGAACAGAAGCTGAGTTCGATCATGGAAGCCACAGGTTCGGGCTGCGCCTGGATCGACTACAACAATGACGGGCTGCTGGACCTCTATGTAGTCAGCGGCCGCTACCTCGACGGCGTTACCAAGTTCTCCAAGCCCGAGGGCGCGGACGCCACCAACCATCTCTATCGCAATAACGGCGACGGAACCTTTACGGATGTCACAACGCAGGCCGGCGTAGGCGGCAAAGGCTTCGGCATGGGCGTAACCGTGGGCGATTACGACAACGACGGCTATGAAGACATCTTCGTGACCAACTGGGGTTCCTCGATCCTTTACCACAACAACGGCAACGGGACGTTTACGGACGTGACCGCCAAGGCGGGCGTTGAGAATCCGCACTTCGGCACCGGCGCGGCGTGGATCGACTACGACCGTGACGGCAAGCTCGACCTTTTCGTGGGCAACTACCTGAAGTTTGATCCCAACGCCAAGCGTGAGTTCTTCTCCGCCGAGGCCTTCCCCGGGCCGCTCGACTATGAGGGCGACGCCGATCGTCTCTTTCACAACAATGGCGACGGAACGTTCACAGACGTCTCCCACAAAGCCGGCATCGACAACCCGATGGGCCGCGCCATGGGAGTGACCGTCGGCGATTACGACAACGACGGCTGGCCCGACATCTACATCGCCAACGACACGATGGAAAGCTACATGTACCACAACAATCACGACGGCACCTTCACCAACGTGGCGCCGGACGTGAACACGGCCTTCGGCGCCAATGGCGAAGCGACCTCCGCCATGAACCCAATCTTCGGCGATTACGACAACGACGGCTGGCAGGATCTCTTTGTCTCCGACATGCGATATCACCGCCTGTTTCACAATCCCGGCCCCAAAGGCTTCTGGCTCGACACCACGGTGGAGACAGGCGTAGCGGCGGTTTCGGGCCAGTACGTGGCGTGGGGCGACGGCTTTTACGATTATGACAATGACGGCTGGAAGGACCTGTTCATCGTCAACGGCGGCCTGCACTGGCTGATCCCCATGGAAGATTCCCTGCTCCGCAATAATGGTGACTCGACGTTCACCGACATGTCCTCGCAAGCGGGCGACTATTTCAAATTTAAAAAAGTGGGACGCGGCGCGTGCTTTGGTGACTATGACAACGATGGCTACACGGACGTTTTCATCGTGACGCTGGGCGGCAAGGGCATCCTCTTGCACGCCAGGCCCCCCGCCACTGGCCCGCGCAATCACTGGCTGACCCTCAAACTGGTGGGCACACGGAGCAATCGAGATGGCTTTGGCGCAAGCCTGGAGGCCATTACCGGTGACTCGCACCAATACATTCAGGCGGTTTCCGAGAACGGCTATCTCTCTCAAGGAGACCCACGTCCGCATTTCGGCCTGGGCCAGCACCCTGAGGTGGACAAACTCATCATTCATTGGCCGAGCGGCACGGAGCAGGTGCTTAAACACGTGAAGGCGGACCAGATTTTGACCGTTCAGGAACCGATCGCCGCACCCGGTGCGGGAGGCAAAGCACAGTAAGAAAGCGGCAAGAGCAAGGCAAAAGGCAAAAGTATGGAACGGGCGGCAATGATTAACGGTCTGAGAGAGCGTCTGTTGGAGTATGGCGCACGACTGATCAAACTGGTGGAGTCCCTGCCGAACACGCTGGTCGGGCGGCACGTGGCGAACCAACTGCTGCGGAGTGGCACGTCAGCCGGCGCGAACTACGAAGAAGTCTGCGGAGCAGAGTCCAAAGTCGATTTTGCCCACAAACCCCAAATTGCGCTCAAGGAATTGCGGGAGTCCAATTACTGGCTTCGCCTGCTAGTCAAGTCCAGAAAGGTCTCGGAGGCACGCATTGCCGGCCTGCTCGACGAATCGAATCAATTGCGGGCAATCCTCTCGAAGTCCGTCGCAACCGCCAAAGGAAAGGCCAAGGAAAGTGCCTATGCGTAGGCATTGTTCCAATTACCTGCGACCTACGAACCAAGGATTGATCCTGGTTATTTACTTTTGCCTTTTGCCTTTTGCCTTTTGCCTTTTGCCTTGCTCTTCGGGGAGGGCAGCGCCCCTCGACGCGCAAGCGAATGTCACTGCCGAACCCACATATTTAACGCCCGTTGAAATCAAGCTCTCCGCGGAGGGCAAAACAATCTTCGTGGTTTGTGAGGATGGTGACTCCGTTCTGGCTGTTGATACAGGAACAAAACGCGTGATCGCTCGTGCCAAGGTGGGCCACAAGCCCAAGGGCCTGGCTCTTTCACCGGATGGCAAGACCCTTTATGTTTCCAATGAATGGAGCGACACGGTCAGCGAGGTCGATGCGGCCACGTTGGTGGTGAAACGAACGCTCAAAACCGGCTGGGGGCCGGTAGGCCTGGTTACCGATCGCTCGGGCAAAACCCTTTACGTTGCCAACAGCATCGCCGACAGCGTCTCGCTGATCGATCTCGCCTCAGGCGCGGAAATCAAGCGCTTTGTCACGCATCGATATCCGGAGCAGATGGCGCTTTCGCGCGATGGCCGCCGGGTTTACGTTGCCAACATCCTGCCGCACCTGGGACCTTACGATCAGCCGCCGGTTTCCGAATTGCTCTCCCTCGACACAACCAAGCAAGTGGTGGCTGAGCGCATTTTGATTCCCGGCACCATCGAATTGCGCCACATCGCCGAAGCGCCGCCCGCACTCGGCGGATATCTCCTCGTCCCATTAATGCGCCCTAAGAACCTGGGACCCCTCATTCAGGTAAGTCAGGGATGGATGATGACCCACGGCATGGCGGTGGTCCGTCCCGCTGCGGGCGCGCCGATGGGCGATACGCAATCGAAGGTAACCCAGGTGGTGCTTGACGATATCGATTATTACTTTGCCACGAATTCCGGTGTGGCCTTCTCGCCCGACGGCCGCCGCGCTTTGGTGACTTCTGCCGACGCCGACATCGTTTCTATTCTCGATACTGCGCGCCTCGCGCAACGGCTGCGGCAAGTCCCCGCGGAGGAACTTGCCAACCGCTTGGATTCTGCCGCCGCCTTCGTGGTGAAACGCTTGCCGACCGGCCACAATCCCACCTCGGTGGTGGTCTCACCCGACAGCCGCTGGGCATATATCACCAATCGCCTGGATGATTCCGTGACCGTCGTGGACCTCGCGAACGCGAAGGTGGCGTCCACCATCGATCTGGGTGGACCCCAGGAAATCACGCTTATGCGTCGCGGCGAGCAAATGTTTCACGCCGCGAAGTATTGTTTTCAGGGGCAGTTCGCCTGCGGCACGTGCCATCCCAACTCGCACCTGGACGGATTATCGTGGAATCTTGAGACTCCACAACTGGGCCGCGACCGCGTGGCCAATCGCACCCTGCGGGGAATTCGTGAAACGGCGCCTTACAAGTGGAATGGCAAAAATCCCGACCTTGCCACGCAGTGCGGTCCACGCATTGCCAAGTACTTTTTCCGCTCGGAGGGATTCGGCACGCAGGAACTGGAGGCGCTGCTCACCTATTTGAATAACATTCCTCTCGCGCCCAACCGGCACCTCGCTCCCGACGGGCAATTGACCGATGCGCAGGACCGCGGCAAAACCATTTTCTACCGCCAACACACCAATAACGGCCAAGTCATTCCTCTGAAGAACCGTTGCGACACCTGCCACCCCGCAGAGACTCATTACACCGCCCGTTACAGCACTGAGGTGGGGTCGGCAACCCGGTACGACACTAGTGGAATGTTTGACATTCCCCAACTCGACCGCGTTTACGAAGATGCACCCTATATGCACAATGGCGAAGCCCTGACGCTCGAAGAAATCTGGACGGTGTTCAACAACCAGGACACGCACGGCATCACGTCGGATATGAGTAAGGACCAGTTGAACGACTTAATTGAGTTCTTGAAAACCCTATAGCGCGGGGCTCGCGCTTCAGCCCTACGGCTCTTCTACGTTGAATGGCCTGATTGAGTTCTTGAAGACGCTGTAGGGTTGGGGAAGAACAAGGCAAAGCGCAAAAGGCAAAAGTAAAAGGCGGACGGCAATGATAAAAATTAATCTCAGTTCCCCGGGTTTTGAAGAACAAATCAAAACGCAAAGCCGGAAAGAGCAGAATACAGCATACGGTAGACCGAATACTAACTTCCCCGCCTACCATATGCCGTATGCGGTCTACTGCTTTTCCTCCTTTTGCCTTATGACATTTGCCTTTTGCCTTTTGCCTTGCTCTTTCTCCCACGCCGCGGAGCGCCCGCACCTGATTACGCGATGGGAAAACTTCACCACCGCCAACGGCATGCCCGATGCAAAGGTCTTCTGCGTGACGGTTGACGGCGAGCGCGTGTGGGCAGGCACGGAAGACGGCCTGGCGCTGATCGAAAACGGAAAGGTGGCGAAAGTTTACGGCCCCGCCAACGGACTGGCGCACCGCGCGGTGATGGGCATTGCCGTGGACAAGAGCAACGGCGACCTATGGATCGCCACGTTCGGCGGCGTAAGCCACCTTTCCGGCGGCCGCTTTGAAAACTTCACCAACCTCACCAGCGGCCTGCTGAACGACATCTGCTACGGGATCGCCGTGGTGGACCACTACGTCTGGGTGGCCACCACCGCGGGTGTCAGCCGCTACAACACCTATAACGGAGAATGGAGCAGTTGGAGCGAGAAGAACGCCCCCTTTCATGAACCCTGGGCCTATGGCATAGCGCCCGCGGGAAACAAGATGTATTTCGCCATCTGGGGCGGCGGCTTGCTCGAGTATGACGTGCAAGGCAATTATTGGAAACCCTACACCGACCCGGACGAGGAAATGGAAATCGTGCTGTTCAAGAACCAGGGGCTTATCCACATCATCGTTTCGGGCGTCGCCTGGAATCCCGACACCAAAATGGTTTGGGCCTCCACATATTTCGGCTTGAGCGGTTATGACGGCCGCAACTGGCACAACTATCTGACCAAGGACAGCGGTCTCGCCTCCGATTTCATCAACGCCCCCAAGTCACGACGCAACGAGGTCTGGGCCTGCACGGACAAGGGGCTCAGCATGCTCGATTATTCCACCAATACCTGGGTCAGCTATTGGCCCGGCAAACAGAAGAGCCAGGGCGAAATTGAAATTACGTGGCCCGACAACAAAAAGGAAAGACTCGCAACGCCCACGGCGCTTGCGCACAACTACATTTTGAATATGGATTTTCAGGGAGAGGACATTTGGGTGGCTACAGCCCTGGGGCTGAGCCACGGAATTCGCGAACCGCAAAAGGAGAATCAACTTTATGCCAAAACCACAATTTCTCGTCGAACCGGAGACATCGCAGCAAGCCATATCCAAAAAAGCAATTAGTGCTCCGGAGATTTTGAACGAGGCTTACCACTACTCCAAGCCGTCGTCGTTTTCTCGCGGACTGCGGCTGGACATCAAAGGCATCACCATCCTTCTGATCTCGGGCACAGCCAGCATTGATGAGAGCGGCAGGACGATCCACGTGGGCGACTTCCCCGCCCAAACCCTGCGGACTTACCAGAACATTACCCATCTTCTGGAAGCTGAGGGCGCCACCTGGAAAGATGTTGTTCGCACCACATGCTACCTGCGCGACATCGAGCGTGACTACGAAGCCTTCAACGAAACCCGGACGCAATTCTTCCAGGAGCAGGGGCTCGATCCGCTGCCCGCCTCCACAGGAATCCAGGCGATTCTGTGCCGGCCGGATTTGCTGGTCGAGATGGAAGCGATGGCGATCTTCGATTCCGAACGCGGCGCCGGCAAGAACGGAGGGGAACAGAAAGTGGCGGCGTGAGAAGAGAAGTGGCTAGAGGCTAGTTGTAAGTGGCTAGCACCAACCAGCCGTCGCCAAAGAGGTGACCGATGAAGATATCCGGACAACTCACCTTGGATGATCTGCCGCGTGTCGCGCCACTCCTCTGCCGCCAAACCAACCCCCGTTACGGCGAGGACCAGACCCGGGTGGTGGAAGTGGGTGGCGTGCGCTTCGGTAACGGCCGCCCGGTGGTAATCGCCGGGCCGTGTGCGGTGGAAAATCATGACCAGACGCTGGCCGTGGCCCGGGCGGTGAAGCGCGCCGGAGGCGACATGCTGCGCGGGGGCGCTTACAAGCCTCGCACCTCGCCGCACGACTTTCAGGGAACGGGGGTCGAGGGGCTCTGCATCCTTCGCATCGCGCGAGAGGAAACCGGCCTGCCTATCGTTACGGAAGTCATGGACACGCGGCTGGTGGAGCAGGTGGCAGATTACGCCGATATGCTCCAGATCGGTTCGCGCAACATGCAGAACTATTCGCTCCTGGCGGAAGTGGGGCGCGCGGGCAAACCCGTGCTGCTGAAGCGCGGCATGGCGGCGAGCCTTGGCGAGTGGCTGGGCGCCGCCGAGTACATTGCCAAGCAAGGCAACCTCAACATCGTTCTCTGCGAGCGGGGCATTAAGGCGTTTCCAGCCGGAGAATATTCGCGCTATGTGCTCGATTTGAATGTCATTCCCGCCGTGCTGGCGAACACTTTCTTGCCCGTGATCGTCGATCCCAGCCACGCCACGGGGGTCGCCTCCATGGTCGAGCCTGCCAGCCGCGCGGCACTGGACTTCGGTAGCCACGGCCTGATGATTGAAGTCGCCGACTTCGCCAGCGGGCGGCCGCGCTGCGACGCCGACCAGGCGATCAACGGTGAAACCCTGGCGCGCATCGTGAAGTTTGCGCACGACCGCCACGAGCGGCTAGTGTTGGCGCAGCAGATAGGGTGAGGGATACCAGCGCGGATGAGCCACAACCCCAAAGAAGGATTTCACCACAGAGACACAGAGGGTACGAAGCGAAGGCAGAGAAACACTGTGGATCAACAAATAAGGAAGCGCAATCGCTACCCGCATAAACAGAAGTGCCTCTCTCTGTGCTCTTTGTGCCTCAGGGGTGAACCTTTTTTTCCTCACGGGTTTCGGAGAAGCCGTGTGGCGCGAACGCGCTCCAGAGGCTTCTGAATCGGGAACAAGGTAGAACCTATGAAAAGACCATTATTATCCGCACTCCTTCTGCTTGCCGTGGCGATACCTGTCGCGGCGCAGCAGTACAAAGACACTGAAGACACTCCCAAAGACACCGTCATCAAGCGGGATGAAACGGTCAAACCTGATGGCCGCTACGCCAACATGCCGGATGAGGCCGTGCCTTACCGCCGCTTCACCAAGCCCTACTTCGACTGGTTCACACGCGAGGACACCCTCGAGTACCACGGCGCGGCCGACCAACGGCCGAATGGCAATCCTGTCCAACTTCCCGAAATTCCCATTGGCTTCATGAGCCCCGTCGAAAATAATCCTGAATCCGTTTTCGGCCTCCCGGAACTCCATGGCGCGCAACTGGCCCTCGAACAAGCCAACGCGCGCGGCGGGTACAAAGGGAAGTCTTTCGCGCTGAAGATTCACAACGAATCGGCTTTGTGGGGAGCGTCCTCCGCCGAACTTGTCAAAATGCTTTTTAACGAGAACTGCTGGGCGATGCTCGGGTGCGTTGATGGGCAGAACTGCCACATCGCGCTGCGTACCACGCTGAAACTGGAGGTCCCCATTGTCGATGTGGGTACCACGGACCCAACGGTGACCGAAACCCGCATCCCGTGGCTGCTCCACAACTTCCCCGACGACCGCCAGCAGGGCTACACCCTGGCGGATTACGTCTTCAAGAACCTCAAACTGAAGCGGATTGGCGTCCTGCGCACCCAGACGCGCTACGCGCGCATTGGCGTAGCCAAGTTCAACGACGAAGCGCGCCGTATGGGGCGTCAGCCGGTGCTGGAAGTTAAATTCGAGCGCGGCGACAAGGATTTTTCCAATCAGCTTCGAATGCTGCGCGACGCCAAGCTTGAAGGTGTGGTCATATGGGGCGAGGCTGCAGAAGCCGGGTTAATCCTGAAACAGATGCGCGAGATGGGCATGAAGCAGCCGGTGTTTGGCAGCAGCCGGCTGGCATATCCGCAATTGCTCGCTCTCGCCGGCCCCGCTGCGGAAGGATTAGTAGTAACTTCGCCTTTGAATCCTGACCGTACAGATCCCCAATGGTTGGCTTTCTGCGATGCCTACCGGCAGAAGTTCCACGAGGATCCCATCGACTATGCGGCTTATGCCTACGATGGCATGAATATCCTTCTCGCCGCCATCAGCAAAGCCGGCCTTAACCGCGGGCGTATCATGGACGCCCTTCGCGACTACCAGATGAAGACTTACCAGGGTGTGACTGGCACAATCTACTTTGACCATACCCTTAATAATCTCGCACCCGTTAACCTGGCGCGTGTGAAGGACGGCAAGTTCGAATACTGGCTCGCCCCCCGCCAGCACGGCCACGAGGGGGCTGCGCAGACCGGCGGAAAGTAACAGGAAGAACAAGGCAAAAGGCAAAGTGCAAAAGGCAAAAGGACAAAACGGGCGGCATTGATTCAAATTAATTTTGGTTCCCAGCAACGGAGAGAGCAAGGCAAAAGGCAAATGGCAAATGTCAAAAGGCAAAGCCTGCCACTTTTGATCTTTGCCATTTGTCTTTTACCTTTTGCCTTGTTCGTTGCACCCTGCTTCGCACAGGAGCCGAAGCCCTACGCCGCTATCAACCATGACGCGGTAAACTATAACGGTCCAGGGCGCGATGCCGAGCAGGATCTGGCGGGCACGGAAGTCCGCATCGGATTGCTCGCCCCGTTGGCTGGCCCGCGCCAAGTAGAAGGCGAAGCGCTGCGACGCGGAGCGCAGATGGCCGTCGATGAAGAAAATGCTTCTGCCCTGCCCGGGGGTCATCACTTGCTTCTGGTCGCCCGCGACGAGAGCGGGCCGTGGGGCCAAGATTCCGCGCAAGTTGTGCACATGGTATTTGACGATCAAGCCGTGGCGCTCATCACTTCTGCGGAAGGGGGCGCGGCGCATCTGGCCGAACAGGTGGGGAACAAAATCGGGGTGCCCGTATTAACACTCTCCACGGACAGCACGACGACCGAAATCAATTTGCCCTGGATTTTCCGTGTGGGGCCCACCGACACGGCGCAGGCGCGAGCCTTCGCGCGCGACATCTACCAAAACAGGAAATTACGGCGCGTGGTACTACTGACCCAAGACGACCGCGATGGCCGGCTCGGCAGTGAGGAGTTTGCCAAAGCAGTACGCGAGTTAAATGCCGCCGCGCCCACTCGAATCATCGTCGAGCCCGGGAAATTTCCGGAAGAAACGGTTTGGAAACAACTCGCCACCGACCAGGCCGCAGTGATTTGGACTGACGCCCCTACGGCCCACCGCCTCGCCGCCCGCGTGCGCGAGTTGCAGCCCACGGCGCCGCTTTACCTGTGCCGCAAAGCGGCGGAAGGTAATTCGAGCGAAGAAGGGCGGCCGCCCTGCTCCGCGTGCGGCCACAATGATGCCAATCGGTGGATCGCCGCGGTGCCGGAAAACCGGAAAGTTTGGGCAGGTTTCTACGAACGCTATTGCTTGCGTTTCGGCGCGCAGCCCGGCATCGGTGCAGCCGAAGCGTATGACGCCGTGCGCATTCTTGCCGCTTCGCTCCGGCAGTCCGGCCCCAACCGCACACGCTTGCGCGACGCGCTGGCCGGAGTTTCTGCCTTCAACGGGGCATCCGGGGTTATTTCTTTCGATCACGCAGGCAATAACACCTCCCAGGTCACGCTTTTAAAACTCAAGTAGAAATTCCGAACTGGCTTCCGCCCCAGTTGTGCTTACGATAAGTGTTGAGGTGAGCGCGCTTGGAAGGGTTTGACTCACGTTACAGGATATTTTGATGGCGGAGGGAGAGGGATTCGAACCCCCGAGCCCCTTTCGAGGCTAACGGTTTTCAAGACCGCCGGTTTCAACCGCTCACCCATCCCTCCAGCCCCTTCCTTCCAATAGCTTACACCAACAAATCACCCTTTGTTATCGCTTCCGGCAACACTTGCGGCAACATTTGCGGGATGTTTCTTCGTCCAGCCAGCGGGAAGTTCACGCTGGATCTTCACTGCATGTCCCGCTGCGTCGTGCTCGTGAACGAGCTACGCTCCCTGCTCCAAGGTTATCATAAATGGAATTGGGTTTGCGAGCCTGCAGCCAGATTTCAACGTCAGTGAGCTTGAAGCGCGGGCAGTTACCGACCAGCCGGCTAAGGGGATCGGATTAGAAGCACCCCTTTGCCTTTACCTACAGAAGAAGGGCGTACCGCACTGAACTGTCGGGGCGAGTCCCGCGAGGGTGAGCAGTTCTGTTGGTTGCAAAGAACATAGGTCCTCCGCGGTATTTTGCCGTGACTGCCCGACGGCAGGCTGCCGCCATCCTCTCCCTCCGCTCTCAAAATGACCTATGGAATGGATCTTTTAGCGCGCCAATTCCTACCGCATGGGTTATACGTGTGGTTCGTCTCCCCAAGCACCTCGGGGTGGGGTTCCCAAACACACCTGACAACTGCTTCCATCTGCTCCTGCCTGGCGCATAGCGTGCGTCCCTTCCCGCGAGCCCATCGGGACGAGGTTCACCATGATATTCCTGCCGTCAGGATAGCTGCCGAATTCGCCGATAGACCATTCCAGCCAACCGTACTGTTCGGAAAGCCTCTGGCTTTCCGGCTAGGCCCACTTCTTGCTCCGCGCAGAGGCTGGAAGGCCGGGCCTCCCAACGTGCGCGGAGGAGGTTGGTTAGGGCATAAGCGTAACGGGAAGGCTGCGCCTTTCCGCACAGACGCCCACGCACCTGGGGTACGCCACCAGGGGAGGTGAGTGGGCTTCTTCAACTCCAGTCGACTTTAACCCGACTCTGACACCACGCCAAACAGCCATTTGCTGAAACCCAATATTGCGATAGACTCACGAACCCAGCATCCTGGACATTGCGGAGGTGTCCCGATGGTTTCAACGAAGGAAATTATGGTGGGGATCGACATGGGGGGAACGAGCCTGCGCGCGCTCGTGGTGAATGCTCAGAACGAAATCCTTGCAATTGAGAAGGTGCCGACCAACGTTGCCCAGAAGCCCGAGGGATTGATTCGCGACCTGGCGGCGATGGTGGAGGACGTGGTGGTGGCGGCGGGTCTAAGCAAATCGCAATTGCGCGCCGTCAGCATCGGAGCGCCGGGGGCGGTGGATCCTGAGCGCGGGGTGGTGTATCACGCGCCCAACTTGGGTTGGGATGTGGTGCCTCTGGGCGCAACGCTGGGAAAGTTATTGCGCGTCCCCGTCTTCGTTGAGAACGACGTCAACGTGGGAGTGGCCGGCGAACACGCTCTTGGGGCGGGGCAGCGGGCGCAGGATCTCGTCGGCATCTTTGTGGGGACAGGAATCGGCGGCGGCATTATTTTCCGGGGTCAACTTTATCTGGGTATGCGGGGCGCGGCGGCGGAGGTGGGACACATGATTGTACAAGTGGATGGTCCCTTGTGCGGGTGCGGGAACCATGGGTGCATTGAGGCTTTGGCCAGCCGCACTGCCATGGAGCGCGATGTGCGCGCGGCCATTCGCGCCGGGCAAAAAAGCTGCGTGCTCACGCTCATGGAGGAGCGCGGCAAGGACCGCATGACCAGCAGCATCATCCAGCGCGCCCTTAAGAGGAATGATCCCGTTATGCGCAAGGTGATGAAGCGCGCGCAATATTTCTTGGGGATGGCCGTGGCGAGCGTCGTAAATTTGCTCGATCCTGAGTGTGTGGTGATGGGCGGGGGAATTGCCGAACGTCTGGGTGAGAGTTTTGTGGGGCCCATCCGCAAGACCGCCTACGAAAATTTCCTGCGGCGTCACGACGCCGAAAGAGTGAAGATCGTTAGCGGCACGTTGGGCGATAACGCCGGCCCGCTGGGCGCGGTGGTTCTGGCGAGGAAGCGGCTGCAAAAGTGAGGGCCGAGTTATCCCGCGGGACGAACCGAGATCGCGGGTGGCGCCGACATTGCCTTTTATGTCGGCGCCTGTCGAGAAGCGGGGACAGGGTTGGGACGCTTTGGCAGAAGAGATGTTGCGCACGTTGCCGGAGCGCATACATATAAAGCAATGTATGCCCCACCCACGAATCATTCAGCACGATTAGACAGTCTTAGGTTAGGGGGCTGACGGAAGGGCGCCTGCGGCGCCTGCTTCCGCGAAGCATTTCGAAAGATGCTTGAACCTTATGGCCAACGCTCCACAAACTTCTAACACGCAGGTGTATGACCGTGCCAACCAGCGCAATGCTCTGGCGGCGGGCTTCTTGGGCTGGACGCTGGACGCCTTTGACTTCTTCGTGCTCACTTTTGTGCTGGTCCCCGTAGCGCGCGATTTCCACGTTTCGGTGGTGGAGATGGCGGCCACGATCACGGCCAGCCTAGCCATGCGTCCGGTGGGGGCGTTCTTCTTCGGCCTATTGGCGGACCGCTATGGACGCCGTTGGCCGTTGATGCTTGACATCGTTTTCTACTCGGTCGTTGAGGTCCTCTCCGGGCTCGCACCCAATTACAAAGTGTTTTTGCTTCTTCGTCTGCTCTACGGGATCGGCATGGGCGGGGAGTGGGGAGTGGGGGCGTCGCTGGCCATGGAATCGGTTTCTCCCAAATGGCGCGGCATCCTGTCAGGATTGTTGCAAGAAGGGTATGCGTTTGGGAACCTCCTGGCGGCGGTGGTCTATACCGTGGTATTCCCGCACTGGGGATGGCGCGCAATGTTCTTTGTGGGGGGATTGCCCGCCCTGCTTTCACTCTTCATTTTCGCCAAGGTGCAGGAGAGCGAAGCATGGCATGAGTCGCGCACCGACTGGACTAGTTATGGCAAAGCCATCGCACGTCATTGGAAATTGTTCCTCTACATGGTTCTGTTGATGACCACCATGAATAGCATTTCTCACGGCACCCAGGACTTGTACCCAACGCTGCTTCAGCGGCAGCGGCATTTCAGCCCGCAAACGACGGCGATGATCACCATGATTTCCATGGTGGGAGCGATTACCGGCGGACTGCTTTTTGGCCTTTATTCGGACCACCGCGGACGCCGGCGGGCCATGGTGACCGCGGTGACCTTTGCCCTTCTGCTCATACCAGCCTGGGTGCTGTCGTCTACTGTCCTCCTGATCATCCCCGCGGCGTTTCTGATGCAATTTATGGTGCAGGGAGCGTGGGGCGTCATCCCCGTCCATTTGAATGAGCTCTCCCCCGGCGAGTTGCGCGGATTCTTCCCTGGTTTCGCCTACCAACTGGGAGTGCTGTGCGCTTCCAGCATTACTTTGCTCGAAGCGCTTCTGGCCAAGCACATGACTTACGCGCAGTCTTTGGGATTGCTCGCGGGCTTCGTCTTGCTGATCGCCGTGCCGGTGATTGGACTAGGGCCGGAAGCGAGGGGTGTGGCGTTTGGGAAGAATCATGCACCTAGTGAGTAAGGGTGCGGCTTGCCGTGCCCGACCGGTGCGCACTCAATAGGTTGCCTATCTGGCTTAATGCCGCGTCCTCTCGGCGAAGGCCCAAAGCCAACACGGCCACGCGGAATTTCGCCGTCTAGAGATTCCGCAAACGGCTAACGCCCCAAAAAGAATTAACCATTTTAAAAGGGCCAAAACGTCCCTCCCCCACCGAAAAATAAAGAGCGGACAAAAAGACTTAACTAAATTGACAGCACCATCGGTAAGGAGTAGGGTGCGTTCAGATATGATTCCAAAGGGAAATTCTTCTGAGGCAGGGTCCCCTTGCTTTTAGGAGAAACGGGAGATGAATTCATGGGCACTTTTACAATCTATAATTGCGGCACTGGATATGACGAAACGAATCGTGACCTGATTACTAAGTTGTTTGAAAAAACCCAAGGTGCACGAGGCACAGACAAGCTCATTTGCGCCGGTCCTGGCAGTAAACTCATGACCCGGCCGGATTACGATCCGACTCTGCACCCATCGAGATATTCATTTCAGACGAGTGTTTTTACACCGGTGAAAAATGCTTACCAGGGAATGGGAAAGCTTACGGGTGCAACAGATGCTGTGAAACAGGTTGAATTCAATGTAGCCGCCGTGTTGAAGATACTCAAGGGCCTGAGGATAAAGCCCGACAAGGTTAATATGGCCGGCTGGAGTCGTGGAGCTTGCACGTGCCATGCCATTGCCAATGCCATGGACCACGATGAAAAAGACACGTGGCTTAAGGGTGTGGAAGTGAATATCTTTGCGGTCGATCCGGTTCCCGGGACCTTTCATGAACACAAGCACGATTGGATTACCGTTCCTGGGAATGTCAAAAACTACGAAGTTGTTTTTATGGAGAACGAAACCCGCTGGTGGTGTAAGGCGGCCGAACTCAGCATTGACTCCCCTGCTACAAAGAGGACATTACTGCACCTGCCGGGATTTCATTGGTCTGGAGTAGAACTCAACAACGAAGTACCGTCGCATGGACCGGTCATTGAGATCGCCTCGCACTTGGCGGTAAGGTTCCTGAAGAGCTGTGGGACGCCATTCATGGATCGAACAATGATAATGAGTGACGACCGGTTGCTGGAGGATTACGCCTTGTTGATCGAGAACACCCCAAACTTTTTCGGGGGGAATGGCGCGATCCCGGGTCAAAATGAAGCCTACCGCTTGACCGGCAAACACGAAAGCACGTTCAAGATCCAGAACCACTTACTCTCAAGTTCGCCCTACTTCGTCAACACCCATCACAAGCAGGTGTTCAAGCGTTTTGCGCCGACCTTCTTTAAATACGTCTTCGTCCATCAAATTTTCAACGAGTTCAAGTCCTTGGCCGTCTACATGAACGACGCGAGCAAGGAGCTTCAAAATGACAGACGGACCATCGAGAACCTATGGCAGGACCTCATGAGCATCCAGAGGAGGGCACCGCACACCTACGCCACTCTGGAAGAGTTTGCAAAATTCGTCGGGAAAACCCGCGCGAAGGCTATACAACATCAAAAGGCGAAAGTGTTCTGTTTTGAGGACATTCTCAGGCCCGATAAGTGGTTCCGTCGAGCTGCCTAACGAAAGAGAGGCCGTGGACCTAAGGAGTAGGCGCTACTTGCTGTATTGGCGGTTTCCGACCCCTGGCGTCGATCGGGGATCGACGCTGCGATTCGCGATGCTCCGCGCCAAGGCGGAGCAGACGCCGATCGCCGCTACAGCGAATCCATAAACACCAGGTAGGAATTTCCCCAGAGGTTGGTGGGAATCGAGCCGTGTGGGCGGCTGGTGATGACGATGTGAAAGCCGCGCTCGGCGGACGCGATCCGCGCTTGCAGGTCTGCCATGGATGCGGCTGAGCCCGCCCTGGGTTCGACCAGCGCCAGAGTTTCCAGCACCGGGTAGATGACCTCTCCGGCGGGCGCCATCGGCGTCTCGAATCCATCGGCAATGAATTGCATCTGCGCGTCGATTTCGTAGAAGTGCCATGCCAGGCAGGCGCAGAAGTTGACCCCCTTCTCGAATTGCGCCAGAGCTTTTTCGTCCGCCGTGGGCAGGCTGGCGTCAAACACCAGCACCAGCCGCCGCTCATCCTCTCGCGTGAACTCCCGCACCTTGAGTTGCTGTGCCTTGGCGCTGGCTTTCCAGTCCACATGACGGGCGCTGTCAGATTCCACATAATCCCGGATGGCATACAGGTCGTGGCCGCGGCCTTTGGACAAGCTTTCGATCTCACCGCCGATCAGCGGCAGGATTTCGTAAAACTCTTCCGTGGGCTGTACGTTGGGAAGCACCAGGATTTCCTGCTTGCTTGGGACTTCGTGCGCTTTCAGCAAGAGGCCGAAGGGAAATTTGCTGCTAACGCGGAATCCATCCTGGGTATAGCGTCCGCGGCGAGGGAAGGTAAGCTCCACATGCTGGGTCACGGAGGAGCGGTGGGGGATGTAGGGCACGTAGACGGGAGCGTCCAAAATCTGGCGTGGGACGGCCAGGGAAGTCCTTTTCCGCTTGCCCTTCAGGGGATCGCGGGCAGACAGGGTGAGGGAAAAAGAGGGGAAGAGCCACTTCAGGTTCTGGATGCTCAGGCGCGAGATCAAGGGCTGCTCGGCGAAGACGTGCTCCGGCAGGGCGAAATCCAATTCCAGTCGCGAGAGCACGATGGCGGATAGAATTCCGGAAAGCAAAATTCCTGACAGGAGGTTGGCAAGAATGATGAAGAGGAGATTGTTGCCGCTGTTGAGGGCGGCGATGGCGATGACCACGATGATCAGGAAATAAACCACTCCCTGGCGCGTGAACTCATACTCGACCTTCAGCATCCAGCGCTCGAGCGCTGTCCGCTTCGCAAGATAAGGGACGACCTTGATGGCCACGATTAAGGCGATCAGCAACGACAGGGAAGCGGCCACCATGGCCCCCTCCGTGTGGCCCGCCTCACGAAGAGCCGTTGAATACAAGGCGAGAAAGAAAGCCATCCCCAGGCCGAAGAGCGCCAGGAAGAAACGGCGCCAGGCCGCCCGGTCAACGTGCGTCATCTGGTAGCGCGCCAGGGACCAGAGGCCGCGCCACATGCCCCCGCGAGTGGATTGAGTGGTTGTCGCCATGTAGGGTTAATTGTAACTCAGGTGGCGGGAGTCGAGTAGGCAGAAGGCAGGGGGCAGAAGGCTGGAGCCACGGTCAGCGTTTTTCTGACCGTGGGCTTTTCTCATGCGCGATGCCCCTATGGCAATCGCACGTAATCAATCTGGATGGGAAACGCCGCTACCGTTGCCTTGTCCACAGCAAAATTGTTGTAACTCGATCCACGCCAGAAGAACCCACGATCAGAACTACACTGACCGTGGCTATCCCGCTAGGTAGTAGGCAGTCAAAAAAAGGTCAAAAGGCAAAACGCAAAAGTCTCGGCTTTGACTTTTGGCTTTCCCACCTGCGCACCGCCCACTCGCCTGGTGCCTAGTGCTCACTGCTTACTGCCGACCGGTCTTCACAGCGGCACGGGCGTGGATTCCACGATTTCGCGCAGGATGGTGTCCGACTGGTCCGATTTCTTCATGGTCGAAAGGTAGCGGGAACTGACGATGCAGCGGTGGGAGAAAACGGGGATCACCAATCGCTTGAAATCGTCGGGGATGCAGTAGGTACGGCCTTCCATGACGGCCATGGCTTGGGCGGCGCGGTAAAGTGACATTGAGCCGCGGGGGCTGACGCCCAGGCTGAGGTACTCGTGCTGGCGAGTCTTCTCCACGATCGCCAGCGTGTAATTCATCAATTCCTCATCAACCGTTACGCCTCGAACTGCTTCCTGAACTTCCACCACCTCGTCGGCGTTCATGACGGGTTCGATCTTGGCCAACGGTTCGGAATCGGCAAAATTCCGCAAAATTTCTTTTTCACTTTCCAGGCTGGGATAGCCGACACGGATCCGCATCAGGAAGCGGTCCATTTGCGACTCCGGCAGCGGGTAGGTGCCGTGATGTTCAATGGGATTCTGCGTTGCCACCACCATGAAAGGCCGTGGTAGAGGATAGGTATGGTTGTCCACCGTCACCTGGTTTTCATTCATGGCTTCCAGCAGCGCGCTTTGGGTCTTGGGCGTCGTCCGGTTGATTTCATCGGCCAGGACGATGTTGGCAAAAATGGGGCCCTGGCGAAATTCAAAGCGCTGGGTGGATTGGCTGAAAACGCTGATGCCGATGACATCGGAAGGCAGCATGTCGGAGGTGAACTGGAGGCGTTGAAAAGTGCAATTAAAAGAGCGCGCCAGCGCGTGGGCCAGCGTCGTCTTGCCCACACCCGGGACGTCCTCGATCAGCAAGTGACCGCGCGCGAACAACCCCACCAGCGTGAACTGGATCACTTCATCTTTACCCCGGATGACGCTCTGTACGGACTGTTGGACACGCTTGAGAAGGTCCGGGGCGACAGCGGGATGATTGTTCACAGCGGGTTTTTCCATGCGGTTGAGTCCCGATAGCCTGCCCCTGCGTGTCTAGACCATGGGGCAAAAATCTGTTATGTTCATTAATTGCCGCGGGCGATTAACTCAGCGGTAGAGTGCTATCCTCACACGGTAGAAGTCACAGGTTCGAATCCTGTATCGCCCACCATGCGTTCTCTTGGATTTAGGTGCGGGCAACCTCAAGAATCCAGCCCGCAGTTCATTGTAGCATTTCCGAGCCGCTCGACCAGCGCTCTCAGGAGGTCTCCCCGAGCCGCCCGTGCTTCATTGCGGTTCATTCTTAAGTGAACCCCGCTGATATGACCTGGTTCTTCTTTTCCGCGGGGACTGCCGAATTCGATAATAGCACCTTTTGGAAATTTTGAGATCACGGTCGCGGCTTCCCTCGCCATGGATGCTGTAAGTCCCGAAAGGGGAAATCCAGATTTTTCCCTTGCTTCGCGCGCCCGGCGCATACGCTCCATCAAAGCCCTTGCCTGCGTGTACCGCGATAGGAGCGCGCTGAGGCCCGCCAGCCTTCGCCGTGGTGAATCCTGGCGGCCGGAATTGTGGATCAACTTAGGCTCACCGACCCCTACGGGGCCGAAGCCTCGGCGTTGGGTGACTTGAGGGCTTCGCTAATCTTTCCCCAGAAACTCCAGCAGTTCGCCGTTAACTTGGTCTGCGTGCGTCCAGGTTATGCAGTGCGGCCCATCCCTTACCACCGACAGGCGGGATCCCTTGATCAGCTTGGCGGTCCGAAGCCCTGAAGCAGTGATGGGCAGAATTCGGTCCGCATCGCCGTGAATAACCAGCGTGGGCACGTCGACGCGGGTTAAATCCTTGCGGAAGTCCTCATACCAGGTTGGGACGCAAGCGAGACTGGCCGTGGCTGAGGCACCGGCTGCGACGTTCCAGCTAGACTGGACAGCCTGTTCGCTGACACGCTTGCCCAGCAGGAGATCGGTATTGTAGAAGTTTTTAAAAAACTCAGTGAAGAACGCGTAACGGTCTGCGGCGACGGCTTTCTCAATCCCCTCGAAAACAGTGCCGTCCACGCCCTCCGGGTTGTCCGGCGTTTTCAGGAGGAATGGCGGGACCGACGAGACGAACACGGCCTTGCTCACGCCCTTCGATCCGTACTTTCCGAAATAACGCGCCACTTCGCCGCCACCCATAGAGAAACCAGCGAGCGCGAAATCTTGCAATTCGAGGTGCGTCACGAGTTTGTGCAGGTCCTCGGCGAAGGTGTCGTAATTGTAACCGGTGGTGGGCTGGCTGGACTCGCCGAATCCTCTGCGGTCATAGGTGATGACACGGTGACCCGCAGGCAGAAGCACGGCGATCTGCTTCTCCCAGGAAGCGCCGCTCAACGGGTATCCGTGGATAAGGACAATCGGCTTACCCGAGCCGTGGTCCTCATAGTAAAGATCGATGTTGCCGGAGTTTTCTTTCCCGACCGTAGTGTAGGGCATTGAGATTCTCCTTTGGTGTTTTATTGCGCGTTGACGTTGACGATGTTTAGATGTCTCTGGATGCATTATAGGTTCAGCGCCTAGCGCGGCCTCAGATTCTAGGTTGACAGTTCGCCGCAATAGAGACCACATCGGAAGAGCACCAAAAGTAAACCGTAATTCCTCATCCGCCGAGGTTACCAGACATCCCCGAGCGGGTTTTGGTGTTATATTTAAGGTCCGTTTTCAAAGGTTGGCAGACGATGGGGCTCTGAACAATATAGAATTTCATCGACACCCTAAACTCAGGAAGCAGCGAGATTGGAGCGAGGATCAATGATTCATACGGGTCGGCATTTCTTACAAATTCCGGGTCCAACCAATTGCCCTGACCGGATCCTTCGAGCTATGGATCGCCCGGTCATCGACCATCGCGGCCCGGAATTTGCTGAGTTGGCCTTGGGTGTATTGGAGGGGATTCGCCCCATTTTCAAGACCAGCGGTCCCGTCATCATGTATCCGGGTTCAGGGACGGGCGCCTGGGAGGCGGCCATCGTCAACACGTTGTCCCCCCGCGACCGCGTCCTGATGTTCGAAGTGGGGCACTTTGCGAATCTTTGGCGGCTGATGGCGCAAAAGCTCGGGCTGGAGGTTGATTACGTCCCGGGAAATTGGCGAAGGGGCGCGGATCTCCAGCAGTTCGAAGCGCGCCTTGCTGCCGATGCGCCGCACCAGATTAAGGCAGTGATGGTCGTGCAGAATGAAACTTCGACGGGAGCGACCAGTCGCGTTGCGGAAATTCGGAACATCATGGACCGCGCGCGTCATCCTGCTCTATTGATCGTCGATGCCATTTCGTCGTTGGGGGCCATAGACCTTCGGCACGATGAGTGGGGCATTGACGTCACGATCGCCGGTTCACAAAAAGGGCTGATGCTACCCCCGGGCATGAGCTTCAACGCGGTTTCCGAGAAGGCGCTTCGTGCTAACGAAAACGCCCGGATGCCTCGCGCCTACTGGGATTGGCAAGACATCCTGCAACAGAACAAGGCGGGATTCTTCCCCTACACCCCGCCCACGAATCTCCTTTACGGTTTGCGGGAATCGATTCAAATGTTGCAAGAAGAAGGCTTGGAAAATGTCTTCCGCCGCCATGAGCGTCACGCGCAGGCCACCCGCGCAGCCGTTTCCCGGTGGGGTCTTGAAATCGTTTGTGAGGCGCCGGAAGAATACTCCAGCACCGTGACCACGGTGTTCACACCGGAAGGCCACAACGCCGATCACCTTCGAAAGGTTATCCTCGACAATTTCGATATGTCACTCGGCGCGGGACTCGCAAGGTTGCAGGGCAAGGCTTTTCGGATTGGCCACCTTGGCAGCTTCAACGACTTAATGCTGGTGGGAACTCTCGGCGGGGTCGAAATGGGGCTTCGCCTTGCCGGTGTGCCACATCGGGGGGGCGGGGTGATGGCGGCGATGGAACAATTGGCGCCGTCGGCTGCCACTGGGCAACAGAAATCAGTTACGACCTAAGCCAAATGGCCTCGACTCGCAGAGAGCCCCCGCCGCGCGGCCGTCCTCGCGCATAGGCAAGTAGGATTTCTCGCCAAGCCGAGAAATTCTTATCGAGTGGTCGGAAGCGCGGGGCTTCAAAGCTTGCGAAAAAACGTATAGGGTTTTCGTGCCCAGTAAGAGCACAAGTTAGTAGCCGGGGACAACGCCCTCGGAATGCGTGAAACACGGTTCTCGACCCTGAAGGGGGCGCACACCCCCATGTCGCGGGGCGCAATTCTGGCGTGATACCAAGCGGATTCGACCCCTCCAGGGTCGGGCTTGTTTAGGGGAGGTCTTTCCGGGGGCGTTGCACCCGGCTACCTAACAGATCCCCTGCGGGGATCAGGGATGGACAGCGCCGACGGGTTCTTCCGCGTCCTATGAAGCCGCTGCCCTTCCCTTCATTCGTGAGAAATCGCGGTCATGGTCACGCTGAATTCCATCATGGAAAAACTACCGCTGAGTTCACATGGAAAGCCGGTTGATGCGTTCCCGGAAGCTCGTGCTCTCGAAAGTGAGCTGCGAAAAAACATTCGCGGAGAGGTCCGCTTCGATGCTGGGAGCCGAGCCCTCTACTCGACCGACGCTTCGAATTACCGGCAAATTCCCATTGGCCTGGTGGTACCCCGAGACGCCGACGACGTTATCGCCACCCTCGCAGCCGCGCGAAAGTTCGGGGCTCCCGTTTTGCCGCGAGGAGCGGGGACGAGCTTGGCCGGGCAGTGCTGCAACGTTGCCGTGGTGCTCGATTTCAGCAAGTACATGAACAAGGTC
>JBEKQO010000016.1:0-53556 GCA_049519635.1 Terriglobia bacterium | reverse complement strand
CCTTGAGGGTGGTGACACCATCGATGACTTCCTGGACGGCTTTCCGACCGTGACGCGCGAACAAGTTGTCGTGCTGCTGGAGACCGCTAAAGGCCGAGTACTCGCCGAGGTGAAGTGAATATCCTGCTCGATGAGGGTGTCGATCAACGCTTGGCGGGGGACTTTACGGGACACGAAGTCCATGCCCTCAGAGAGATGGGTTGGAACTCGATGCCGAACGGCGAACTCCTAACCCTGGCTGCGAGCCACTTTGAAGCTTTTGTCACTACTGATCGGACCCTGTCCTTTCAACAGAATTTGCCGCGCTTTAATATTGCGGTCGTAGTCTTGACCGCGGCAACGAACCGTTTGAGCGACCTGCGGCCAATCGTCCCTGCGCTCCTGAAGATATTGCCCTTCTTGAAGAAGGGCGAAGTACGAGAGTTTGGCGTTTAACTCTGCAATCCCCCCATCCCAGAAGGTCACAGCTTCTTGCGGAACTCTCCCACCGCCTGTTCGGGGGTCTGGAAGAGCGTGACAATGTCCATGGCCGCGGCTACCCAATTCGGGTCTCCGTTCTTGAGTTGGCCTTCCTGCCGCAGACAATCGATGACCGGTTGCCAGTAGGGAGCCATCACCAGCAGCGGCTTGCGCCCACCGACTGTTTTCGAGAGGCTTCCCTTATTCATCATCTCCCAACAGAACGCCAGTTCGGCGAGCGTTCCCGTGCCGCCGGGAAGAACCACATAAGCGTCGCCGCGTTCGATGAGGGTCATCAGGCGCTCGGGGAAGTTTTGCGTGCGGACTTCTTCGACAATGTAAGGATTGGCCGGGCGTGGCCAGATGACGCAGGTGACGCCGATGGTATGCCCGCCGGCTTCGCGCGCGCCCCGCGCCGAGGCTTCCATCAGGCCGCCATAACCTCCGTTGCAAAGCGCATAGCCCGCTTCGACCAGCAACCGGCCCAAGCGTTGCGCCTCAACGTAAGCTTGACTGCCTTCCGCGGGCAGGGAGCTTCCAAATACTGTGATGGTTTTCATCGGGCTGTTCTCTCCTCAGTACTCATCATCGCCAAGTATTTTGGCTAACTTTTTTGACGTGAATATTACAAACAAATCTTCAATTGATTGTCGCCATCTGTTTGGTTGTGGACTCGACAAGAAGAAATTCACCTCAGAGGCACAGAGGTCACGGAGAATATGAGGGGCCATAGTTCGTGGCGTTAGATGGCGTTGGAAGGCGATGGAAGGCGTTGGAACGATTCCCCTTGATTTCAGGAAGATGAGGGAGATTTGGAGGCGGGCGGGCGGCGAGGCATGGGCCAGAATTCGTGGCGTGGAATGCAGGTTCGTCGCAGGGATAAAAACGGTTTTATTGAAAACTAAGGACTTACACGGTGGCGGGAAAAATGTGGGTCAAAATGAGGAAGTGGTGTGTTTTCAATGGCTTAGTTTTTTTATGGGCCATAATTCGTGGCACTCGATTTTTGAAAAGCGGCGGTGAGAAGTGCGCGAATGAGTACGAAAGGCGATACTCGAAAAGGATGCTGAGAAGTAGCACTAGAAAGCGGAATAATAAGAATATACGAAAAGCCGCATCATAAAGAAGCGTGAAAGTGGCATTTTAAGAAAGCGCTGCAAAGGCATAATGACAAAATCGCATAGTTAATTTCCGGCAGGGGAACCCGATCCGCGCGCCTAGCGGCTGTGTGGCGCGCGGATCCGCGCGGTAGGGGATTTTAAGAGTGAGGTTCGCTGGGAAGGTTGAACAATTCTTCAAGCTCTGCGGCGCTGGGGGCTTCGACCTTACTGGCCTGGCCAGCAAGCGGGCCACGGGCGGCGCGGCGGGCTTCGCGATGGGATTTGAAGTGCTCCCTTACTTCGCGCTCATATGACTTACTAGCAGCGCCGAAAAAGGTCTCGCCGCTGGAGCGGTCCCTAAACTTTTTAAGTTCATAGTTGCCCGGTTCCGTTCCGTAGCGGCAGTGAGCACTTAGATGGCGGTCAATGGCGTCATCAATCTCCCGGTGTTCGTGCTTTTCCAGGGGCGGCTTCCATGACTTGCCAAAGTCCCGAGCGCGATCTGCATAGAGCCTGTGCAGCCTTTCCAGCCGGTTGGCGCGCGGATTCTTTTCTTCTGAGCCACGCGGAATTACGCCAAGCTCACCCAGCGGGCCAGCGAGCTTTTTAATTAATTCGTCATCGCTGCCTACCACCATGTGGCCACGCACCAAGGCGCGGAAGCGTCCAGCGCGGTCGGAAACCACACGCTTGGGCAGGAAGTGTTGCCGAATCGTCCTCTCCGCCAGTGCGAACACCGCATCTTCAAGGGAAATTTGCCATGTCACTAAGTGGTCAATGATGCAAGTCGTGCGCTCATCCAGAATGGTGAGAATGTGAACGATGGGGCGTCCAGTGCCGTAGTTGAAAATGCGCCGGTGGTCTTGCTCATCATAGAACGCGCCGTCAATTTCCCATTCGTCCAAGCACCAAATGTCACCCGCGAGTTCGTCATCATAGAGACGGTCAATGTAGCCCGCCGCGGTTTTCACGGCTTCTTTGCCGTCGCGCTGGGGGCCATACATGGGAATCAGAACTTCACGCCAGTACCGCTTAACCATGCTGTGGCTAGGAATGGCGCAGGAGTGGGAGACCTGGCAGAGGAACGAATTCTGCTTGGTTTGCAGATACCTCTCAACTGACTTATGAGATTGCCGGCAATTGAGATGCTTAAACAGAAAGCAGTCGAGCAGGTGAGCACGCACGTCGGCATCCAGGGACCTGAATTCGCCGCGCTTGGGGCCGGGCCTCTTGGATACGAGCTTTGTCAGGTCATCCCCGTCCCGAAGCACCTTTGCGTAGCGGTACACGCTGCGCGACGAGCGATTAATCTGTGCCCCGACAACCTTGAGGAACGGCTCCTTCATACGAAAGCCTAGAGCGCTGTAGTTGCCGTTGAGCCCCTGTTCGGCCGCGCGCAGTTTGCCAAGGACAGTAGGCGTCGCTGCCGGGCCACACTTGAGAGCATCAACCTTCCGGTCAAGCTCGGTTTGGGGGAATAGGCTGTTCATCGCTTTAGCCGTGTTGGCGCTTCCTTCAGCGCGCCACGCAGCAGGGATACGATACGAGGTACGGATTCTCCAAGCTCCAGGCGTTCTCTGTGCTTTGGGCTCATGATGAGGCGTTGTATGGTATCGTCTTCAAGGATTTCACCGATGAATGGGAAAAGGTCCCCAGGGATGCGCCACTTATGCTTGCTCTCCGCAGTCCACGCGTGTACGAGGCCCGCATTTATGGGCCGTCCTGAGCGGGCGGAAATCTCCTTGGCGAGAGCATCCTCACTGAAGCCGCGCGCTACCATTGCAACCTTTAAAGAACGCCGTATGAGCCTACCGAGTGCGTCGGCCGGGCCGTCGCGAGTTGTCTATAAATCAGACATTGCTGTAGTAGTATTCTGTCGTACTACACTACGTGTGTCAAGGGGAAGTTTATGAACCTTAAAAAAGGGACACTCGGAGAACGGATTAAGCGCATTCGTGGCGAGGTGTATCAGGCCAATTTCGGGAAGCGACTAGGCGTAAGTCAGGCGACGGTGTCGGCATGGGAGAGAGACGACGAGAGCCGTCCGCCCTCCGCCGATATGTATTTCCGCCTTGCTTCGCTCTCGCCTCGGCCAGAAGATCAGGCGTTCTTCTTGCAAAAGGCTGGCTTGAGCCAGGAAATCATCATATCCGCCGCTGAAAAACTCTTCGCGGACCGAAGTGCTTTGCCATCTAAGGGTGAAATTTTTCGCGTGCCAACCGTCGAGCGAACAGCCACGGGCAACCAGGACACGGGGCGATTCTTCCCCGTACCCGCGCATCTTTTGCCCAGTCCGGCTTCAACGATAGCCTTGATTGTCCACGAGTGTTGCGCGAACCGCACGCTCCCGGCTGGTGACATCCTTTTGCTGGACACGTCGCGGACCGGCACACAGAAGGCCGCATCTTTTCTGAATCAGGCGGTAGTGGTTGACATCAATTGGGAGCATGAACGAATCGGCGGGACCCCGATGATGAGCCATGACCGGGGCCGCCACAGCAGTATGTTTTTACGGCACGTCGTTTCTGGAAACCCTTTCCCCGAGGGGCTCTATATGGGGCATCTTCGATGCAAGAGGCAATCGGTCCACAGGGCAGGGCATGGCTGGTCGCATTGGGTTGTGACGTTGAGTTGGGCAAATCATTTTGAAGGGGAATCCGACGAGGCAGCCGAACATGAGTTGCAGATTGGTAGTTGGTTCCAGCCTTATGACGAAACCACCAAGACGCCAGAAGGTTTGAGAGCTTTCGAGGCGAAGATGCGCAGACAGGCTCACGAGGAAATTGAGTTGGAGCCGCATTGCGCCATCTTAGGCCGGGTAATCGCGTGGTTTCCAGCGCCGAGACTGAGCGCAGGGAGCAAGCCGTGAAATGCGCGTGCCCATGCGGGGAAGAATTCAAGCCGAAGCGGAGCAATCAGATTTACCTCAATGTGAAGCATCGGCAAAGGGACCGAGATCGACGTTGGCCACGGAAAAGGCAATCCGCCCTTCTGGTGACCCTCACGAATACCCTTGAGAAGCGTCAGGATGCCCGGCCTAGTGATTGCCCACAGCTTCTAGGCACTGACGCCCAGACTGAATTGTTGGCGACAGGAGAGGAAGGCCGGCTTCTGAATGCACGCGAAGTGGCCCGGCTGCTTTCGGTCTCTGTGGGCACCTTAAAAGGCTGGCGGTCCGCGAATCCGCGCTCCGGGGTAGGG
Source organism: Terriglobia bacterium (assembly GCA_049519635.1). Classification (GTDB taxonomy): domain Bacteria; phylum Acidobacteriota; class Terriglobia; order UBA7540; family UBA7540; genus Bog-366. Next base: position 48,796 of record JBEKQO010000016.1, on the reverse strand, counting down.
CCGCCATTTGTCAGGCTTGGAGGGCATAGCGTTCGGTATTCCCCGTTTGCCCTCCGGCAGTACTTGCGGGAGCGAACGGAGCGGGGGCGCCCGAAAAGGCGCAGGCAAACCGTCTGAGCAGCATGGTCGAATACGCTATATTGTGAGATTGTCAACTTGTGAAAGGGAGGGAGGCTATGGAAAACCAAGCCGGGGCGGCGCAAGGCGCCGGGATTTTCAGTGAGCGCAGCCAAAGATCGATAACACGGGAAGGCAAGCTGCGAGAAGAGCACGGAAAAATTTCGCGCTATGTCTCTCGCGTTGAAAGCGAACTTGCAGAGCTGGAACGCGACAAGGCCCGTATGGCCCGCCTCATCGCGGCTGAAGGCCAACCCCTTCAACTATGACTGGCCGATTGTATTCAACGTATCGGTGAAGTGCGCGAAAGCCTCAAGGCTTTCCAGGAGGAGGCCGACAAAACGCAGCGGGCCATCGATGAGCTTGCTCCTACGCCAGCGCAAATCGAAGCGCGGCGCGCCTTGCACCGCGAATTCGTTCGATTTGGGTATGAGCGCCTGGATAAGACCCGGCAAGTGGAGGGCCTACTTCAACAGTTCCGGCAGCTGCTCGAAGAGCGGAATGAGTTGGCCGAAAAAATGAGGAATGTCGCCAAGGGCCTGGAACTGGAAATCTCCGGAGACGGTTTGGATGAGGGCAGGTTCGAGAAGTGCTTGGATTATCTGCCGGAGAGCCTTCTGAGCGATAGCGAGCGCTGGCATGGCCTCTTCTTCGGAACGTCTGCCTTCAGCATGGCAGAGAAAGGAGCCTAGAAAATTCGAAATCCGATTGAGGGTTTGGCAAGCATGGCAAAAGCGCGGGCGCTGAAAGACGGTATCAGTTACGACGAGGCGCTTCGTTTGGTGGCCCGCGAAAATCCCGACCTGGTCAGCCAGGAGAGAAGGAATGTGACTCGGGCCGGGGTTTCTCGGCACACGAAGGGCACGGCTTCTGATGAAATGGCGCGGATGGCCACGGCTAAAGCGAAGGAAAAAGGAATCGATTATCGAACGGCGCTTTCCGAGGTTGGTCCCGATGCCCCGGAACTCAGTCGGCGCTACCAGCGAGAGATTGGGCGCGAAGATTGATGTTTTGAGCTTTGAGAGGTTCGCTTGATGGCTGATCCCGTCCGTCTGCGGGTTATTGGCGCTGCGCTTTGTGCCCGGATGGCTAACCCCACAGTGAGCTTTAGCACTTTGGAACCCAATCCATCATGGGACCATCCTCCCCTCCGGGCACAAAGAGCAGCGCCGATTTTTATCTGTGAGCATAGGGAAAGGATGGTGACATGGGCGACTCGGCTTTAGGGCTTATTTTCGGGCTGAGCATCAACACTACGCAAGCCAAGATGGATGCGGGCGAGTTTGGGTAGTCCCTCGACAGCAGCTTGGCCGGGGCCGCAAGCTCCGCACGCCCTTTCAATGACGCGCTTGGGCAAACCGACAAAAATCTCCTTTCCAATAAAGAGTCCGCGCGCCTCTTGACCGAGGAGCTGGGCATCCACATGCCCCGCGCGATTACCGGCGCTTTCAGTGAAATCGTGCCCGCGATCGGCGACATGGGGACGGCGCTGGTGGCCGTGTTTGCGGTCAAGGAGCTGGTTGAGTTTGGGAAAAAGCTCTACGAAATCGAAGAGAGGTTTGACGGCGTTGCGGCGGCGGAAAGCCGGGCGCACGAAATCGGCAAGGAAAACCTGTCTCTCCTCGAAAAGGAGGTTGAGGGTAACAAGAAGATGCTGTTAGGCGAACTGACGCGGGCGCAGTTCCGAGCAATTACCGATGAGGCCGATCTGAACGCCCTGAAAAAGAGCCACGAGCAGCACCTGATTATGTGGGGCGTCGAGGGAATGGCCTACGATCTCGTGACCGGTAAACTTGGCGAGGTCGATGAGGCACAGGGAAAGCTCACAGCCTCCAAGGAGCTTGCCGGTAGGATGGCTTCGATTTTGGTGACCACCAATGAAAAAGAGGCGAAGGCTGCCGAAAAGGCCGCAGAGGCTGCCGGGAAGCACGCCAAGGCGGAGAAGGATGTTGAGTTCCAACTCTTCGGCACGGGCAAGCAGCTTGGGACTTACGCGGCGGGCATCGACGGCGTGACCAAGGCCATCGACGTGGACGTGAACAGCGTGCGGCTGTGGGAAGCGCAGATGGATCGCCTGCCCGCCATCTTGCCTCTGGTCGCGCAAAACGTTTCCCACCTTATTACCCCCATCCATGAACTCGACCATGTGTGGCACACCGAGATCAGCACGCTCGATCTGCTGGGAGGGGCGCTGAAGAAATACCACGATCAGGAGTTGCAAGCTGTCGGGGCGCTCAATTCCGAACTCCAGGCTTACGGGGCCACGGCCAAAGCCATGAAAGCCTTCCTTGCCGAACAGCTAGAAGACCTGGGGGAGTATCTGGCAAAAAAAGCCGACATGAAAGCCTTGGAGCAGGTTGCGGAAGCGATTTCATGTTTTGCCGCACAGGACTACATTGGCGGCGCGGAGCATTTGGCCGCAGCAGCCGCGTGGGGAGTGTTAGGAGCAGCGGTTTCGTTGGGCGCCGGCGCGGCGGCACGGGGATTGGAGGGCTCCGGCAGCGGCTCAGGCAGAAGCTCCAACACGGGGGGAAGCCAGTCGAATTATAGCGGCGGTCCGGGCGGAGGCGCGGGCGGTGGTGGAGGCGCGGGAGGCCAGGGTCCGACAATTATCTGGCACCAGTACGGTCCTACCGGCAACATGGCGGACTTCGCCCGCACGCTTGCCGGTGTGCAGAACGCGCTCGTAGGCAGCGGACAGCTCAAGGTGTTGGCCACTGTCGCCACTTCGAAGGGCGGCAACCTGACGTGATTGTACCGGACGCCAACTGGCTTGCCGGTACGCTCAACAATGCCGTCAACCGTGGCGTAACCCTGACGGCCACAAGCTCACAGAGAGGATCCCCAGTAGGACACTAGGCTTTACCCTCGGAATGCTACCTTCCATTTTCTCCCCTGTTACCAGTGTCTTTACCCGCTCCTTATGACACGATCTCTGGCCCATCCCTCCCGCGCCACGAATTCTGGCCCATGCGGTGACACGAATTCTGGCCGCGCACAGAGAACAGACCGCAATGCAACAGGAGGGTGTATACTCTCGCCCGCTGGAGGGCCGATTTGGGTATTCGACAAACTGTCTCCGGCTTGGCGATGAGGAACCATCATGCTCCAAAAGCTACGACAGATACTATTGACGCAGTACATCGGCGCAATCGCAATTGCAATCGTGGCAGCACATTGTGTGCAGACATTTATCGCATTAATGATTTCAATCGTCTGGCATTTGGCGATCGTGTGGCGAACGCCGGCAGGTGTATTGGGCGGGTCTCAGTCCCAGGCCTTCGATTGGGCCACAGCGGTCTTCCGTTTTGTTGACGTCCTTTTGAATGGGGCGGCGGTATGGGGCCTCATGCGGTGGCTTTACTCTAGGTCTGAACCTAGCGCTGTGCACGAGGGGGCAGGGACTGCTGTTCCGGCGCCGGAAACCACCGAACAGAGTTCCTGAATCGCGTCAACTTATGCCTCAGACTTTCACGTTGCGGTCGCGTTTACGCACCAGTCACCTTGGAGCCATTTGCATTGCCTTGCTTTTCTGGGAAAGCTGGCAGTTGGTGTATGTCGCCGTCAGACCATTTTTCTGTGGAGTATGTCTCGGATTGCTTGATTACTGCATTCACAATTCACCCACGATGTTGCCGGCGCTTCGCGACTATGGAACCTTCTGGAAAGCCTTCGTCTTAGATCTCTGGTTTGGATTTCTCTATGGATTGGCTGCGGTAATGCTTGCGAAGTGGCTGTATGCTCCGGAAAAGCAACGCTGAACTGGGATATAATGTTGGTCGGTAGAAAATCGCCCGGAGGTCCCATGGCAAACGAATATACCGCTATATTTGAGCGTGAGGGCGAATGGTACATCGCTTATTGCCCGGAGATTCCTGGGGCCAATGGGCAGGGGAAAACCAAAGACGAGGCTCGTGCCAGTTTGCGTGAGGCCATCGCTCTCATTCTGGAAGACCGGCGACAAGACGGCCTGCGCGGGCTTCCCCCCGAAGCGGAACTCGAAACCATAACCGTCAAGTGAAAAGAAGCAGCCTGCTCCAGCATTTACACAAACAGGGTTGCAGCCTCAAACGCGAAGAAAGCAGCCACTCTCTCTGGTCGAACCCTCAAACCGGCGCCATTGAGGCCATACCGCGCCACACCGAAATCTCAAATCTGCGGGCCAAAAAAATCTGCCGTAACCTGTCAGTCCCCGAAATCGGACGAGAGAAATAAGCTCGATTTTCCAATGGAAGCCAAGCTACCGCCGTTCTGCAAATTGTTTGTAAATCTCCACAGCAATCGCGTCGAGTGTTTCCTGCCCTTCCTTGTTCGCGAGGGGATGATTGTTCGCCATAATCGAGAAGACCAAACGTTTTCCCGAGGGCAAGTCCATGTAACCGGAGAGCGTGTTGACGTGCTCCACTGAGCCGGTTTTGGCGTGAATCTTCCCCTTAACGTCATCGGTCAACAGACGGTGGGCCAGCGTTCCGTCGATGCCTGACACCGGCAAAGAATCGAAATAGGCCTGGAAGTGTGTCGAGCGGGCCATGTAGAGGAGCAACTTCACCGTGGCGTGCGGCGCCACCAAGTCTTCCCGTGAAAGCCCCGAGCCATCGGAAAAATAGGTTTCGCCCGGCAGGATTCCCACCTGCTGCGCGGCAAATGCATTTACTACTTCCAATCCTCCGGCCACGCTGCCGCGGTTAGTCTGCACGCGCCCCAGCGTTCGCAGCAGCATCTCCGCGTGCAGGTTTTCGCTTTCCTTGTTGACCACCTTAATCGCTTCACGGAGAGGGGGGGAGTCGTGTTCCGCCAAAACCAAGCGAGGCAGCGGCTTGGATAAGAGTTCCAGCGAGGAGGCGGCCTCCAGTCGCGTGGAGTTCCGAACCTCAACTTGCTCCTTCACCGCGATGCCACGAGTTTCCAGAGCGCTCCGGAAGAGTTCCGCCACCAATCGAGGGGGGTTCGCGATTGCTACGGTGTCAGTATCCTCTCCCGCGTCGACGGGAATCTGGCCCCAAACGTCCAGTTGCATCGAACCGGGCAGGCGCTCGACGGAATATTTGTTTCCGGTGCCCGCGGCACTGGTCATGACACGATTTTTTAACTGGAAGTAGTCCGCCACCGGGTCCATGCGCACACTCGCCCTGTCGCCAGCAATCGCCGCCGGTTTGACGTGCAGCGTAAGCAAGTTGTCGTTAAACGCCAGCGCCGTTACAGGCGCCCCGTAACCCCACTCAAGATCATCGGCAGCCCAGTTCGGAGCAAAGGGCTCCCAAACAAAGTAACTGTCGTCGGCGATCAGCGTTCCCGTGACCTCGCGTACACCCTGGGCTTTGACTTGGTCAGCCAAGTCCTGAAGAAATTTGTCCGCAGGTTGTTGCGGGCCGTGGTAGGTGTAAGGGAATGTTCGCGCCCCGAGATTCGGGTCGCCCCGTCCCATGAGGTAGAGATTCCCAACGTGCCCCTGGGCATCAGGCGCAGCATCGCTTTCCACGGTTGTGTGAAAAACGTAATCAGGGCCTAACTTTTCCAACGCCGCCGCAGTGGTAAACATCTTCATGTTGGAAGCGGGAATGAACAGATGGTTCGCATCGCGCTCGTAGAGCGACCTGCCGCTCGCCAGTTCAACTACCTGGATGCCCCACCAGCCACGCCGCGCATCACTCGATTCCAGGATGTTGTCAATGCGCCGGTCGAGCGCCGACTTCCTGCGCGCTTGCGGGGGAGCGGCGGCGGGAGCAGCAGAATTGCGAGTGATGAGCACGGCGGCAGGCGCAAGCATGACAGCGTGACGAGGCTGCTCGGCGAACACCAGCGCTGCCTCCAGCGCCGAAGCAGACGCGAGGAAGATCAGAGTAAGAGACCATATCCGATAAATGTGGGCAGGGGTCCTACGTATAGCAATCAAGATCATGGCGCGGCACAGAAATGATGGGTTTGGGCTTGCGATTTTGGATTGAGGAAAAGGTAGTGCAGACTGCCTTAAATGCACGATTCAAAATTCAAGATTCAACAATCCAAAATCCAAAATCGAAAATCCAAAATCGTTTCAGCCCAGCAGGCGGGCCACCTCCTTGGCGTAATAGGTGAGGATGATGTCAGCCCCGGCGCGGCTTATGGAAGTCAATGCCTCCAGAATCGTCCGCTCTCGATCAATCCAACCCAGGCGCGCGGCGGCTTCGATGAGAGAAAACTCCCCGCTGACCTGGTATGCGGCGATGGGAACATCGAACTCGCGGCGGGCGAGGGCAATAATGTCCAGGTAGGGAAGGGCGGGTTTGACCATGATGATGTCCGCGCCCTCTTCCAGATCGAGCGCGATCTCGCGCATCGCTTCGCGCTGATTGGCGGGGTCCATCTGATAGGACTTGCGGTCTCCGAATTTGGGAGCGGAATCCGCCGCCTCGCGGAAAGGGCCGTAGAATGCCGAGGCATACTTGGCGGAATAAGCCAGAATAGGAATTTGCGTATGTCCGCGCGCATCCAATTCCCGGCGAATGGCGCCTACGCGGCCATCCATCATGTCGGACGGCGCAACCATGTCCGCTCCGGCCTCGACTTGGGTCAATGCGGTTTTGGCTAAAAGCGGCAGGGTGGAATCATTATCGATTTCGCCATCCTTGATAAGCCCACAGTGGCCGTGGCTGGTGTATTCGTCCAGGCAGACATCGCAGATGACAATCAGGTCCGGCAGGGCCTTCTTCACCGCACGCACGGCGCGCTGCACAATGCCTTCCGGATCGTACGCGCCAGTGCCTGTTTCATCCTTGCTTTCCGGAATGCCAAATAGAATTACGGCGGGAACACCGAGGTCGTAGGCGCTTCGGCACTCCTCCACCAGCCAGTCCACTGACCACCGGTAGTTGCCCGGCATGGATTTAATCTCACTCTTAACCTGTGTGCCCGGGCACACAAAGAGCGGATAAATAAGGGAGTGAACGTTCAGGCGGGTCTCGCGCACGAACCCGCGAAGCGCCTCCGTGCGCCGTAATCGCCGCGGACGGTGGATGGGGAAGGACATGGTATCAATACACTATTTCATGCGGTTTCAGATTTCCGAAGGTACCGACATTCGCCAGTGACAGCGCGACGCGAAACTGGCTCTCATGGTTCAGCGGTCCCAGATTGTAATACTGGTACTCGACATCGATCGCGAAACACCCGAAATTATAGCTGAGTCGACTGACGACGTGCTGGTTTATCTTCTGCTCAAAGTTGTAATCTATCCCGAATTCCCCGCTCAGCCCTCGGCGGTTCGAGTCGCCATAAGTCATCACCGTGCCGACCACGTTAAAGGCGGTCAACGGCACTGGTGTGGTAGTGGAGGCGGTGGTGGTTCCCAAGAGTGAGGCCAAGTAAGACGAATGGTTGATAAAGAAGTCGGTGACTCCGAATTCCAGCAACCCGTGTTTCACGTGGGAAGAGATGCCGGCATCCAGAATGCCGCCGGCTCCGGTGGGGCTGATGTCGGTGCGGATTTCCGTATCGTAGTTCGAGAAGGGGGCGAACTTGAACACGGAATCGATCGGCGAAAGCCGCTGCCCGTGCTCGAAGGCGAATCCCGTTAGGTCAATGGTTGAAGCAAAGACGTTGGTTTGGCCCGGCACCAACGCGCCGCCAAAGGTGGGATCGAAGTAATACTTCTGCGAAATACGCCAGGAAAAGATATCCCGTGCCTGGGGAATGTCCGGGGAGTTATCCGGCACGTCTTTCCGGGCCAGGATGCTATTGGTCACTGAATACTCGACCTCGTTCGTCTCGGTGAAAATATCCATGGCATCGAAGCGGACGATATCCAGAATATTGTCCGGGTCGCGCGCGCGCACGAGGTGGTATTGAATATCCGGTTCAATCACATGCTTGAGGCGATACCCCCGATAGGAATTGGCGAATATTTTTTCCAGGGAAGGCGGCCGCAGGTCAAGTCCCACCTCCGCGAGCAGGCGGTCGAGGGGGGCGTGATTTGGCGCCAGGCTGGCGCCGTAATACGTGGTCCGAAATCCAATCGAGGGGGTAAAGCGGAAATGCCAGAACTCCTTGGGCCGCAGCATGATCTGGGGATGAAAATCCAGGCGATCCTCCAGCAGCGGCAGCGTCAGTCCAGACTCGGTACGGCCCACAGCGTCAGCAGATGTTTCGAAGGAATAGTAAACAAGTGAGTCGCCGATTTGCCGGTCATCCCCGGCAAATTGAAAGCTGGGAAGGTGCCGGATGATGACGGCGTTCGCCGGAACCAATTGTGTGGAAAGAAAGTCCTCATACCTTTCGGCGGAGACATTGAAGCTGTAGGCATCCCAATTCTTGGTTACGAACCCGGATTGCACCGCTTCCGAACTGACGGCCTCCGTATAATTGGGCGACCAGGTAATTCGGAAGGCCATGGTGTTGACGTAGTCCACATTGGCTACGGCGCGGAAGCCATCGCCGATGTCATCGTCTTTGCCAATGGCGTGGATACTCTCCCCGGGGGCGCGAAGCGACAAGTTGGAATCCTTGTCGTTTACGCCAAAGTAGTTGACGGTGAAGTTGGCGTTCTGGCTGGGTTTAGCGCGAAATTCTCCGCGTTCCGCAAGCCCGCGCTTGCTGTAATCCTCAAAGCCCAGCATCAAATCCGCGCTGGGGTTTATGGCCCAGAAGAATCCGTCGCCAATAATGTAGCCTTTTTGTGTGGAGTTGCCAACGTGAGGAAGCAAGAAACCGGTCTGCCGGGGCTCACGCGCAATCGAGTCCACCACGATGGGAAAATAAAAGATGGGGATCCCGAGGAAGCGGAAAACGGCGTCGTGCGCCACCAATTTATCCCCCACCGAGACGCGGGCTTCCCGCGCGGAAAGCAACCAGCCGTCTTTCGCGCACTCGCAGGTCGTCATGCGGCCGTGATCCACAAGGTAAGTATCCGCGTCCAATCGGTCCACCGTTTCGCCCCAAATGTAAAAGGGGTTCTCGGTCTTCAGGACACGCCGCCGGGGATTCCCTTTGGGGTGAACATACCCCACCCCATTGCTAAACCATCCCTTCTGGGTGCGGATGTTGTAATGAACTTCGTCCGCTACAAGGTGGCTTTTAGGGTCATCAAAGATCACGTGCCCGCGCGCCATTACGTCGCCCGCTGTGGCATCGAAGGATGCTTCGTCAGCGCTCACTCGCATTTCTTCGTAAACGATTAGGACGTGACCCCGCAGATGGTCAGTGTCCTTATCCCTTTGCTGTGAGTCCGCGCGGATCGTGACTTCTTTTGCGGGCCCCTTTGGTTCCGGAGAAACTGGAATCTGCTGCGCGTGCAAATACGAGGTGAGGGCAAAAAAGAGGGGAAGAGCGGTGGAGAGCCGCCAGCCATTACTTCCGCGAAAGGGGCGAAGGAGATCCATGAGAACGCAGAATGGCAATTCTACTCGAAAGCGCTTTGTTCTTCCGAGTGAATTTGCTAAGATGCCTGAAGATAAGGGAAACGCTGCCTGGAGGACCGATTACCCAGAGTGAAGTGTCCTAAGTGTGGGTACGTCAGCTACGCGGGACTTGAGCAATGTAAGAAGTGTGGCTATTCGTTCGTAAAAGCCGCGCCCAAGGGATCATCTTCCTTACTGACCACCTTGTTCCCAGAGGGAGTGCGCTCGGTTCCCCCCGCCCCGCCGCAAGCCCCGCCCGAACGCAAAGAAAACCCACACCCCGCTGAGCCTGAGCTACCAACTCAGCCAACACCACCGGTGAAGACGATTCCCGTGCCGGTATCTTTCTCCAAAGGAAATGTGTCCGAGTCTGACCGCGCGCGTGTGGACAAACAACCACCGCCACCCCCGCCCGAACGCAAAGAGAACCCACGCCTTGCCGAACCTGAGCTGCCGACTCAACAAACACCACCGGTGAAGATGGTGCCCGTGCCGGTATCATTCTCCAAAGGAAATGTGTCCGAGTCTGACCGCGCGCGTGTGGACAAGCAACCACCGCCACCCCCGCCCGAACGCAAAGAGAACCCACGCCTTGCCGAGCCCGAATTCACAACTCAACCAACACCACCGGTGAAGATGTTACCCGTGCCGGTCTCTTTCTCCAAAGAAAATGTGTCCGAGTCTGACGACGCGCGTGTGGACAAGCAACCACCGCCACCCCCGCCCGAACGCAAAGAGAACCCACGCCTTGCTGAGCCCGAATTCACAACTCAACCAACACCACCGGCGGAAACGGCGCCCGTGCCGGTATCTTTCTTCAAAGGAAATGTGTCCGAGTCTGACCGCGCGCGTGTGGACAAGCAGTCACACGATTGGATAAAAGAGTTGTCGGAACGAGTTGAGACCTTCCGCTCCGAGTCTGACCGCCCGCGCGTGGACGAACAACCAGAGGACTGGAGAGAAGAGTTGTCGGAACGAGTTGAGAACTTCCGCAAGCGGCGTGCGCGCCTCCAGCCAGACGCAGCTCCTGCGGGGAATCTTGAACTGGACTTTGGGGGGTTCGACACAACGGAGATCAATCGTTCCATTGACGATGCCGTGGGCGCCCCGGCGGAGAGTGATTCGGGCTTCGATTTGGAAATCGGCGAATCCGCCGTGGCCCACGACAATGTCATCCTGTCCCCTGAGCCCCACTCGCTCGAAGAGCCAGCCGACGAGATAATGCAACTCGACGCTGCTCCCGCAGAGTCGGGGGAGATGTCTTTGGGCGAGGCTCTGGCCAAGAGACCTCCCATGGAAATCCTGGTCGACTCGCCCGGCGAGACAGGGTTTGAGGAAGAGGAGGGGGCTGAGGAGATATTCCTCGCGCCCTTAAGCCGCCGCTTCCTGGCTGGCCTTGCGGATGCCCTAGTGCTTATTCTGGGGGCAGGCGTGTTTGGGATAATTTTCTGGCGGTGCTGCGGGCGGTTGTCGATTATTCCGCTCAATATCGCGGTAATAGGCTTGGTGGCCGTCATTCTTATATTCGCGTACTTCGCGGTGTTCACTGCCATCGCTTGCGCCACGCCCGGACTGCTGTGGATGGGTTGCGAGATCCGCAATATGGACGGGGGCCGTCCGACCGTGCGCGAATCCTTCTGGCGAGCCTTCGGAGTTCTGGTGTCGCTCTCGGCGCTTATGCTGGGTTTCATCTGGGCCTGCGTGGATACTGATAGCCTGACCTGGCACGATCACATGTCGCAAACGCTTATCACGGATGCGGTTATCACCACGGATCTCGCCGGCCAGAAAGTGCAAACCTAGTGCCGCTCCCACTTGGGGCTTGGCATTTTGGGTTAGGGAGTACGGACCTTCGGGCCGTTACTCTGTTGCTCCGAAGTGGCGAATGATGTCTTGGGCCATGGGGCTCGAACGGCATTAGCGCGTACGCTTCGCCGCCCGGTATCGAGGCAGCCTCACGGGACGACTTTATGGGAAAAGGAAGGTTCGTCAATCAGAAGCTTGGCAAGTACGTTAGCCGCAAATTCCATTTGTTGAAGTCGGAACTTGCCGGGCGAGCCGACCGCAAATCGCTGTCCCCCTCACTGAATCCGCCTCTCCCGAAGAAGGGAATCTCCCGGGAAAAGCCGTAACAAGTACCACGCCAGGGTGTGTCTGCTACCCCGCTTCAAAGCTAAGCCATTTTGATTCAATTAGTTGCTCGGTCCATGAGGCCATGGAATAATCTCCCGCACGAGAAGCTTCCTCGCTCATTCGTGCATCAAAGAAAATGGCGTGTTATACTTTTAAGAATCAGGGCAGTGTAAGCCCCGGGTGAAGGAGCTATCCGCGCATGACGAACCGTATTCGAGCCACACTGATTTCCGTATCCCTCGCACTCATGTCCTACGTAGTCGTCGGAGGGTTGCTGGGGAAGACTGACACGTCCTCGGAGAAAACTTATCGTGACCTGGGAGTTTACAGTGAAGTCCTGAACCGCATCAAGCAGGAGTACGTGACGGATCCGGATCTGAAAAAGGTCACCGATGGTGCTATTCGGGGGCTGCTCGAGTCGCTGGATTCCTACAGCACCTATCTGACCCCCGAACAATATAAGGACTACTTGCAACACCCTGACCCGGGACCGGCAGATGTGGGGATCTTCATCTCCAAGCGGATGGGATATGCCACGGTGGTTGCAGTGCTTCCGGGAAGCCCCGCGGAAAAAGCCGGCGTCAAGCCCGGCGACCTGATTGACGAGATCGATGGAGTGCCTTCCCGCCAGTCTTCGGTTTTGCAACTTGCGCGCATGATGGCGGGACAACCCGATTCGACCGTCAAGCTCACCCTTGTTCGCGAGGCGCGCGTTGACCCCCTGAGCATTACGATCACACGATCCATTCTGAATTACCCGCCAGTTTTCACAAAAATGGTGGATGACGGAACCGGGTACTTGCGCGTGGCGACCTTCAACAAAGGGAAGGCGCGAGAGATTGCGGCCAAGATCAAGGAACTCGAATCGCAAGGCGCCCACAAACTCGTCCTGGATCTGCGTGAATGCGCCGGCGGCGATGTGCAGGAGGCGGTCGATACCGTCAGCTTGTTTGTGGACAAGGGTCTGGTTACCTACCTTGTAGGGCAGCGCTTTCCCCGCCAAGACGTGGAGGTTCATCCCACTGGCCCGGTTTGCGCCTTGCCCCTGGTGGTGCTCATTAATCAGTCCACCGCCGGTCCGGCGGAGTTGGTGGCCTCGGCCATGCTGGGGAACAAACGCGCCGAAGTGGTGGGCGTGCGAAGCTTTGGCGTTGGCGTCTATCAGAAGCCCATCCCCGTCGGCGATGGCTCGGCCCTGCTGCTTGCCGTGGCCAAGTATTACGGGTCGGATGGCAAGGCCATCAATGATAACGGTGTAACCCCCAGTGTGGTCCAGCCTGCCACCGGGGAAGCGGACAGTGCGGACGAAGAGAATCAGTCGGAAGGGCCTGAGCAATTTGGGGGTAAGGATGACTTGCAACTCCACAAAGCCATCGAGCTTCTGGGCCAACTCGCCACGCCGGCCAAGGCCGCTTGATCAGTGCAGTGGAGATACGAAAATCGAAATTCGAAACATGAAACTCGAAATTCGAAAATCGAAACTGGAAGCACGAAACTCGAAATCTGAAAATCGAATTGCGCTCACAACCTTCGACTGTCGAGCTTTGCCTGTCTGAACCACGAGGTCGAAACCGGAATCTGGAAACACCAAACTCAAAGCCCGAAAATCCCATAGCGACTCACAAGTTTCAAATTTCGAGTTCCGAATTTCGCCTGCCATTCCTTCTGTTATTAATCCTTGCGACCACCTCCTGCAATTGGTTTAAGACCCAACCCCTCGGTGAATCAGACCACCATAAACTGGCAGCGCGATTCCAGAATGCGGTGGCGGATGCCGGTGGCGCCCAGATCTGGATTAAACATCCCAACCAGAACCACCATGGGAAAAGCCCTGCCGACACGTCTTTGCAAGTCCTCGCGGTCCCGGCGGCTTACCCCGCCGTGCTGTCTGCCGTGCAGATCGAGGCAAACAAGGACAACCTCGACCTAAGAACCTCGGCGGCAAGCGCCAGCGGCGGACTGCATGCGGTCAACCTCCTGGTCATGCAACGCGGGCAGCGCATTATCCAGATTCATCTGCGCGAAGTGCCTCGGCTGCTGCGCGCCGCCATCGTGATCGACGATATGGGCCACGACCTGGAGGCTGCCCACAAGCTTCTGGCGCTGGGTTATCCGCTCACGTTTTCGGTGTTGCCTCATGTGCGGTACACGCAGATCACCGCGCAGGAAGTTCACCGCAGTGGGCATGAGGTAATGTTGCACCTGCCGATGGAACCGGAGCCGGGCGCGCATGTATCCCCCGGCGAGGGGGCCATTCTCGTCGGCATGAACGCGGCGGAGGTGCAGCGGGTAGTCCAGAATGACCTGGCTTCCGTTCCCTTCGTGGCGGGAGTGAACAACCACATGGGATCGCGCGCCACCAAGGATGCAGCCCTGATGGCCGATGTCATGGAGATTCTGGCAGACCACCGGCTTTATTTCATCGACAGCCGCACGACGGCCGCAAGTATGGCGCTGGAGGCGGCGCGCCGCCAGCGCCTGCCGGCGTTTTATCGAGCGGTGTTTTTGGATAACACGGAGACCGTCCCATCCACGCTGGGGCAATTGCGAGAATTCCGCCAAACGGTGGAACGAGAAGGGGTGGCCCTCGCCATCGGGCATCCCCACGCTACGACCATTGCCGCGCTGGCAAAGTTCCTGCCGGAGCTGGAACAGGCCGACATTCAGTTGGTGGCGCCATCCCAAATCGTCCGACTGCCCGAAGTCGCGCGCCTGCGCCCCCCCGCCAGCACGAAATGACCGCCTTGGTAAACTCCTCGGCATTTCTCACCACGCTCGGGCGGATCTGCCGGAAGGGCGGGGCTTCACAGGCTGCGGAAAAACGCCTCGCCGCGGCTAACCACCCCGGCGCCCAAGGCGCCACCCCTCCTGATTCAGGAGGGGTGGCGCGCCGAGCGCCGGGGTGGTGCTGACAAAGCGATAAAGGGGTGGCGTTGAGGATGACAGCGCTTGCGAGTTTTTCCGCACTTGCTCAACCCCACCGAAATTGCAGCTCCCGCCCTCATTTCGCCCCCCGCCCTTCCAAACGCGTGGTGAGAAACCCGGGGTAGGGCATTTACGGAAAGGAAAACGGAGGACGGCCTCCTTACTTTGACGCTACCGTCGCATGAAGCTGGCTGCCCCGAATCCATTGCAGAATCGTCTGGTATTGCCAGCTTGATTCATTCCCCGGCCAGCGCTGGCCTCCATTGTGGGTGGCCAGGTAGTCGCCGACGTTGCCGGCGCTGTCGGTAGGTCGCGTGGGCTTAACCAGAATCAGGCTATGCCCCGGGTCATTGATATCCACAACGCGCATGGCATATTTGTAATTTTCTTCGCTGTCCTGGTCGGAGAAAACGCCCTCGGTGTTGGGCGGCTGGAGTTTGAAGATCACGTGGCTCGCATGGCAAAACACGCAGGCCTTGCCGTCAGCCCCGGGTGTGGCCAGAATGGGTTCGATCTTGGTAACGAAATAGTTGAAGTCTAACACCGAGCCGGGTTGCACATCCTTGAGCGCCTCCGTGAGCTTTTTCCCTTCCAGCACGCTTGTGGCGATAAGTTTCAGGCGCGGATTGCTGTCTTTCTGCAACTGAAGCAGCGCCGCACGGAAGTCCGGCCGTTGCTCAACGTCCTTCACCTTGCGCAGGACGTCGAGCGCGGCAGCGCGGGCGTTGGCGTCGGGATCACGCAAAGTGGCCAACAGCGTGTCGAGCACGATGGGATTCTCTAGAAAGTCCGGTTCCTTTTGGTAGGCCGCATTCTTCCCCAGAAAGTACTGCTGATCCTGCGATACGGCGCCGCCCGCAACGCCCAGATGCCGCCGCATGAATTTGGGGTTTCCCACCTCTTCGATAAGGATGCCGCGCGCCGAGCTGCGCAAATTGGCGAAAGCGGCCTTCACCAGGGGAGCGGTCTCCGGATTGCTGAGAAAATGCTCCAATGACACCCGCAAGGCAGCACGCTGGACCTCGGGACTGGGATCGTCTAACCCCGCCAGAACCTGCCCCCGCAAAGCCGGTTCCTGCATGAGACTCTTGAACGATGATGCGGCATTAAGGACTCGCGCGTAATTTGCCGGGCGGGGTTGCCGCGCGAGCAAGGAACGCAACGCCTCGAGGACCTCCGTTTGCTGCTCCCAGGGAGAGTCGTCTGGGAGTGCAGAGAGCAGAGGGAGCACCACCGCCTGGCTGTCGGGGTTGCCATGGTTGAGGATTTCGACCACCTGCTTAACTAATTTGGGGTCAGGTGCGGCAGGAGCATCAAGGTTCAGGATTCCCCGCTGCCCATCCTCGTAAACGTAGCGAACCGTCTGCCGCACATCAGCGCTCGGATCCTCCGAGAGTTCAAGCGCGGCGAGGGTGAAGCGCTCATCGCCGGCGCCGCTGAGCGTGCTTCCCGCCTTCAGCACTTCGATCTTCATAGCGTCGTCAGCGCCTTGCAGGCAGGCCAGGAGGGCGTTTTCTAACTCGGGTCCGGAACTTTTGAAAAAGTGAATAAGGTCGCTGTCGTTGCCAATGCGTGTCTGGAAGAAGCCGTTGTGAACGTCGTACTTGAAGTTCACAGTCTCGCGATAAGGCGGATACTCATAACCCGCGAGGTGCAGGTCGGGCACGCCACTGACGTACTTGGTGAGAACGGCAGGCAGGCCAATGGAGACGGTGTCAGCCTTGACCGGGGGCAAGGCATAGTGGCGAATGTGAAAGTCCCACAGAGCATTCAGGATGCTTTCGCGCCCTTGTGGAGTTCCCTCGCGCAGCACCTTGGCGAGTACTTCCGCCTGGTCACGCACCACGGCTTCGTAGCCGTCCCCGATCCGGGCCTTATCCTCATCCTGGGCGGAGGCGCGCACCCAAGCCTCCAGGTAGCCGGTATTCTCATCCAGCAGATCGTAGACGCTCTCCTGAAGGCCGCGACGCACCATCGGGTTCATCTCGGTGTTCAGGCGGGTGGCCAACGCTTCCAGAGTGCTCCGGCGCGCCGGCTGTTGGTCAACCTGCCAGTAGTACCAGCGCCACAAGCCGGAGGCGGCTTGAAAACGAACGAAGGGAACGGGATCGTTCAAAGCGCTTTCCAGGGCCGCGAGCAAATCCGTGTCGCCGGTGAGTTCTTTGAAGTGTTGGTTGAAAAGGCGGGTTGCACCCCAACGAGTGCGCGCGTCGGGTGACTTTAGCGCGGCAATCAAGAGCTTGCGTCCGGCGGGAGCGGCGTCTTGCCGCCGCGACAACACCATGCGCAGCGCATAAGCGGCGCTGGTCTGCACCATCTTGCTGGGGTCGCCGAGCGCTTGAATCAAGGCCGGCATCGAGCCGGGGTCCGCCATGTGCCCGAGCGCACGCGCCGCCGCTTCGCGCACCAGCGGTTGATCGTTCTTCCCCAGCACCTCGCGAATCGCGCGCAAAGTCGGCTCCGGCGCAAGGTCCCAGAATTGGTCAAGCTGGGTGAGGAGCAACGGCAAATTGCGGGTGGCAAGTTTCGCCGGCGGCGGAGGATAGGCCGCGTCCCAGTTCTTGGCCTGGGTCGTTCCCGGGTAAAGTGTTGACAGCGACATCACCGCAAACTGCGTCGCCCGGAAGGGAGTGTTAAAGCCCTGATAGACAGGATCACCTTCCCAACTGCCTTCCGGCCGCTGCGCCGCCAGCATGGCGTGCACCGCGCGTGCCATGCGCTCATCGGTCTCGGGGCGGCGTCCGGCCAGCGCCAGGGCATATACGGCATTATAGGAAACAAAATCCGCGGGCTTGGCTTGCTTGTCAAACGGATACGGCCATGCCCCCTGGGGGGTTTCGTAGCCATAAAGCTGCTCGATCAGCTTGTGGATTTGCGGAGCGTACTTGGTGCGATCCACCGTCGCCAAGAGCAGAATCTTCCAATTCAGGTCGATCATATTCTTGGGCTCGCGCGCCAGGGCGAGGCTTTCCACCTTGTCGCGTTCCCCCAGCCACTGGGGATCGTGGGTCTGGCGGTTCACCAGGTCGAAAGTCTCCCAGCTCTGCGTGGCGATCTCGAAGGGGCTCACGTCCGGCTCACAACCGTCGGCTTCGTCGCCCGGCATCGTGGTTACACCCTTGTAGTGAATCTTCAGGAATTCGGCGTAGGGAGTATCGAAGTGTGGCCGCGGCGCGTCGTGCGTCACATTCTCTTCCAGCGAATGCATGATTACGGGGATACGGCTGGCCACTGTCCGGGCCGAATAAATGACGCGCACCCAGTTGGTATTGGGCTCCCCGTACAAGGGGCGGGCGTTGTTGTAAAGGCGATCGCCGATAAACTCCAGCGCCGGGCGTTGCGTGGGCGCATAGCCGTTCTGGACGGCCTTGAGATATCCCCTCATGGTGAATTGCGAGGGGTGGCAGGCGATGCAGAGTTGCGTTTCTGAATGCTGCATGGAGGTCCGCAAAGCGATAGCGCCGCGGCGCGGGGTGTTGGAAAGCCAGGTGTCGCCCATATCGACGAGGAAATCCATGCCGGCGCGCACGGCCAGGTGGGGGTCGGTGTACGGGGGCACGGGATATCCATAGGTATTGAGTTGGTACGCCGGGTGGTCGGCGGCGACGCGCACATAATACTCCTGGCCGGGTTGCAGGATGCGCGTGCGGAACTTGTAGAGCCCGGGGTAATTCTGCGTCGCTTCGACCTGATAAACAAATTCCCCATCGCTAAAGGGAACAACGTCTTGCTGCCCACCCGCCTCTTTGCCGAGTTGGAAGATGTCCACGTCCAGCGGCACGTCGCGGTCAGTGACGTTCAGTACAAAATAGGCAAGTCGCGCTTCGGCCCCATGGTAAGTGAATTTGAACCACTGAAAGCCCTTGACCATCGCCTGGTAGGCATCTTCGCTGGGCGAGGGCGAGTAGGGCCTTTCGTCGTCACTACCATAAATGGTTTGTCCGAACTCGAAGGATTGGGCGGTTTGCCAGGTGTCGTTGGGTGCCGCGGCGATGACGCCGGGTTGTTCAACCGCGGTGTGGGCCGCCGCGGGGGCCCGCGCCTGGGGAACCCGGCGCAGCGTAGCTCCCACATCCGGCATGTGCACTTTTGCGGGCGCTGATAGGGTGACATTGACCTGGCCCGCAGCCCGAGGGTGGAGGGTCAGATAGAAATCCAGGTCACCCGCGTGCAGCCATTTGGTTTCAACTTCTCCGCTGGCGTCATGTACCGTTACCAGGACGGCGTCGTTCCCTTGAAGCTGGGCGGGGTCTTTGACCCAAACGGTCAACGCGTAAAGCGAGTCAGGGCGAACCTGACCCAAGTGGATGTCACGAACATTTTGCGAATTAGATTGATCAGCCCGCACGGATCGGCCCACGTGCAGCAGCGAGGAGGTGATTATCGCCCCGCCTGCCAACAGGAGAATTCCCCACTGCGCCCTTGCCCACTTTCTCGATGCCGTCATGTCCTATCCTCCCTGTTGGACTTGCTTCCGTGTCCCGAAACCGCCGCCCTCTCCCGTGGAGAGGAGATGTTGAGCGGCTTTAGGTTCGCCCGATCCGATCCTTGCCGCTTGACCGTTCGCGTCGCCAACCGGACCGGCCGCCGTCGTTGGATTCGGGGCGCTTACATTCGAACGGTCGTGGGGGATCGGGCTGGTGATGTGGACATCCTGCAACAATATTTCATCACGATCGTCGTCGCCGTGGTCGGAGGCAGACTCCAGGATCTTAACAGACAAGTAGAACCCCTTGCCATCAGTCCATGAATGGCCTGGGGGCTGGAATATCCTTAAGCCAACGTCGTGTCGGGTTGGGTGGATGGCATAGGGCGTTCCCTGAACGTTTCCCGACGCCCACGATACATCCTCGAACTGGCCGCCTCGAAAGTACATGTGCCTGTACGAATCCAGTCCTTCACAAATCTGATACTCTTGGCCATAGCGGCGCCAAATAAATTGCCCGCCGGCGGCCATCTCCGGGGTTATCTGCGCGAAGGTCTTGACGGCGGCAGTTATGTAATCTACCTCCTTGTCGTAGCCATGGGAATTGAAGCCGTGAGCAACGGTGGCTTTGCGTATGATCGCGGGCAGCAGGGTCGCGAATTCTTCTGCGGTATACGTCGGCCCGGCCGGAGTATACGTCAGCCCGGTATCCTTCTCACTTCCCGCCGGACACCCCGCGGCGAACTCCTTGAAGGATGGGTCTTGCGGCTTGATGTCGATGACGGGCGTTTCGCCGTCGTTGAGAGGCAATTCTACCCGCACGTCGCTTGCCTGGTAGACGCTTTTCCTGTATCCCGCGGCGCCCATATCCGCAAGCGCGCTGAACCCATCGTTGGAATAATCTTTCTTGGCAATGAATCGGAGTGTCGCCTCGTTCAAGTACTCGGTGGCCGGGGCAACCGTGACGACTTCGCCCCTGTCGATTCTTACGCGCACGGCGACACGTTGCTGATGGGAATACACCTGCCCCATGAAGATAGTCGGGGCAGGGTTATAGATTTTGAAGTAGAGATCCTTATTGGGGGATGTATAGACAATCTGGAAATCCAATTCGTCATAGCCGCAGGTAGCGGTCACGGTAGCGCTGTCCCGTCCGTCATTAAAGGGCTCAATCATGACAGCTTCGCGAATGTGCCTACCGGTGAGTTGATTTTCCTTGGTCTCAATCTGCCATTCTCCACCTGCCTGGGTGGATTTCGCCGATGGATTTGCGAAGGTAGCGGGCGTGGGGGTGCCATTTTTCGCCTGCATCGCCGCAATCACTTTGTCCGGTACACCTTGCTGTTTCAGCCGGATCAAGCTGTCCGTGGTAAGGGAGTAGTTGCCTGAGTTGCTGCGAATTTGCTCAACGATAACGTCGGCCCCGAGGTGGGCCTGCACCATCTTCACGACATCCGCGTTGGTCAGTGCCTCCTGCCCCGTCGCTTCCTGGGCTGGCAGACATGAAACCGGCGCCATCATCGTCAAAAGCAGCAAAACTATCGACGATGTCAAGACCATGGTCAGGGCTGCAGCCATATTGCGAAACGCGTCGCGCATACAATCGGTCCTCCTGACTGAACGGTTTCGGGTAAAGCCCTTTATGATGTGTGTATCGATATTTGACCAAGTCTTGCACGGAAATTCCATTTGATTTTCCCGGTCATGATCGGGGCATCTGCAGTCAGCGCTTTCCGTGCCCGTAGGCTTTTCTCAGGCGCGATGCTCCCATAGGAGTTGTGCGCAATAAATCTCCGTCAGGCAGCAAGAAGACTACAGGTACGCGCCTTTTCCTGACCCGGAGGGGCCGAGCCGCAGACCTGCAGAACAGGTCCGCGCTACACCCTGTCCTTCCGCCTTACCCTGCGGCGATCGGTTTCCGATTACTCCCGTGTTCCGTCCTTTTTGCTACGCTTCAGGATTCTCTTCCAACGTGCCCAAGATTTGTTGCGCGCCCGGCGATTAGCCTTGCTTGAGTCGGGAGCTTCACCGGCGCGCATAAAGCCGTGTCCTGCGCCTTCGTAAATGACCGGCTCGAAAGTTTTTCCCGCCGCTTTCATCTGCTCGCGAGCGTCCGGAAGCGTCGCTCCGATGCGGGCGTCATTGCCCGCGTAGAAACCGTATACGGGCGCGGTGATGCTCGCCATCGCCTCCTTCGCCGGCGGCGGACCGTAGAACACGAAGGCGGCGGAAAGGTCGGCGCGATGGGTCGCAAAGCGGAAACTCTGGCCTCCGCCCCAGCAGAAACCTGCTACAAACAGCTTGCCGTTGGAGGCCGGAATCTTGTTGGCATAATCCGCGGCGGCGTTAAGGTCTGCCGTGACCTGGTCAGGATTAAGATGGCTCACGGCCTCAACCGCAGGGCTTCCCATGCCTCCCTGCCCCTGGGGGAAGGCGGTACTCCGGCCGCCGTTTGGCCCCATGCCGGAAAGAAGATCGGGAGCAACTGCGATGTAACCGGCTCCCGCTACATGGTCAGCCAAATCCTGCACCCAATCCGTCATGCCGAAAATCTCATGGATGATGAGCACCACGGGCGTCTTGCCCTTCGCCTCGGGATAAACCACAAAGGTCTCCACCGCGCGCCCATCGTGCTTTACCGTGACCCACTCGCGATGTCGCGGGGACTTTTCCACTTGCGCGCGTGCCCAGTCCTGGGCCAAAACGGGTGATGCGCTCAGCAGAAGGAGGAAGCTCACCATGAAGGATCGCATAATCATCTCCTGATTGTCGGTGCCTGGGGGCCCTGCTTCGACCCGATTTGCCGCCTCGGGTGAAGACGATAAGATGATACACGCGATGCTCGCACGCTCGCAAGGCCAGCACGCGAGAACAGGGTTCCGTCAAAATCGCGGGCGCCGCATACCTCCATGGGCACGAATTCATCACCCCCGAAGAAACCCCTCACCCCCCGCCTTGCGGTCCCCCCTCTCCCCAAGGGAGAGGGCGAGAAATCAGAATCACAGCCCTCTCCCAGGGGAGAGGGTGCCCGACGGAGGAGGGCAGGTGAGGGGTTCCTTTCAACCCGACGGTGCCCTGCGCGCGAGAAAGAGCGTTGGTTCGGCAGGTGGGCCGTATGCTCTGATCATAGCTGAAGTAGAAAAAAGGTATATGGCACGGGAATACGTTGAAAATCGAGAGGGTGGTTACTACGTGATCGGCTCGCGCGTATCCCTGGAATCGGTCATCTGTCTCTTCCTGGAAGGAGCCTCGCCGGAAACCATCGTCGAGGAGTTTCCGACTCTTTCGCTCGAACAAGTGTATGGAGCTATCACCTTCTACCTTGCAGACCGGGCTAAGATTGATGCCTATCTGACCGAGTCCGAAAGACTTTGGGAAAAGGCTCGAAAGAATCAATCCCCAATACCTCATCCCCTTCGGGAACGGTTGGAACGCGCACGCCGCGAGCTCACCTCTCCCACATGAAAATCAAATTCCTGGCAGATGAGAACCTGCGACGGGCAATTGTGCTGGCCGCTCCGGCGGCGCGTTACCCGCGAATCCCTATCTCCTGCATCAGCTTGTCGGTTTCGCGGTAGGCTTCCGTGACCCAATCGACAATCTTCGCGGGCTCGGGTGAATACTCGAGTTCGATGCTGATGACGCCGTTGAATCCAGTCTTCTTCAGTTGCGCAAGGTAGGGCCGGAAATTCACAACTCCCCGCCCCGGAGGCAAATCGCCGTGCTTCTTTCCGTCGCAATCGGAAAAGTGCGCATGGGCAATGCGCCCCTGCAAGTTGGGAACCTCTTCCGGCGGCGTGTGGGCCAGCGCCAGGTGCGAGATGTCAAGATTCGCCCGCACGGCGGGATGGTGGAGGTCATCCAGGAAGCTCACCATCTTCGCCAGCGTATTCACGATGGAAAGCTGGAACGGCTCAAGTTCAATGGCGATTTCGACGCCCAACCCCTTGGCGTAGTCGCCCAACTCGGACACGGTCTCCACGGCCCACTTCCACTGGTCGCGGGGGGCGATGACTTCCTGTTGCCAGATGTATTCTCCCAGCACCAGCAGCAGGTTTTTGGCCTCGAGTTCGTAAACAAGCTCCAGATGTTTCTTGGCGCGATCCACGTGGAACCGGCGCACCGGCGCATTGAAATCGGCAATCCCCAGCGCGCAGCAACACACGCTGATAACGGGCAAACCGACCTCGCGGCAGGTGTCCTTGATCAACCGCCGTTCCTTAATATCGATGTCCATCGGATCGGCGAAAATATCGATGGTATCAAAACCGATCTCTTTGGTTTTATGAATGCCTTGCGCGGTGCCCACCGGGGAACCCAGCCAGGCGGAATTAATGAGTCCGAGTTTCATGCGTTTTCCTCCTTGATTTCCGCCGGTCGCACCGGCCGATGCTCATCAAGCGAACGGTAGCACGCTTCTACGAGCGCAATCGTGTTGAGATTATCCCGGCCGCTGAGGACGGATTCCCGGCCCTCTTCCAGGCTGCACAAGAGTTCTCCCATGGTCCCTTCAAAGGCGTCGGGAAACCAAACTTGCGGCCAGGTGGGCGAGAACCAGCAGTTGGGCTCTTGCTGGGTAGTGAAGCGGATGGTGCTGGGAACGCGGGCGGGATAGCCCGGCCAACCGATTGTCCCCTGAGCCATGCCGGCGGTTCCCTCCACGCGCCACTTGATGTAGATGTCCGCCGCCCCGCCCTCGCGCGACGGTCCGGTCCACACATCATCCCAGGCGGCCGCGCGCATGCCATTCGCGTATTCCAGGATGTAGAGCACAATGCCGTCGCGGTGAGGGAAGTCCAGCCGAGGGTCCAGGCGCGCGCTTGCATACACAGATTCGGGATCGCCGAAGAGATAACGGAAAGAATCCAGGTGATGAATGCTCATGAAGGCCAGCGTCACCTGGCTGTAATTCTTTGCCCAAGGTTGCCAGTGCGGGATGGCGCGCATATCGACCGTGGCGAGAACGGGCTCTCCCAAATATCCTCGCCGCAGCAAGGTTTTTGCAGCGCGGATCGATTGGTCGTAACGCATGTTTTGATTCACACAAAACCGCACGCCTGCCCGCTCGCAAGCCACCACCATTTCCTGAGCGTCCCGGTAATTCGTCGCCAGCGGTTTCTGCGCCAGGATCCCGCGGATGTGCTTATGCTGAAGCGCCGCGTGCACAATGGCCGGCTGCGCCACGGGCGGAACCGCGATGTCGAGAACCTCAATCCGGTCGTCCGCCAAAAGCTCCTGCCAGGTGTTATGGATTTTCGGAATTCCTCTCAATTCCGCGGCCGCGCGCGCCTGCTCGGTGTCCTGGGAAGCAATTGCCACCACGTTGAAGCCGGCATTCTTATAAGCAATGAGATGAATATCGCGCATGATGAAGCCTGCTCCAATGGCGCCAATCCGGTAATCTTTCTTGCGAGGAGGAACAGGCAGGTGCTCCAAATTCAGATCAATGTTCATTCGCTACACTCCGTGTGTCCGGCCTGCGAGGTCTGTGAGGCACACCTCCTTCAGGTCGCCAGCGCGGTGATTCTACGCCGGGCGGCGGCGAAAAGCACTGCCTTCTTTTGCTTCGGGTATCCGGCGGCAGGTGTTAGAAGGATTTAGGATTCAGGATTTAGGATCTAGAGCCTGAGTCAGAAGTTCGTTGCAGAATTCGCTATAGTGGAAGCGGAATTTCCGAAGCCCCGCCAGGGGCGACATCCTGTAGCCCATGGCGTAAGCCATGGGATTTGGGCCCTCTCCCCCTTTCGTCCCCCTCTCCCGCCTGGGCAGGAGAGGGGGCAGGGGGTAAGGGTGGGCGCTCGGACCCACGGCTTGCGCCATGGGCTACAGGATGTCGCCCGCTACGCGGGCTGATTTCATCAACGAACTTCTGACTCAGGACACTAGCACCTGAACCCTAAATCCTTGATCCGAGATCCTGCCTTTCCTAGCCCATAACAACTGACATCTATTTGATATACTCCCGCTTGCCAGCCAGAGAATCACCCCGTCAGGAGGACACGATGAAGTACAGGCTGTTGGATAGAACACCTTGCCTTCTACTGGTACCTTTCTTCCTCACAGCGCTCTGCCGTCCGGCGATCCCCGCCCCGCAGGCCGGAAAGAGTGATCAAGTCACATTTATCCACTGCGGCACGCTGATTGACGAGATGTCGGATGCGCCGCGCCAGAACGCGCTGGTGGAGATTGCGGGAGGCAAGTTCCGCACCGTCACCAATTACGCGCCTGACTTTGCCAAGCCGGCCGGCGCAGTTTTCCTCGACCTGGCGGCGGAAACCTGCCTGCCCGGCCTGGTGGACTCCCACACGCATATTCTTCTGCAAGGCGATCAGAAGCCGGGTCAGTACGACGAGCAGATTCTGAAGTGGTCGCTGCCCTACCGCACCGTTCTGGGAACACAAGCGGCGCGCCGCGCCCTGGAGTATGGATTCACCACCATCCGCGACCTGGAGACCGAAGGTGCCTATTATGCGGATGTCTCCATCCGCGACGCCATCAAGCAAGGCGTGATTCCCGGGCCGCGTATGCTGGTCGTGACGCGCGCGCTCGACGTAACGGGGGCCTACGCAATACTTGGCTACGACCCGGCCTTGAAGTTGCCGCACGGCGTCCAGGTAGTTGACGGACCCGACGAGTGCCGCAAAGCGGTGCGTGAGCAGATTGGCAATGGCGCCGATTGGATTAAAGTTTACGCCGACCAGCGTGTTTCCACCGCCGACGGCGTGGTGCACAGCATTCCCACCTTTACCCCCGACGAGTTGCACGCCATTGTAGATGAGACGCACCGCGAACATCACAAGGTGGCGGCGCACGCCATGGGGTTGGAAGGCGTCCACAGCGCAGTGGAGGCGGGTGTGGATTCCATTGAGCACGGCGCCTACATCGCAGACGATGACCTAAAGACGATGGTGGCGCATGGAATCTGGTACGTGCCGACGCTTTACATCTTTATTTACGCGGATGAAATACATCAGGCGGGCGGCTTTCCGGGATGGGAAGGGGGAGTGGGGATTCACGCCGAGACGTTTCGCCGGGCGCTCAAGGCAGGAGTGAAAATCGCCTTCGGCACCGATGTGGGTGGCTTCGAATGGACCATCAACCCGGCAAAGGAGTTTGCGCTGATGGTGGAGTACGGCATGACGCCTGCCCAAGCCCTGCATGCGGCCACCGTTTCCGGCGCGGAATTGGTCGACATGAAAGGCCAAATCGGTTCGGTAGAGCCCGGTAAACTTGCGGACCTGGTTGCCGTTTCGGGTGATCCCCTGCGCGATGTCCGCGTCCTTGAAAACGTCGACTTTGTGATGAAGGAGGGAGTTGTTTATAAGTTGCCCAGCCTGCCGGATAGGCATTGACGGTAAGCCGGCGTGCCATCCCAATTATTTTGTTCGGGTGTGGACGGGGGAGCCCGCCGCTTTTTTGGTTGTGGCTTGGCGCAGGTCGACTTGGTTTTCGATCACGGATTTCAGATTTTGCAGGTAGAAGACCCAGAAATCCACGGCTTTGTCGAGGACCGCGGCGGAGGGGAACCCTTGGTGCTCCAGTTCAACAAGTGTGTGCCGCCCCTGCGGCGAGAGCTTAAACCGCACCTGAGTTTCCGCCTCATCCTTGGGATGTTTCCAGGTGAGGGCGAGAGTATTGGCGGCTATAAATTCCGTCACCACTCCGTCCACGGGTTCCTGATTCTTCCAGCGGAAATGGAATTTGCTCCCAAACTGGGGTTCCAGGATGGCTTGATCGGCAAACCATGCGGTCAGCTTTCCCTGATCGGAAAGATAGCTGAAGACGCTCACCGCGTCGCTGGCAACAAATACTTGCATCGTGGCTGAGCGCGTCACGCTTACGGGCCCGGTGTCCGGAGGCTTGCCGGGTCGCCTGGCATGCTGCTGCGCAGCGACGTTGCTCCAGGCGCCCAACAAGAAAATCAGGGTTAGCAATTTGGGCGTCATCGACGGGCCTCATTCTCCCCGGGGGCAGGATTCGGCAGGGATTGTAAAGCAAGCCGCCGGATCGCGCAATGCGCATTGTACTTCCTGCGCACTGTAATTCCCGGCTTGGGATGCGTCGCGGGGCGTCGTATAATCGGCAGCTTGTGGGAGGGGGAAGAGTCATGGATCGTCAAGCAACGTGGGAACTCCTTTGCGAGTACACCAAGAACGAGAGTTTGCGGAAGCACGCGCTGGCCGTGGAAGCCTGCGTGCGCGCCTATGCCCGCAAGTTCGGCCAGGACGAGGAAAAGTGGGGCATGGTCGGATTGATCCATGATTTTGATTACGAGATCTATCCGAACGCTCCCGATCACCCATTGAAAGGGAGCGAGATTCTTAAGGAAAAAGGGGTGCCGGAAGATGTGCGCCGCGCCATTCTGGGCCACGCCGATTACACCGGTGTTCCCCGCGACACGCTGTTGGCTAAAGTGCTGTTTGCCTGTGATGAGGTGGCGGGGTTCGTCACGGCTTGCTCATTGGTCCGGCCCGACCGCATCGCCAGCCTGGAAACGAAGTCCGTGCGAAAAAGGATGAAGGACAAAGCCTTTGCGCGCTCCGTGAGCCGCGAGGACATCACCAAGGGCGCGGAAGAGATGGGCGTCCCACTGGATGAGCACATCACCTTCTGCATTGCCGCCATGCGCGAGATCGCCGATCGGCTTGGCCTGATGCCCGCCGGCGGACCTCCCCGAGATTCGGCAAACGAATAGGTGGCCGCGCTCATTTCCCCCGCGTCCGGGAGTTCACAACGTCACTTGCTGAAGATAGGTTGGCACGGTGACGTCCCAGTGGAGCTCTTGCGCCATGCGTTGCGTGGTACCGCCCGAAACGTCGTGCCTCGGACCCTCAAATCACCACCGACTCCTGATACTCGCCGAAGACCCGGCGCAGGGCGTCGGAGATTTCCCCCACGGTGGCATAGGCCTTGACGGCGTCGAGGATTGCCGGCAGCAGGTTGCGGTCGGAGCGCGCCGTCCGCTCCACGGCTCGGAGGGTTGTTTCCACTTGTGTGGGGTTGCGGCCGGCTCGCAGCTTGGCGAGGCGCTCCACCTGGCAGCGCTCGATTTCGGGATCGATGCGGAAAGGAAGCAACGCCGGGCCCGCAGTCCGGCCCTGCGGCTTTTCATGGCTAGAAGAGTTGGCCTCCTCCACGTACTGGTTTACGCCCACCACCACACGCTCACCCCTCTCGATGGTTTTCTGATATTCGTACGCCGCCTGCTGGATCTCGCGCTGCACGTAGCCCGATTCGATGGCGCGCACCGTGCCGCCCAGGGCTTCGATTTTGCGCAAGTATTCCTGAGCCTGGGCCTCGATCTCATCGGTGAGTTTTTCGATCGCGTAGGAGCCCGCCAGCGGATCGATGGTGTTGGCGACGCCACATTCCGCGGCCAGAATCTGCTGCGTGCGCAAGGCCAGCAGCGCGGAAGCTTCCGTGGGCAGGGCCAGCGCTTCATCGCGAGCGTTGGTGTGCAGTGATTGCGCCCCGCCCAGCACCGCCGCCAGCGCCTGAAGCGTCACGCGAACAATATTCACATTGGGCTGCTGCGCGGTAAGCGTGGAGCCGGCGGTTTGCGCGTGGAAACGGAACATGCACGATCGCGGGTCCCGGGCCTTGAAGCGCTCACGCATGATACGCGCCCACAGTCGCCGTGCGGCGCGGAACTTGGCGACTTCCTCCAGCAGATCGTTGTGCGCATTCAGGAAAAAAGAGAGGCGCGGGGCAAATTCATCCACCGCCAGGCCCCGCGCCAGCGCTGCTTCCACATAGGCAACGGCGTTGGCCAGGGTGAAAGCCACTTCCTGCACGGCGGTCGAGCCGGCTTCGCGAATGTGATAGCCGCTGATGGAGATGGTGTTCCATTCGGGAGCGCGATCGCGGCAGAAGGCAAAGATATCCGTCACCATGCGCAGCGCGGGAACGAGCGGATAAATGTACGTGCCCCGCGCGATGTATTCTTTCAAAATGTCGTTCTGCACCGTTCCCGACAGCCGGGCGAGATCCGCGCCTTGCTTCTCCGCCACGGCGAAATAGAGCGCCAGCAGAATCGCGGCGGTGGCGTTGATGGTCATCGACGCGGAGATGCGCTCGAGCGGAATCCCCGCGAAGAGCATTTCCATATCCTCAAGGGAGTCGATGGCCACGCCCACGCGCCCCACTTCACCGCGCGCCAGGGGGTGGTCAGAATCAAAGCCAATCTGGGTGGGAAGATCGAACGCCACGGAGAGGCCCGTTTGCCCTTGCGAAAGCAGATAGCGGTAGCGCGCATTCGATTCACGCGCCGAGCCGAAACCCGCATACTGGCGCATGGTCCAGAGGCGGCTGCGGTAAAGCGCCGGGTAAACACCCCGCGTGTAAGGGTATTCCCCCGGATAGCCCGCCTGATGCTCGTAGTCCCAGCCGGCAAGGTCGCCTGGCGTATAGAACCTCTTCCGCTCCAACCCCGAGCCGGTGGTGAATTTCGTTTTATGTTCCTTGCCGTTTTGTACAGCCATAAAAACGACCGAAGAAGCGTGGCGGTTTTTGTAGAGGCGCCCTTCCGGGCGGCAGTTCTTACTTCCTCAAACTGCGCGGTAATATACGACCACTGCGAAAAAGCTGCCCGCCTAAAGGCGGCCTCTACAGGTGCTGGCCAAGTTTTCACCCAAGGGCTGAAGCCCCGCCCTTCCATCTGCCCTCAAAAAAAGCATTCCAGCGTAGTGGGAAATCCACGCCACACTGCAAAATCAACGCACGTTTCGCGCCTTTACAAAAGAGTAAAGGCAAAGGATCGCCAGGAATACGGCGAATCCCCCATATAACTCGAAGTAGAGCAAGCCCGCAGCGGGAGTTTTCCGGTAATCCTCCCACTCTTCAAAGGTCTGGTACGCGACAGCAAAGGTCAATAACATAAAGGCCAACGCGATCAGCATGTGGAACAACCGCTTCGCGTGGAGAAACCAGTAATGGAACAGACTGCCGAGGCGACTCAAAGCCTTCCTTTCCTGCCCTGCGCGGGCTCTTCCCATTCCCGGTACGTTATCGTAAGGACAAACCGCGTCGCAGTCAAATACCGGCCGCTTTTCCCGTGGGGCCTTGGCGCGCAATCACAAATCCCCGCCGGACTGCCGCAGGGAAATTTGCCCTTTGGTACCATGTCATTGTTTGCTGCAATCGGCGGTGGTGGGTCAGTTTTATTTTGCAGCGGCGAGTTTACCTCGCCAAATGACGACATAAAGCCGCCTTTACATCAAATTGACCCACTACCCAACCGGCTTTGGCCTTGACGTCATTCGGCGGCAATCCTAGAATTGATTTGCGCGCAAGCCTTGACCTTCCAGGTGACCCTTGGAGCTGGACGAAAATTTCAAACGACTGATTAAAGAATTGGGCGACGCCATCAACGAATCGCTCTCCGACTCCGACCGGATTGCTGCTGTCATGTCGCGCATTCGCACCGCGGGCTACGATCTCTTTCTGGTTCTGGAAGTTACCATCGGCTTCAACAAGCGCGGCGAGGTGGACCTGGTGCATCGCCAGAAACTGAATGCCGACGCCCGCCCCAATCCCGAATTCCGCCTGACGACGCAAGACACCCAATTCCTTCGCGCCCTGAAAATCATTGTGGATGAAGACCTCGAACCTTAGCCCCGTTCCTAAGTTTTGCGGCGAAATCCCACAAGCCTGACGGCAACCCGAGGGCTGGCGCCGATCCGGTAGTGGTGTCATTTGCTGTGGCACGGCCATCTGAAGCCGTGAAAAAATCGGATTTTCAAATTTTGGCATCATGCATTTTCAATGAGTTACATCGTGGATAACAGGCCCAAAATTGATTTTTTCACAGCTTCTCTTGGCCGTGACCGTTCACGGGCGGGACGCCCGTGCCACTTCCAATATGACACCACTGCTCGCCGATCCCCATTCATTGCGGCCGGCGGTTTCCCCAAGGGCAATTTTGGGGACCAGGTGGCGAGTCCGGGTTGCCGGGCGGCCTCATGCGACTTGCCAGCCGCCGGGTTCCGATCATGGTCTCATTTTGTTTTCGTGCCGCGTGGGCATCGCCTCGAATCCACGAAATGATTCGGGAGACTTTGCTCTGGAGATTGAAACGATTTCCGAATTTGATCCACTAACCCTTGTAGGCAGGGGCAAGGTTTGTAATCGGCCCTCCCGAGCAGCGGATGCGCCCTTGACGGCGGGAGATAGGCGCCCGTGAATTGCCGCGGAAAGTAAAAAGCATCAGAGTAATGCCGCTGGGTGCGGGATATCTCTGATGCGCAGCCGGCTCGATCAGCGGCCGGAACTAATTTCCCAGACAGGAGGTCGACATGCCCAACCATTCCGCCAAAAATGAGTGTCCCGCAGTGGCGGAGCTCAGGCGCGCTTTGCAGGGCGTCATACCGGAACTCAGAGGAAACGGAATCGGCACCATACGCCAGGACGGCTCCCGGCACACGGCCGGACTGGCTGCCGATCTCATGCTCGACAGCACAAACTCGTACCAAAAAATGATCGCCGATGACATCATCGCGGCGCTCATCGATATGCAAGGGCAAATCCGTTGGCACGACATCCTCTATACGGATTGGCTTCCCGGAAATCCTCCGAAACCCTTCCATTTCCACATTCCCGGTGGCGGTGGGGGCTACGGCGGGACGCGCCTCGTGAAAAATCCGAATAAGGACGTGGCGCTCGGTCTAGCCCATCAAAACCACATTCATGTGGATTGGGTCGACTTTTCATTGCGAATCCCGGGTGACACCGTTTTCGTTTACAATTGGCCCCCGGACGCACGGAGCACGGGCTTTGCTGCCGGCCTCATGAGCCGCCTGGTGCTGAGTTCGCGGCTGTGAGTCAGGCAGTTTCAAGCCTGGCTCTTTGTGCCACCTGATCTTTGCCCGCTTTCAGGCTGGCGCGACGCCATGGGAGCGGGCGTGGACTTGGCGTGCGAGCTGCCGTTCGCGCCTCAGCCCCGCAAGCTTGTTCCCGGTCATCTCCAGGTAAACCTTCTCGACCTGCGCCGGGAAGGAATCCCCGCCCGCGCCGCGATCTCCGACGTAGCGGGCAATTTGCGCATTTCCTTTCAGCGCCGCCCGGATGGGCTCAATCTGAGCCTTTGCCTCCGCGGGCGCCTTCCCGGCCATCAGCGCGCCCACCTGTTCCCGCAGCGCCTGGAAGAAAGCCTGCTGATCATCCAACACCGTGGCCACGGAGCGCGGACCATGTCCCGTGCAGACGATCTGCGCGCCGAGTTTCCTGGCCGCGTCGAGCGTCTCCACCCACTTGCCCACGTCCCCATCGCCCACATAATTGTAGGGCCCGTTGACGCAGACATCCCCCGTAAAAAGGATTTTCTCTTTAGGGAGCCAGGCCAGCGAATCTCCGTGCGTATGTGCTACTCCCAGGTTCATCACCTCGACGCGATGTTTGCCATCGTCAAAGATCATCTCGCCCGAGTAGAGAACGGTGGGCGGCTTGAGTTTGCTGGCCCTCACATCGGCGCGGCCCTTTGCCGCCTGTTCCCAGGCGCCCGGTTTGCTGTCGTAGTAACCCGTTTCGTACCGCTTCATTTCCTCGATGACGCCGGTGTGGGCGACGGGCACCGCGCCGTTTTCCACGAAAACCTGATTTCCGTAAGCGTGGTCGCCGTGGTGGTGCGTGTCGAGGGCAAACCGGATCGGCTTGTCCGTGAGGGATCGGATCTTGCCGATGACCTGCCTCGCTCCGGCCGGGAAATTGGCATCGATCACCAATACGTAATCTTCGAACAGTATCCAGCCGTTGTTGCAGACTGCGTCCGCATTGTCCGCCACTTGCCCCTCGTGGAAATAGATGTCCGGGGCGACGAGATCGATCTTGCCTACCTCGGGCGTCACTGCCGGAGTTGGGCCCGCCAACAACTCCGCCTCCGCGGCGAGGCTCAAAAAGGCCGCGCCCCCCGCCAAAAAGCCTCGTCTGCTAACGTCGCACATTTTCCCTCCTTTGATTGTCGCGCCGGCCTTTAGCCCGGCAGGTGCCGCCCTACGCTGAAGCAGGTGTAGGGAGGACCTGCGGATAGTCTACGCTTTTTGTGGGACCTCGCTCAGAAAAAGTGAC
This sequence comes from Terriglobia bacterium, assembly GCA_049519635.1. Lineage (GTDB taxonomy): Bacteria > Acidobacteriota > Terriglobia > UBA7540 > UBA7540 > Bog-366. The sequence goes on along the minus strand of JBEKQO010000016.1, from coordinate 15,763 downwards.
CCTGTGGCCGGCTGGCGCGGACCCGCGTTCTTTGGGGTCGGCGGGCAACCCCTCGAAATTTGTTCAGCAGCTGTAGTGCGGACCTGTTGTGTAGGTCCGCGGAAGTCAGGCTAATGTCGGACTTATTTTCTGTATGACTTTGTGTCGTAGAAAAAGGTTTATGCTTGGCAAGCCATTATTGTGGCGAGACCATCTCGTCACGAGTTAAATTCGCATTTCACAGTCTGGCGGGGGGCCTTCATGAGAGTCACGCGAATCGTCCTCGTCTTACTCGCTATCCTCATGGTTGTACTGTTTTCCCCAGCAGATCACGCGAGCTTCTATCGCGCCGAAACAAGCCAGGGTGCATCACCGTTAGACACTACGCCGGATAACGAGTGTCTCGACGTCATAGTATCTATTTTTCCGCAGGTAGCTGCGGTTCGAAACCTTCGGGTCACTGGCGGCGCTCAGGGACAAGCCGCCGGTAGCGATCCCCCTGATACCATCGACGGCGCGAAGCATCCGGAACTCATCCCCGATGACGTTGCCTACCGGCTCATTTTCCTGGCGGTCGCCGAGCCGGAGGGCGCCCCGGCGGCTCGCATCGCGCTGGCCCGCGCCAAGATCGCTCCAGCGCGGCTCAGCGAAGATGACGCCGAAGCTTTTCTTGCGCTCCTCGCCGCCTTTCGCAAGCAATTCGATGCCTTGAACGCGCAGGAGAGGGATCTACTGCGCCGTAACTTCGCCGTGCATCCTCTCAGCACCATTGCCGAGCAGTTGGGTGGTATCCGCGCGCAACGGGCCAAGCTTTTCGCCGACACCATTGCGGCCTTGCCTGCCCGGCTTAGCGACGAGGGCATGGCCAAACTCGATGCGCACCTTCAAAAAGAGAAGCACGGCATGAAAATGTTCCCTTCGTCGTATGAGAATGGTAAACCGGTTTATTGAACCCCAGCGGGTCCGTGGGTTCCATTGGCCCGTGCCGCGCAAGAAGTAGACCTGTCGGGCTGCTCGCGCATCCCATCAGGGGAGTGCAAGCGGGTCACCCCATCACCTGAGGAAGGAGCCTGGGAAATGAGACCTAACTTGATATCTCCAGCAGGGCCGTGCCAGCAGATGTCCCGCGTAGCATGCATGGCCCGGCTGGCCGTCTTCGCCGTGGCCGTCGCTATCTTTAGCCCTTTACCCTCGAATGCCTATTCGACTTACTCTCTCATCACTATTGGGAGCGACGGAAGCATAACGGGGTGCGCCGTCACCGACGGGACACCGCCGCCCGGAACTAACTATGACTCACACCGCCTACGCCACGGCCAAGCTCACCAGCCCCAACGGTCGAAAGGCGACAGGTGAAATGGAAGGAACCAACACCACGCAGGCCGAGGCTACCTTGTCCTATGAGGCGTCCGACACGGGAACGTATCTGGAGGCAGGCACCCACTCAGTCTATTGTCCTTGCATGGGGATGTTCATCAACAACGTCGGGAGTCAGGCGTCGGTCAGCAACGCCTATCCAGTGAACTTCGTGCAAGTCGGTCCTGGAGAAGATTTGGGTGATGCCGACCTGCACTTTAACTACTCGTGGCAGTCAAGCTCAGGCAAATTACCAGACCTCTCCGCCTGCGTTATCTACGAAGTTGTTACATACGGAAATGGGAACTCCCCCTTCGTTTGGCCGAGCCCGCCATGGAACTACTCGAATCTCAATCCGGTGGTAAACGGCGTACCCGGCACAGACGACGGATTTAGTGATGACCAACTTGACGGGGATGACAGTTGGACAAAACCTTACAAGGCGGTGACATTTCCCGCAACCCAATACTACAGATACACATGCAATGGCGGCTCCGAAGTTAACTTAATGGGACCGATGTCCATCGTTAGGACCGTGTCGCAAAACGCCAACAGCACCTTTATGTATCAAGTGACCAAGAGCGGGGCGTCGGCCACAATCAATCCTCTGCCATAATGGAGGCTACCATGTCCAGCGTTGGGACTCATTTGCGCGCAGGTTTCGCTCTTCGCATAGTTATCTTGGCTTCCTTTATTTTGGGTTCTTCACTGTGGGGCTTGTGCCAAGGGCACGGAGGCGTGGAGGTCTCGTTCGCGCTGCAGAGTTCCTCGGTGACTCTGCACGAGCCGGTCGTAGTCAATCTCTCCATTCACAACGGCCTGGCGGAAGAGGCAAGCATTGACTTCGGGTACGACCGTGAAGGCAACTTCGATTTCTCGATTGTCCAGCCCGATGGATCGACGATTAGACTTCCGCGTCTTCCCCGGCGCAATGGCATGAGTCGTCTCGCCCAACTCCAGTTGCGGTCGGGGGAAACGTACGGACAGAAATTGCTCCTAAACAAATGGTACGCGTTCAGCGAACCAGGCGATTACAGGATCTTATTGACTCTTGCAACGGCGGTTAGCGAAAACTCCGGGGTGCCCGCCAAGGCTGAATTCTCGCAGCAGCTAACCCTTGTGGTCGGTGAGCGGGACGAAAAGCGTCTGGAAGAACTGTGCGAGGGACTTGCGAGGGCCGCAATGATGACGAACGCCGAGACGGCGTTGGATGCCGCGAAGTCCCTGAGCTACGTTGAGGACGTTGTTGCAATCCCCTATCTGGCTCGCCTCACCCGGGAAGGAGCCTCGGTGGTTGTTACAAAAGACATTGCCCTCCGCGGGCTCGGGAGAGTTGCAAGCGTGCTGGGCGTTGAAACTGTGGTTTCACGCTTGAGCCCGGAGGACCGCAAATTGGAACCCGAGATCAGGGCCGAGGTCGCGCTGTCCTCTTCCGGAAACCGGAATCCTCGCTGAGCGGGGAGCGCAGAGTCAGGCGCGCAGCGACTTACTCTGCGGTTCTGAACCTGATAGACGTCAGCCTGTTAACAACACACAACGGCGAAAGCCGCAAAGTAATCCCGCTCGGCGCGGGATAACCCTGCTACACGCTGCCCGCGACCTCGGGTGAGGTCAGCACCGTGATTCCTACCCGTAGGAAACCGGAAAAGCCAGAGGTTTACTTTCTTCCTACCGGTAGGATTTCTATGAATAACAGCATCGGCAATGGGTGGTGAATTGCTAGCCTATCAAGTGGGAAAAGGCGGCAGAGTGAATTCGCCCACCCTCGGGCGCGAGAAGCGCCGCCCGGCCAACAGGAGGAGTGACCCATGATCGGGGACGATCGACAGGCGATGTCCGAAGGCGGAAAGACCGGCGGCGCAGCGCTAACTCGGATTTCTCACCAAACCTGGGCGCTCTCAGGAGTGGGCGGAGGGGCGGGGCTGAACAGGCGGCGGAAAAACCCATCAAAATGTCACCCTGAGGAGGCGAAGCCAACGAAGGACCGCTGTATTTGCTTGAAAGTTCAAATGCAGGGGTCCTTCGCTGCGCTCAGGATGACGGCATTTAAGCGTTTATCCGCAGCCTGTGAAGCCCCACCTTTCCAAACGCGTGGGGAGAAATCCGGGCTGAGGATTTGCGGGGAAGGGTTGAGCCTGCGACAGGTGTGGAGGATTGTCAATTTGTCCATTAAAACCACACCGGAAGCCCGCACACAAAAAATATCGAAAATGAAGGTCGACTCCGATAAGTTATTGAAAGTAAAGAGGCGAATAGGCGACATAATGTCGGAAGCCGATGACTTGATGAAAATAAAGGACTTACAAAAAAGCCGATGAGTTTTTGAAAACAAAAGAGATAAGTCGATTCAAGGCCCACGCAAGCACAAAAATCCCTCCAAATCCATGCTAAGCCGACAACTCACAGAAAACAAGCAACTTGTACCCTGGGGATCGACGGATTTACGCACGATGCCGATAAGTTGATGATAGCAATGAACATGCAGGAACTCTTTGGGCGGGTGTCAGGGACAGTGGGAGGGAAGAGGATCGGGCCGTTGGGCCATCGGGCCATTAAACTACCCACTCGCCACTATTCCATTGGGGCTGGGTTTGAACTGTCGGCTGTTAGCTGTGGGCTGTCGGCGGTTAGGAGTCGGCCGTCAGCCTAGCGCCACCTGCCTACTGCCTACTTTCCAACTGCGGCGTGATGCGTTCCAGGCCGTCCAGGTAGGGGCGCAGCACGGTGGGGACGATGACGGAGCCGTCGGCTTGCTGGTAGTTTTCGATGACCGCCAGCCAGGTGCGGCCCACGGCCAGCCCGCTGCCGTTCAGGGTGTGCAGCAGCTCCGTCTTGCCGGACTTGCCGCGCCGGAAGCGCAGATTGGCGCGTCGCGCCTGAAAGGCCTCAAAATTCGAGCAGGAAGAGATTTCCTTATACTCACGCGCAGCGGGCAGCCAGACCTCCAGGTCATAGGTCTTGGCGGAGCTGAACCCCAGGTCGCCGGTGCAAAGCGTGATGACGCGGTAGGGCAGCTCCAGCCGCTGGAGAATATCTTCCGCGTCGTGCGTCAGGCGTTCGAGTTCTTCGTAGGAATTCTCCGGGGCTGTAAACTTTACCAGCTCCACCTTCTGGAATTGATGTTGGCGGATGATGCCGCGCGTGTCCTTTCCGTAGGAGCCGGCCTCGCTGCGGAAGCAGGCGGTCCAGGCGCAATGCTTCACCGGAAGCTTCTCCGTCTCCAGCACCTCGTCGCGATAGAGATTGGTCACGGGGACTTCCGCCGTGGGGATCAGCCAATAATCCGTGCCTTCGAGCTTGAAGAGGTCCTCTTTGAATTTGGGCAACTGGCCGGTGCCGAAAAGGCTGGCGGAGTTCACCACAAACGGCGGCAGAATTTCCGTGTAGCCATGCTCGCGGCTGTGCACGTCGAGCATGAAGTTGGCGAGCGCCCGCTCCAGCTTCGCGCCCACCCCCACGTACACGGCAAAACGCGCGCCGGTGATCTTGGTGGCGCGTTCGAAATCCAGGATACCCAGCGCCGGGCCCAGATCCCAATGCGCCTGGGGTTCGAAATCAAACTGGCGCGGCTGGCCCCAGCGGCGGACTTCCTGGTTGTCGGCGGAGGTGCGTCCCACGGGGACGCTCGAGTGCGGAACGTTGGGAACCAGGCGCAGCACCTCGCGCAGGCGCTCATCGCAGGCCTTTGCCTTCTCATCCAGTTCCTGAATCTCGTTGCTAAGGGGCTTCATCTCCGCGATCAGGAAGGAAGCATCCTGCTTTTGCTTTTTGAGCGAGGCGATTTCATCGGAGACTTTGTTGCGCCGCGCCTTGCGCCCCTCGACCTCCATCAGCACCCGGCGGCGCTCGCGGTCGAGCAATTCAAAATCGTCCAGGATTACGGTAAGCCCGCGCTCGCGCATTTTCTGTTTGACCAAGTCCAGATTGTCGCGAACAAAATTCAAATCCAGCATTTCGGAGTTTCACTCCTTGGGTCGGGACAAGCCGCAAAATTCGCTGCCGGAAGCAGGAACAGCCAATCTAAACCACCCACGCGAGTCTGTCAAACCTGGCGGCAATTCCTCACGGTTCCATCAAATCCCGAGGGGCTTCGAAAAGACCCCTCACCTGCCCTCCTGCGTCGGGCACCCTCTCCCTTGGGGAGAGGGGGGGCCGCAAGGCGGGGGGGTATCTTCGCGGGTGATGCATTCATGGCCATGGAGGTGGGCGACAATCACGACTATGCCGGAACTCTGGGAATTTCACGCTTCCAGGGCTTTATGAGATTGCCGATTGGAAAACTTTTTCAACCATAAGTAGAGGCTAGAGCAGAGGGAGGCAGAATTTATGCGGAAGGCCGGGAAGCCGAGGGCTACGCGAAGGATTGGCCGGAAATGCTTCATCATTGTGCAAAAATCAATCCATGAATTGCTCATCGTGTCAAACATATTTTCCGGGGAAATGGCCCCGGGCCGCAGCCCATCATTTCCCGCAACTAAATGTAAACAAAGGACTAATTCCTGAGGCTCACGCCGCGCCCGCGAAAATCGCGGCTGGCATGGATTTTCGGTTGGGGATAAAGGAGGATGCCTTTTCCACAAAGATTTCCACAGGTAGCTTTTCCCTCGAATTAGCAATAACTTACCTCTCTCGCAAGGTTTCCGCGGTAGACATTTTCAGCATTTCCCGCACCGACTCGGGTACCCGCGCCCGCACCAAAACTCTTCCCGCTTCGTAGTGGGTGGAAACGACGGTTCCTGTTCGATGCAGCAATGCCAACCGCTTTCCGTCACTTTGCGAAAGGTCGAAATCCGCTTCCACCACAGGATCGGCGGTCAAAGCGTCGGCAATTCGCCGGCGCAAATTCTCCAAGCCTTCCCCCGTCTGGGCGGAGACCGTTACGCTGCGGTCTGCCCCTTCGAGTTTACGCCTCTCCCCGGGTGCAATGAGCAGGTCCACTTTATTCCAAACGTGCAGCCGTGGCGTGGCGGCCACGCCCAAGTCTTCGAGCAAGGCTTCCACGGCGGCGTCTTGCGCGTCGCGTTGCGGGTCAGAAGCGTCGGTAACGTGCAGCAGGAGGCGGGCCTCCTCCAACTCCTCGAGCGTGGCGCGGAAGGCCGCCACCAGGTGCGGCGGCAGTTTGCGAATGAAGCCGACGGTATCGGAAAGCAGCGCCGTGCGGTGAGCGTCAAGCGGCAGGGCGCGGACGGTGGGGTCGAGGGTGGCGAACATGCGTGCCGAAGTGACCACGCCGGCGGAAGTCAGAGCGTTAAAAAGGGTGGACTTGCCGGCGTTGGTGTAACCCACCAGCGCCACGGTTTGAAGGTTCTGGTCACGCCGATGGGCGCGATGGAGGGCGCGCTGCGAGCGGACACGCTCAATGCCGTCGGCAAGAATCCGAATGCGGCGCCGGATGCGCCGGCGGTCATATTCCAACTGCTGTTCACCTGGACCGCGCGTGCCGATGCCCCCGCCCAATCGGGAGAGCAAGGTTCCGTGCCCCGAAAGACGGGGCAGCAGATAGTTCAACTGCGCCAGTTCCACCTGGAGTTGCCCTTCGCGGCTGCGAGCCCGGCGGGCGAAGATATCAAGGATGATTTGGGTGCGGTCAATGACCTTCTGATCCAGGATTTTCTCAAGATTGCGAAGCTGGGAGGGAGTGAGGTCGTGGTCAAAAATCACCAGGTCCGCACCCGCGGCGCGCGCCTCGGCGCGAAGCTCATGCACTTTTCCGCGTCCCAGCAGCGTGGCCGGGTCAGGATCAGAGGAGCGTTGCAGCACCGTTCCCACCACCCGGGCGCCGGCGCTGGCGGTAAGCTCCTTCAGTTCCCGTAAGGAATCTTCCGCGTCGGCAATGGCCGCCGGCGCGCCATCGCGGCGAGTGGATTCCCAACCGGCCAGAAATGCTCTCTCCAAAACTTGCAAGCGTCGAATGCTTCTATCCCTCCGGGGTCACAGGGGCTGCCGGCATGGGCGTAGGGCGGGGCAGCACGACTGTGGCGATCGCGTGCTTGAAAACCATCTGCTCCTGATGATTGCTTTCCAGAATGAGGGAATACTTGTCAAAACTGCGAATGCGTCCCGTCAACTTAACTCCACTCAGCAGGTAGACGGTCACCAGGATTTTTTCCTTGCGGGCGGAATTCAAAAAACCGTCCTGAATATTCTGCGATTGCTTCTCCATGTTTTTCTCTCTCTTTTTATCTTCGATTTTCCAGTGTCGCCCAGACGTGAAAATTACCGTACCGGTGAAACCGCAGGCGAAGCAAGCGCCCCTTCCCCAGCGGCGACCGGCGTCCGGCGCAGGGTTTCCACAATGCGACCCTGAACGTGCGGGTTGTCGCCGAACCCATCGAACCAGGCGATGTCAGCCTCGCGCCGAAACCAGGTCAACTGGCGCTTGGCATAATGCCGCGTGGCCGCTTGCGTCGCGCTCACGGCTTCTTCCCGGCTAACATTCCGTTCCCAAACCCCACACGCTTGCCGGTAACCCAACGCGCCCAGGGGTTTGATGCGCGCCGCGTCCGGATGGTGAAGCAGCACTTGCGATTCCTCCATCAGACCCGCCGCGAACATGGTTTCCACACGCCGATTGATGCGATCGTAAAGCTGGGCGCGGGGTGGATTCAGGCCGATTTTGATTACGGCATATCCCTCCAAACCTTTTCGGCCGCGCGCGTGCAGCGCTGAAAGCGGCCGCTGCGCGAGGACGCAGACCTCCACGGCGCGGATCAACTTCTGGGTATCCCGAGGTTGGATGCGCGCCGCCGCCGCCGCGTCGAGCCGAGCCAACAGGCGATGCAGGAATTCCCGGCCGCGGCGTTCCACCATGGCGCGCAACCGCTCGCGCAAAGCTTCGGACCGAACCGGCCCCTCAAAAAGGCCCATCAAAAGTGCGCGCAAGTAAAGTCCTGTTCCCCCCACAAAAATGGGGAGTTTCTCGCGGCCGCGCAAGTCGGTCAAAACCTTTAACGCCTCACGACGGTAATCTCCCGCGGTGAAAACGTCCGCCGGCTCCAGGCAATCCAGCAAATGGTGCGCAATGCCGCGGCGCTCCGCGAGAAGTAATTTCCCCGAACCCACGTCGAAGCCGCGATACAACTGCACGGAATCGTAGTTCACCACCTCGCCGTTCAGCCGCTCCGCCAGCGCCAAAGCCAGCGCGGACTTGCCGGCGGCGGTGGGGCCGACGATCGCAATCAAAGGAAAGTTACTCGCGCTTGGTTTCATCAGGGTAAATGCGCCGATCCTTGGAACAATTGCCGATTCACCGTGAGCTTTCCAGGCAACAGCAGTAGAGACGCGCCCGCCTTCTTCAACTGTGGAATGGAATGCCACGGCGGAATTCTAGCACAACCCACCAACCTTTTTGGCAGTCTGGCGCCGGTCCAACCTATTGCTCAACGGAGGAGGGAGAATTTTCATAAGAGCATCGGTTTTCATCGGGTTTACTCGGATGGGCCGGAAAGAGCTGGAACGGCACTGGTCTCCAAATTTAACCCGCCCTTCATGATTCCCTCAATTGCCCTTAACGGGGACATGAGAGATTAGAAATGGGATGGCGTTATTGGTTAGGAACGAAGGATGATCGAGATTATCAAAGGAAGAATATCCACCTTGCTGCGGTTGAATTAGGGCTCGAAGTGCCCGCCACGCGGGCAAAGTGGAGATCTGGCCACCGGGGATGCATCCGGGTAAGGAGGGGTTATGAAGGAAAGCATTAGGGCTCTGCTCGTTCGGGCCCGGCACGACCCGCTCGACGCTCTGCGCCTCGCTTTGGAGGAGCAGTCGATCGGCATTTTTACCGCCAAGAATTGCGCGGAAGCTGCGCTGGCGTTATGGTCTGACTGCCCACCGCATTTGGTCTTTACGGAAACTCGGCTTGCCGATGGCAATTGGGCGGATGTTCTGACGCTGGCCACGAAGGCGTCCGCCCCGGTGAATGTCATCGTGGTGGCGCCGTTCGCGGATATGAGCCTCTATCTGCAAGCGATTGAGCGGGGCGCGTTCGATTTCATCGTTCCTCCCCTCTCCGATCCTGAATTCCTGCATGTGGTCCGCACTGCCGCAGAGAATGCGGTCAGCAGGCGCAGCAAGCACGCCGCAGGGTTGCCGCCGGCCTCACTGGTCGCCGCCGTTCAGCCTAAACGCCTCCTTCGCGATCACGCCGTAACCGGCGCCGAAGATTGAGAGCATTCCCGAAAACCCGACAATACAGGATGACAGGTTGGGTGATGGGTTGTTCCAGCGAAGTTTTTGCCGATCATGGGCAGCCGAACGGCTGTCAAGACTCAGGATGAATACAAATGGGCTCTGGATGACGGCATTGGATCACTTTTCCGCAACCTGTATAGCCCGCCTCAACGAGAGCCATCACGTACAGAGGCTCTCATTCTCACCACGACTCTGGAAGGGCGGGGCTTTAGCCCCGCCGTTGCAAGGCCGTCCTGATTATTTCCAAGTCCCGCACCCCGCGCAGCTTGCAGCCGCAAACTGCGCGGGGTGCGGGAGGAATAGAGGGCGGGAGCCGCGATTTCGGCGGGGCTGAAGCCCCGCCCTTCCATGCATCGTCCAAACCTGGTGAGAAGTCCCGGCTAATGGATCCGGCCAAACCCTTACCATAGGACTTTCGGCGCTTGATCCTGCCATGCGTTTGCCTTACGCTCAGGATTCAAGGAGTTCTTGCATGCCGCTTGCGGCCACTGGCGATTCGAAGGTAGGGTGCTTGCTGAGGAGGTTGGGGTGGACGCTTCTAGCGGCCATCCTCATTCTCCTTCTCTCTTTCTTTGCTTACCATCAGTTCCTGGCGATGGTCGGCCGGACCACTCATGCCGTAGCCGAGATCGACATTGCGGGCCGGCGAGTGGCGATGTGGAAACCTGCCGGGACGGCGCCGCCGGATGGCTATCCCGTTATTCTGTTTTCGCACGGCTTTACGGGTTGCGGCACCCAATCCGTCTTCTTGACTGATGCTTTGGCGCAAGCGGGGTATTTCGTCCTGGCCCCCAACCATTTCGATGCGGGATGCGGTACTGGCATGGGTCACCAAGGGGCGCTCTTTGCAAAGCTCGCCACCACGCGGACGGAGAAGCCGTTTCACAATCCTGACGCCTGGAGTGAGGCGACCTACCGCGATCGTGGGGCTGACATGGAAGCCGTCTTGGATACGATCCTCAAACAAAAGTCATTCCAAGGTGTGCCGATTGATTCCAGCCGGGTCGGGCTTGCCGGCCATTCGTTGGGTGGGTACACGGTTCTGGCTCTGGCGGGAGCGTGGCCCTCCTGGAAAGACCGGCGGGTCAAGGCCGTTTTGGCGTTGTCCCCCTATTGCGCCCCTTTTATCAAGAAGGGGGACCTGCGTCATCTCGATGTTCCGGTTATGTACCAGGGCGGGACGCTCGACATCGGAATCACTCCTTCCGTCCGCCGACCCGGAGGCGCTTACGACCTGACCTCCGCTCCCAAATATTTTATAGAGTTTGCCGGCGCCGGGCACTTCGCCTGGACCAACTTGAATAAGACCTACCAGCCGCTCATTAACGATTACGCCGTCGCTTTTTTCAACCGCTACGTCAAGGGGACGACCAACCCCGACCCGTTGGCCCACCTCCTCGACCGCCCGTGGTCCACAGATGTCGGCGATCTGAAATATGAATTGAAATAAGCGAGTTGGGGGGAGCTGCATTCCCACTGCCCTTACGGAGACTTTTCCTTCCATGGTTCCGGGAAACCTAAGCAGCGAGCGGATAGCCGCGATGGATGGCGGTTTTCGCAGATACGCCGGGTATCAACCAACGCGGCCCGCCCAATAGCGTGGCCGACGCCGATGGTGGGCGATCGCCAGGATGAGCGAGCCATCCTTCTCGATCGAATAAAGGAGTGAAAATGGAAATTTGCTCAGAGGGTGCTTCCTGATGCCGGGTGCTACCTCCCGAGCCGAATCGGGAAACTTCGCGAGGAAGCCTTCGGCCCTCCGCACCTCAGCGTAGAATCGTCGTCCGAGACCGGGGACGCGGAACTCGAGATACCCGATTTCCGCTAGGAGTTCGTCCTCGGCGGCCTGATGGTACCTAACGGGTGTCACCGGAAGAGTCTTTCTGCCTTCTTCGCGACATCTTGAGCCCCCGGGGCCCCCGCCCGGCCCGCGCGGAACTCCTCCAGGCGCCTTGTGGCCTCCTCCGCCCAAAGGCGATCCGCGTCTACCTCGTCCAAATCATCGAGGCTGGCCAAGAGTTTTTCCGCCACAGCCGCGCGATCATCGACATTCAGGCTCAGCACGCTCTTGAGAACTTCGGCTAGGTCCGGCATGTTGACCTCCCTATCCATTGTACCTTAATCCCGAAGTTGAGGAGCACGCGAAGAGGTGCCGAGACGCCGGGTATTTTCAGAGAGGGTACGGGCCAAAACGCCATTCGAAACTGATCCCGTTTTGGCGAACCGAAACCACGGCACGAGGCGCACCCGCGAGGCGTGCCAAACCGACTCGAGCCTCCCGGCATGCTTCCGATCCGATGGATATTGCAGGTGGTATCGCTCCGACTCTCCTGGCTCCAACCGCGCCTTTTATTCTCCGAGCTTCTTGTCAAAGAACCGGGCCATGATATCCAGGGCCTCCTTCGTCTCGGGCAAGTGATAGTCGTACCAAAAGGCGTGGGGCAGCGCATCAAAGACCACGAGTTCGGCATCCACGCCGGCGCGCAAGAAGGCGCGATGCAAATCCGCGGTGCCGCTCAGCAGCAAGTCGCGGGTGCTGGTAACCAGTAGGGTGGGCGGAAATCCCTTCAAATCGGCGAAGACCGGCGACAGCACCGGGTCCTTGGGATCAGCGGCGCCAATGTAATCAGAAGAGTGCGGCGTCTTCGACGGAGGTTGGAGTAGTCCGCCGAATCCCCGAACGGAGTAGAGTGCCTGGGAGTCTCCCGCCCGGCCCATGTCGCCGGTTCCTGAGAAGATGCCAAGGACTCCGGGAAGCGGCAGACCGTCATGTCGCAGCCTGACGGCGACCTCCGCGGTAAGGATGGCCCCGGCGGAGGTCCCAAACAAGCCGATTTTTGCCGGTTTGTGGATTTTCAAGAGTTCCCGGAAAACCGCCACCGTATCGTCCACCGCGGCGGGGAATGGGTATTCCGGCGCCAGCCGGTAGTAAACGGAAACAACGGTAGTGCCGGTGAGGTAAGCGATGGGAATTCCCTCCACGAGCGAACCCGAGTCGGAGTTGAAACCGCCGCCGTGCACGTTGATGAGCACCCGGTCCTGCTTGGCGGCCGGGATGTTGAGCGGCTTGATGATGTCGCAGCGGACGCCCCCTATCGTCCCCTCTTTGACCTCCACCGGATAAAGCTCGCGTGCTTCTTCTGCCCGATGAATGCGGAATCTGTCAGTGGCCGCACGCCGTTCGGCGAGCGTGGGCTCCGGACCGGACGGTGCAGACCGCGAGATGAACTTCTGCGCCTCCGGGCTGATCGATTGCGGTACCGGGACCACGCGGGTGATGTGCGCCGTGCCGTCCGCATCGACCGTGCAAGAGTCGGTCTGCGGGACCGCGGTGGGTGGGGTGGCTTGGTCCTGCGGCACCGACCGTACGGGCATGAACAGCAAGAGTACGGCGGGGATGGCGGCAACGATATTCCGCCTGCAGCCATGTCGAGTGATAATCATGATCTCCTCCTGGCCCTGGCTGAAAAACCGAAGGGAGCATGAAATCACACCGGGGATGAAAATGCAAAGCGAGTGTAGCGCCGGCCCCCGCGTTTGGGGTCGGCGGTTTTTCCTTAGCTTTGCCCTCCGGAACCCGGAGACAGGCCAGGGTTCCGTCAAAGTCGCAGGGGCCAGATACCTCCATAGCTATGAATGCATCACCCGCGAAGAAACCCCTCACCCCCGCCTTGCGGTCCCCCCTCTCCCTAAGGGAGAGGGCAAGAAAGCAGAATCGCAGCCCTCTCCGAGGGGAGAGGGTGCCCGACGGAGGAGGGCAGGTGAGGGGTCCCTTCCAACCCCATTAGACTTTGACGGTGCCCTGGGGGACAGGCCCCCACCCTTGAGATTGGGGTATTCCCGACTGAACAGCCCCCCTTTATCCCTGCGCAACAGTTGCTTAATGTGTCTGTAACATCCCTGCCCGAAAATGGGTATCTGCTAAGGACTTAAATTCAAGAATAACCGTGTCTTAATCCCGCCGTAACACACGCCCCCAAGAATGACGGCGGAGGGATCAAAATGAAACTCAAAACTTCAATCACCAGCATCGCCTTAGGCGTGGTGTTGGCTGCTCTCGGGGTATGTGCGCTTGTTGAATCCCCCTCGGCAGCTCCCGCGCCTCCTGCACTCCTGCTCAACGCGGCAGGGGCCACTTTTCCGTATCCGATTTATTCCAAATGGTTCACCGAGTACAACCGGATTCACCCGGACATTCAAATCAACTACAATTCCATCGGTTCGGGGGGGGGCATCCGCCAACTGCAGGCCGGAACCGTTGACTTTGGCGCTTCCGATGCTCCGATGACGGATCAGCAACTGAGCCAGAACAAAGTACCCGTGCTTCATTTCCCCACAGTTTTGGGAGCCGTGGTGCCGACTTACAACATTGAGGGCGTCAATCAGGACCTCAACTTTACGGGAGAGGCCCTTGCGAACATCTTCATCGGTAAGATTACGAAATGGAATGACCCGGCGCTGGCGAGCATTAATAGCGGTATAAAGCTACCCGGCACCGACATTGTAGTCGTGCACCGCTCCGACGGCAGCGGCACTTCCTTTGTCTGGACAGATTATCTTTCCAAGGTCAGCAAGGATTGGGAAACGAAGGTGGGGCGCAACACTTCCGTGAACTGGCCGGTGGGCTTGGGCGGCAAAGGCAACGAGGGCGTTACGGGATTGGTCAAGCAGACCCCTGGCGCCATCGGGTATGTGGAATTGGTTTACGCTGTGCAGAACAAGCTCCCCTACGGCCAGGTTAAAAATTCGGCCGGGGCTTTCGTAAAAGCTAATCTTGCGGGCGTGACGGCGGCGGCAGCCAGTGAATCCAAAAGAATGCCGGCCGACTTCCGCGTGTCCATCACCAACGCCTCGGGCAAGGCGGCATACCCGATTTGCAGCTTCACTTATCTGCTGATTCCGACCAAGATCGACGATCCGGCCAAGAAGAACGCCATCAAGGACTTTCTCCATTGGATGTTGACTGACGGGCAGAATGACGCGGAAAGCTTGTCCTACGCACGGCTTCCCAAGGATGTGGTGGCGCGGGAAATTAAGGCCATCGCGCAAATCAACTAACATGGCAAGTGCTCCAATCACGGTTGAACGCGTAGGCTTTTCCCGGCGCACGCGGCAGTTTATTCAGCAATTGCGGCACGGCGACGAGGTCGCTCACCTGATCACCTTGCTGGCAGCGTCCAGCATTATTGTTGTGACGGTAATGCTGGTCTACCAGCTCTACATCAACTCTGCGCTGCCCCGCCACAAGTTTGGGTTCGGATTTTTCGTGGGTAGGACCTGGGATCCGGTCAGCGGGGATTTCGGCGCTTTGCCGTTCATTTACGGCACGGTGGCTTCTTCCGCGTTGGCGCTTCTGGTGGCCGTGCCCCTGGGAGTGGGCGCTGCCATCTTCCTTTCTGAGCTCGCACCCTCGCGGATTTCCAATTCCCTGACCTTTGTCATTGAGCTTTTGGCGGCGGTTCCCAGCGTCATCTACGGGCTGCTGGGAATTTTCATCCTGGTTCCGGTATTACGCAAGGTGGTGGAGCCGTTTCTGAAATCCACTTTGGGATTTCTCTTTCTCTTTCAGGGTCCGATGTACGGCGTTGGCATGTTGGCGGGAGGGTTGGTGCTGGCGGTCATGATTGTCCCCTTCATCATCTCCGTCTCGCGGGAAGTGTTGCTGGCGGTGCCGGTGGAGCAGCGCGAAGCGGCGCTGGCGCTCGGGGCCACCAAGTGGGAATCCACATGGCAGGTGGTGGTGCCTTTCGCGCGGGTGGGAATTATGGCCTCGGTTTTCCTGGCCTTGGCGCGCGCCCTGGGCGAGACTATGGCAGTGACCATGGTGATCGGCAATGATCCCAAGATCAGCGCCTCGCTGTTTGCCCCGGCCTATTCGATTGCCGCCGTCATCGCCAATGAGTTCACGGAAGCTACCGGTGATTTGTACCTGCAAGCCTTGATTGAGTTGGGTCTTGTCCTGTTCTTGCTGACCATCCTGATCAACGGACTGGCGCGCCTGGTGATTATTGCCACCACGCAAAAGGGAACACAGGCGCAATGAGTAGTACAAAGTGGCTGGGGGAAAGTGGGTAGTGGCTAGTGGAGAGCGAAAGGGATGAGTTCTTATCAACGGTATGGCGCGCAGAGCGATTATGTTTATCGCGCAGGAAGGAGTGGCGGGGGTGACGAAGACAGTGGAAAGTGAACAAAGCACAGAGCACCTGGGATAACGTCCAGCGTCAACGGCACTATC
>JBEKQO010000015.1:0-48695 GCA_049519635.1 Terriglobia bacterium | reverse complement strand
CCAAAGGGGCGAGGGTAATAAAATCCATCCTCCCCTCGCTGGCCGTGGCGACCGAGGGGCCCGGGGGTGAGGGGGTCATTGCAACATGCCATTGTCAAATCTTATCCGGGACACCACACTAGGTTGCAGGCCCAGCATGAATCGGCGTACCTATCACGCCTTCAAGCCTGGTCCTGGGTTTTGTAATCGCAGGCCTCGCGGCAGTCTTTACAGTAGTACAGGCCATCCTCGTTGAGGCGAACCCGGTAATCCGTCTGGCACAGGGCGCAATACTTAATGCAGGTGCAGCTCTCCTCGGGTAGGTTGCAAACGGTGCAGCGAAATACTTTATAGGCCATAGTGAACGCCTCACTTTCAGAATCTAACTCTTACCGACCTATTCTGACGCCAAGCCCGGGCAAAATCAAACTGCCGCCGCAAAAAGGGCGGCAAGCAGTCGGCAGAAGGCGGTAGGCAGTAGGCAGAAAACGGCAGCCGCCCCCCCGGACAAGCGACCGATGTCGTCCGGAAAGACGCCTCTGAAAAACCCTCTCCGGCGACAGACTGTAGCCTCTTACCATGCCTAATTTATCTTGACAACCATAGCGTAGATGGATAAACTAAAGGGGTGCTACTGCCCGGCGCTGCCATGTCCGCGCGTAAGTCTCCCACCTTTGTTATCCCCCCACCTGTCCTACTTACGGTGTCCGCCCGGAATAATTCCTGCGCCAAGCTCCCACAAACAAGAATCCGCAGCCCACGGAAAGGATGGAGGATTCCAGCCTGCGCCCATGGTGGCGGCTCGCCAACACGCCGATCAAGGTTCGAAATTGACTCTAACAAAAAGATGTTAAAAATGAAGGGTGCCCTGGATGAGTTATTGAAAACAAAGGGGATAGAAAAGTGCTCTGGATGAGTTGATGAAAACAAGCAAGTTACGAGGATTCTTGGATGAATTACTGAAAACAAAGGGGATAGGGCTTGGACGATGCAGCGCAAATGGAAGCAATATGCCTGAATACACGCGCTCCATGTCCCGTGGCTCCCAACATTGGCCTTTCGACAACTTGCCTGCGCCGGATCACCCCGGCCCACCACCCGGATTCGCGTCTTTGTGGGATTGACGCGAGTTTCGAAAGGGATCATTCCCAATGGCGCCTGCACCTATGCCGCAGGGTTCCGTCAAAGTCGTGGGCGCCAGATACCTCTATGGCCATGAATGCACCACCTGCGAAGAAACCCCTCACCCTCCGCCTTGTGGTCCCCCGTCTCCCCAAGGGAGAGGGAGAGAAGTCAAATCACAGCCCTCTCCCAGGGGAGAGGGCGCCCGACGGAGAAGGGCAGGTGAGGGGTCCCTTTCAACCCCATTAGACTTTGACGGTGCCCTGGCCTATGCCGGCCTGCCTTGACCGGTCTGCGAAGACTATGTTAGGTTGATTTTATCGCTCGAGAATGTAAGTTTGCAGGGGAGGAATCGGCTTGATCGCTCCGGCGGGAGAGGCGCTTAAACGCACGGCCCTGAATGCCACCCATCGCGCGAGTGGCGCCAAGATGGTGGATTACTGCGGCTGGGACATGCCGGTGGAGTATTCCGGCATCACCCGCGAGCACCTTGCGGTGCGTACCGCCGCGGGCCTTTTTGACGTGAGCCATATGGGGGAGATTGAAGTTCGCGGCCCCCAGGCTTTGGCCTTGCTTCAACACGTGACCTGCAACGATGTGTCGCGCCTGCAGGATTATCAGGCTCAATACAGCGCGTTGATGCTCCCCCATGGCAGTTGCATCGATGATTGCCTGGTGCACCGATTCGCATTCGATCATTACTTTGTATGCGTGAACGCCGCGAATACGGATAAGGACTACGCGTGGATCGTTCAGTGCAATTCATTTGGCGCGGAGGTGCACAACGTTTCCGCGCAATACTCGCAGATTGCGTTGCAGGGCCCACGCGCGGTGGAGATCCTGGCGAAGGTGACGGAGGCTGATCCGGGCGATTTGAAGTATTACTGGTTCCGCCGTGCCCGTTGCGGTGGCGTGGAAGGCCTCCTGGCGCGCACGGGCTATACAGGCGAGGACGGTTTCGAGTTCTATTTCCCTCCCGCCTCTTCCGCCCACGTGTGGAACATGTTGTTGGACGCGGGCAGGGCGGAAGGGCTGATTCCTGCGGGCCTCGGCGCGCGCAACACGCTGCGGCTGGAAGCAGGATTTGCACTCTACGGCCATGAACTGGATGAAACAACCACGCTTCTCGAAGCCAACCTGGGCTGGATCGCTAAACTCGAAAAGGGAGACTTCTTGGGCCGGGACATTCTTTTGCGGCAGCGCGCGCAGGGAACTGCGAAGAAGCTCATCGGATTTGAGATGATCGATCGCGCCCCGGCGCGCGATGGTTATCCGGTTTGGGTCAAGGGAACGAAAGCCGGCCATGTCACCAGTGGTTCCCCCGCCCCCTATCTCAAGAAGAACATTGGGATGGCTTTCGTGCCCCCTGATGGCGCCGACGTGGGCAGGGAAATGGAGATTGAAATCCGAGGAAGGCTCGCACCCGCGCGAGTCGTCCCATTGCCTTTCTATAAACGTCCGAAGTAGCGGCGAGTATACGTCGCCGATTGGAGGCGTAAAGCCGCCTCGACATTACCCCGAAGTAAGAAGAGAAAGCCTGACGAAAGTTTGCGCCCGTACGACGCCCTCGGCCGTATTCCGATGGGGGCCGGGCTGATCAGGGCGAAAACAGAAGGGAGATGATCTCCACATGTACCCTCCAGAATTCCTTTACACCAAAGACCACGAGTGGATCCGGGTGGACGAGTCCGTGGGAACCATCGGCATTACCGATTACGCCCAGAAGGAATTGGGCGATGTCGTTTTCGTGGAGCTCCCCAAGCGGGGCGATCACGTGACGGCAGCGGAATCTTTCGGGACGATTGAGTCCGTCAAAGCCGTTTCCGAAATTTACTCACCGGTGAACGGCGAGGTGACCTCCGTCAACAGCAAGCTCCAGAACAACCCGGAGATGGTCAACACTGATCCCCACGGCGAGGCTTGGCTGATCCGCGTGCAGCTTGCCGACCGCAGCGAGATTGACAAGCTGATGACGGCGGATGAATACGAGTCCTACATCACGCAGGAAAAGGCCCATTGATGCGCTACTTGCCGAACTCCCCCGCCGACCGGCAAGCCATGCTCCGGGCCACCGGCCACGCTCACGTCGATGAACTCTTCGCGCAGATCCCCGCGGACTTGAGGTTCAAGGGAAAACTGAACCTTCCCGGGCCGCTCTCCGAGGGTGAAATCCTGGAGTTCTTCCAGCGGGCGGCGGCCGAGAGCAGCCGCGAGTATGTTTCGCTGCTGGGCGCGGGAGCCTATTCGCACTATCGCCCCGTAGTGGTTGACGCCCTGCTCTCTCGCGGTGAGTTTTTTACCGCCTACACCCCCTACCAGGCGGAAATTGCGCAGGGAACCCTGCAGGCCATGTTCGAGTTTCAAACCATGATGACGCAGCTTACCGGGCAGGAGGTCAGCAACGCCTCGCTCTACGACGGCTCCACCGCCACCACCGAAGCCGCGCTGATGGCTTTGCGCCTCACCCGGCGTCGGCGTGTGGTGCTGGCGCGTACGCTGCATCCGCAATATCGCCAGATTCTTCAGACTTACGTGCGGAACCAGGACGTGGAACTGGTGGAACTCCCCTACGCGGCCTCGGGCCGAATTGACACCGCCCAACTTGAATCCACGATGGACAACCAGACCGCCGCCGTGGTGATCCAGTCACCGAATTTCTTCGGCGCCTTGGAGCGTGTCCCGGAGATTGCCGCCATCGCCCACCGTCAGGGGGCTCTCCTGATCGTCACGGTTACGGAGCCGCTCTCTCTGGCCGTCGTCAAGCCCCCGAGCGAGGCCGATATTGTGTGTGGCGAGGCGCAATCGTTCGGGGTCCCGGTGGGCTTTGGCGGTCCTTACGTAGGCTTCCTGACCACGCGGGAAAAGTTCGTTCGGCAGATGCCGGGCCGCCTGGTGGGCCAGACCGTTGACACTGAGGGCCGGCGTGGTTTCGTGCTGACTCTCGCCACGCGCGAGCAGCACATCCGGCGCGAGAAAGCTACTTCCAATATTTGTACGAATCAATCGCTGTACGCGCTCGCAGCAACCATTTACCTCTGCCTCCTGGGGAAGGCAGGACTGCGTCTGCTCGCCGAGCAGAACCTGGCCAAGGCTCACTATGCCGCCGGGCGGCTGCGGGAAATTCCCGGCATTGTCACGCCCTTCACCGGCCCGTCTTTCAACGAGTTCGTGGTGAAGGTTCCCGGTGACGCCGAGTGCCTGCTGGAAGACTTGCGGCGCGAAAAGATCGTGGGCGGCCTGCACTTGGGAGAATTCTATCCGGAGCTCGCGAACCATCTTTTGCTATGTTTCACGGAATTGGTGAGCCGGGCTGCCATTGACCGCTTGGTGAAAGTGTGCGGCCAGTTTTCCTCCAGCCCCCAGCTTGCGAAGCTGTGAATGGATCCCCAGAGGAGCCTTTCACCGCAGAGGCGCGGAGGCGCTGAGGTTTGAAAAAAAGATCCTTTCCCTGCGCCTCAGCGCCTCTGCGGTGAAAAATTCCGACTAACAAGAACTTATGCCCATGGAAAATCGCATTCGCGAAGCACGACCCCACGTCACTCGCAACGAGGCGCTAATCTTCGAGCGAACTTCACCGGGTAAAGTTGGCGCCGAACTGGCGCCCCTGGACGTTCCCGCCGTCTCCCCCGCCGAACTGCTTGGTGCGGACTTGGCGCGCGCGGAAATTGAGGGCTTCCCGGAAGTTTCAGAATTGGAAGTCATCCGCCACTTCACGCGGCTTTCCACCTGGAACTACGGCGTGGACACAGGACTCTATCCGCTCGGTTCCTGCACGATGAAGTACAACGCGCGCATCAATGAAGTGGTCGCGCGCTTGGAGGGCTTGGCGACGGAGCATCCCCTCACACCCGTGGCGCTCGCTCAAGGTTGCTTGCGGATTCTGCACGAAACCGCTTGCTGCCTCCAGGAAATTACCGGCATGGACGCTGTTTCCCTTCAGCCCGCTGCGGGCGCGCAGGGTGAGTTGACCGGCATCCTGATGATGCGCGCCTTCCTTGCCGAGCACGGAGGTTCCCGCAAGTACGTCCTGATTCCTGACTCCGCGCACGGCACGAACCCGGCCAGCGTGGCCATTTCCGGCTATGAGGTGCGCCACCTCAAGTCGAATGAGCAGGGTTGTATCGATATTTTTGACCTCGCGCGCGCCATGGATGCCGACGTGGCGGGATTGATGCTGACCAATCCCAATACCCTGGGGATTTTCGAAACGGAAATCGGCAGGATTACGAATATTGTCCACGCCCGAGGCGGCCTTGTTTACATGGACGGCGCCAACATGAATGCGCTCGTGGGAGTGGTGCGGCCCGGAGATTTAGGCGTTGACGTGATGCATCTGAACCTGCACAAGACCTTTTCCACCCCTCACGGGGGCGGCGGGCCAGGTTCGGGTCCCGTGGCCGTAAAGAAAATCCTGGAGCCGTATTTTCCGGCTCCCGTTGTGGGAAAATCACCGGAGGGGGAATTCCACCTCGATTATGACCGCCCCCGGAGCATCGGGCGTGTGCGTGCCTTTCTGGGAAATTTCGGGATGGCGGTTCGCGCCCTCGCCTACATGCTGGCGAACGGGCCGGAGGGACTGCGGCAGACCACTGAGGACGCGGTCTTGAACGCAAACTATGTGCGCAGCGGGTTGCGCGAATCCTATGATCTCCCCTACGACCAGCCCTGCATGCACGAGTGCGTCTTCTCCGACCGGCGCCAGGCGGAAAAAGGCGTCCACACCATGGACATCGCCAAGCGCCTGATCGACTACGGATTCCACCCGTATACCACAGCGTTCCCTCTGATCGTGCCGGGCGCGCTGATGATTGAGCCCACGGAGAGCGCCAGCAAAGAGGAGTTGGACGCCTTCATCGACGCCCTGCAGGCGATCGCGGACGAGGTGGAGCAAGACCCGCAATTCGTTCTGAAGGCGCCTTACACCACGCGCGTTACTCGCCTTGACGAAGTCGGCGCGGCGCGCAAGCCGGTGCTGCGCTGGAAGCCCGCAAAGGCTAAGGCAGTATAGCGGGTAGATTCTCTATTGAACATCAAGAGGGAATCGACCCCCTTGCATATTTACGCGATATGCGTAACAATTTACGCAATATGCGTAAAAACGCGACCTTGGAGGCGCTTTTTCCGAAGACCCGGCAGGGGATTCTTGCCGCGACCCTTTCCCGGCCGGAGAAGTGGTGGTTTCTCTCTGAGCTCGCTGAGTTTCTTGGCACCACGCCTTCCAGCCTACAGAGGGAGCTCTCAGCGCTCGTTAACGCAGGCATCTTGGAGCAGAGACGGGAAGGAACGCGTGTTTATTTCAGGGCTCAGAAGCGCTCCCCCATCTACCGCGAATTGCGGGGAATCGTTGAAAAAACTGCCGGGATCATTCCGGTCGTTCGGACCATCCTGGCGCCTTTTGGGCGGAAAATTCTCTGCGCATTCATCTACGGGTCCGTTGCTCGGGCCGAGGAGCACGCCACGAGTGACATCGACTTGATGGTCATCGGCCAAGTTGGCCTGTCGGAATTGACCCCGGCGCTTCGTAAGGCTGAGCGGGCTTTTAGCCGCGACATGAACGCCACAATATATTCGCTTGATGAATTCCGGGGCAAGGTTGAGAAGAACGACCATTTTTTGGCCGCAGTTTTGAAGCGGCCAAAGCGATTTGTCAAAGGAACGGAACGTGAGCTGGACGAAATTATTAGCAAATAAAGACGCCCAAAAGCACACCACCTCGAAACAGGAGTTGGACAACATGCGGGAACTGATTGCACGCGACTTGGCAGACGCCGCTGTGGCGCGACTATCTGCGGATCGTCGGTTCGCTACCGCCTACAACGCGGCACTCCAAGCAGCGAACATGGCAATCGCATGCGCTGGCTATCGAATTACTGCCAGGATTGGGCACCACAAGGTTTCTCTTGAGAGTGCAGCCCTCGCGCTCGGAAAGTCGGCCGAAAGCCTCACGGATTACTTCGAGACTTGCCGGCGAAAGCGCAACCAGATCGACTACACGCAATCGCACGTTGCAACGGAAACAGAGGCCAAGGAGATAGTGACGAAAGTGACAGAATTCTACGCGCTCGTCGAAACCTGGATCTTCAAGAATCACCCCCAGTTCGCGCAATGGAAGCCATGAACAGAAATTGCGCTCTGTGCGGTATGAGGTCATCAATGCCAGCGTCCGATCGTAGAGAATTTCTGAAACAATCCGCCGCCCTATTAGCCTTGGGAGGAACACAGCCCATGTCAGGCATGTCACAGATCGAGATGACTCCCGCGGAATTCGCCGCTTTTCAAGCGGGGCGACGAAAGGAGCTCTGGAGCTTGCTGGGAGAATTGCCTTGGGGCCACAAGCCCGGCCCCGCCACCGTCCTGGCGACGGAAAAACACGACGGCTACACCCTGGAGCGGCTGGTTCTCGACCTGAACGGAGTTGAACCGGTTCCCGCGCTGCTGCTGATCCCCGACCAACGCGCCGCACGAGCCCCCGGCTTGCTTTACATCCACTGGCATGGCGGCATGTATGACCTGGGCAAGGAACAACTCCTGAACGGGGTTGATGAGCAACCAGCCTATGCGCCGGTCTGCGCGGAAAAGGGATTGGTAACCCTGGCCATCGACTGTTGGTGTTTCGGCGAGCGTAAGCACGATGAGATCGACCGCCAAGGCGAAGACGATACCTTTAAGTACATGCTGTGGAATGGGCAGGTTCTCTGGGGAATGATGATGTTCGACGAATTCCGCGCCCTGGATTATCTGGCCAGCCGGCCGGAGATCGATGCCCACCGGTTAGGCGCGCTCGGAATGTCCATGGGATCAACCAAGGCGTGGTGGCTGGCGGCGCTCGACCCACGAGTGCGCGCCTGCATGGACGTTTGCTGCCTCACCGACTTCGAAGAACTCATCAAGATCCATAACTTAAGCGGGCACGGCTTGTACTATTTCGTGCCTTCCTTGCTCAAGCATTTCCAGACGGCGCAAATCAATGAGCTCATTGTGCCGCGCGCCCACCTGAGCGTAAACGGCCGTCTGGACGAGTTGACCCCTCCCGCGGGAGTCGAGCAGATCCGCGATTACCTGTTGCCCCTCTACCAAAAGTATGGAAAACCCGAAGACTGCCACATTGAACTGTTTGATTGCCCGCACCAGGAGCTTCCCCAGATGCGCAAGCTCATCCTGGAATGGATGGATACCTATTTGGTGAAAAACACGGACAGTTAATCCCTACCAGATATAGGGGTAAACCCCATCGTAACCCCGAAATATTGTGGTTTTCCCTTTACAAGCATCACCCGATGTGTAAATATGCATCGTACTCGTCAGGGGGGCGCCGCGCCGGCCTTAGTTTGTGCGCCAAGGTGAGGGTGGGGGGATTTTGGACTCAATGCACTGCGTGACGATGCTCTCATCGATCCAAAATCGCAAATCCGAAATCCAAAATGGATGAGGGTGTAATTTGTACAAGCTGAAAAAACTCGAACTGCTGGGGTTCAAATCCTTCGCCGACCGGTCGCGGTTGGAATTTGCCGATGGAGTTGCCGCTGT
The DNA here is from genome assembly GCA_049519635.1 of Terriglobia bacterium. GTDB lineage: Bacteria > Acidobacteriota > Terriglobia > UBA7540 > UBA7540 > Bog-366. Next base: position 40,067 of record JBEKQO010000015.1, on the reverse strand, counting down.
CGTAGGACCGAACGGTTGCGGAAAATCGAATCTATCCGATGCCATCACGTGGGTGCTGGGCGAACAGAGCGCGCGCCTGCTGCGCGGCGAGCGCATGGCGGACGTAATCTTCAATGGCACCGGCACCCGTCCCCCCACGGGAATGGCGGAAGTCAGCATGACCCTGGTGAACCCGGAATACAACGAGGCGGGGGTAGCGGAAGATGCTGAGTCCACCCCGGAAAGTGCGCTCGCTGCGGAGGAACCCGCAGGTTTCGAACCCGGCACACCCGGAAACGGCAACGGTCATGGGAACGGCAACGGAAACGGCAACGGCACAGGCGCCAAGCCGAGTAAATTTCACCATCGTTCCGGCGAAATCACCGTGACGCGCCGGCTTTTCCGCTCGGGAGAAAGCGAGTATCTGATCAATGGCGACGTCTGCCGCTTACGTGATATTCAGGATCTTTTCATGGGGACCGGGCTGGGCCCGGAGTCTTATGCCATTATCGAGCAAGGCCGCATCGGCCAGATCCTCAGCTCGAAACCGTCTGACCGGCGCCTGATTCTGGAAGAAGCCGCCGGCGTTTCCAAATTCAAAACCCGCAAGCGCCTGGCGGAGGCCAAGCTGGAATCGTCGCGCCAGAACCTGTCGCGCATCGCTGATATCCTGGAAGAAGTCACGAAGCAAGTGAACTCGTTGAAGCGCCAGGCGTCGAAGGCGCGGCGCTACCGTGAGCTTCATGAGGAGTTGCGCGGGCGACTGAAGACCGTCCTGGTATCCCGACTGAAGGCGCTGGAGGTTGAGTTCCAGCGGCTGCACGCGGAACTGGCCCAGGTGCAGGAATCCTGCGTGGCGGCGGCGCAGGAATTGGAAGGGTTGGAGCACGAGCAGAAAAGCGCCACGCAGCGGCATGGAGAACTGGAAGATCACCTCACCCTATGCCGCGAGCGTTTATCCCAGGGTGACCTTGAGCGCGAACGCCTGCTTTCACGCCTCGAGCAGGTGAAGCAGCAGAAGGGAAACCTGGAAGCGCGCACGGAGGAAGCCGCGCGCGAAAGCTCCGAGCTCCAGGCGCAGCTTGCCACGCTCGAGCAGCAGGCGGCCGAACGCGCCGAACAAGTGGAGATATTGCAGCAGGAATGTGCCGCGGCGAAAGATACGCTGGCCCAAGTGGTTATGCGCCAGGAGGATCTGAGCTTTCAGCTCGGCGCCGCCGAACAGGACGTGGAATCTTGCCGCCAATCCCTCATGGGGGTCGTCAGCCATGCGGCGGAGTTGCGCAACCAGCTTGTGCAAGCGGAAGAGGCAGGCCTGGCGATCGAGCGCCAGGCGGCTCGCACCGATGCGGAGAAATCCCGCATTGAGGCTGAGCATTTCCGCCTGGCCGGGGAGTTGGAGGCTTACCTCTCGGACCATCAGCGCGACGCCAGCACGCTCGCAGAGTTGGCGGAATCCGTTTCCCAAACCAGCCGCGATTTGGATCAAGCGCGAAGCGAGGAGATCACCCTGCGGTCGCAAGTTGAAACCCTGCGCCGTGAGTATTCCGGCAGTCTCGCCCGCAAGGAAGCGCTGGAGCAGTCCCTGGCGCGCCACGCCTACAGTACAGACAGCGTGCGGCGCCTGCTTTCCGGCGAGATCCCGATGAATGGACACCCGTTCCACCCCATGGGGCTGCTGGCCGATTTTGTGGAAGTCTCGCCGGGTTATGAGGAAGTGGTGGAGGAATTCCTGAAGCAGGAACTGGAGTGCGTAGTGGTGGAGCAACATGCGCAGGCGCGGTCCGGAATTGCCCTGTTGCAAAGCGAAGGGACGGGACGCTCCACCTTTTTCGTCACCCATTTGCCTTCCAGTGGACACTCACACGGCAACATTGAGTCGCCCGTTCGCACTGAGCCCGGGGTCCTGGCGGCGGTCGGCGAGTTGGTGCGCTTCGAAACCAAATTGGGTTTGAATGGCGATATTGTCCTGCCGTCCCTTGCGAATGCCTACATGGTGGAAGATGACGCCGCCGCTGAACGTCTGGCGAGCGCTTATCCGGACTGCCACTTCCTGACGGCGAAGGGTGCGCAGTACCATCATCGCATGGTTTCAGGCGGCAAAGGCTCAAGCGCCGGGCCGCTGGCTTTACGGCGTGACTTTCGCGAGCTGGAGCGGCGAACGGCGGAATTGGAAACGCAGATCAAGGCCAGCGAGGCGGCTCTGGCCATTGCCGAGGCGCAAGCGAAACGCCTGGACGCGCAATTGAAGAGTCTGACCGGCAGCAAAATGGAAGCGGAGAAGAAGGCCGTTGTCGCCGACGAGAAGCTTCGCCAGACGCGCGAGAGTTGCGATCGCACGCGCCGGCAGCTCGATGCGCTCCTCTCGGAGGCCGCGGGGCTCGATCGCGAGCGCGTCCGCGTGGAAGAACGTCAAGCTTACCTGCGCGCCGAACTGGAACTCGCGGGCGCCGCCCGGGCGGAACGTGAAGCGGCCATTAATCAGGCCACACAACTGGCGCGCGAACTTCGCGCAGGCTTGGACCGGCTGGCGCAGGATATCGCTGACGCCCAATCCGCGGCCCGGGCTCTGGAGGAAAGAACGCGCGCGGCAGAGGTGGAAGCGGCACGGCTTATAGCGGCGGGGCAGGATTTTCACCACCGCATTGCCCGGCTGACCCAACAAACAGAAACTTGGCAGCAAGAGCGCGAACGCCTGGCACAAGAGAGCGACGCCCATCAACTTCGCCTGCAACAACTGCAACTCGAACTGGAAGCGGCGCGAGCGGAGCTGCGCGGCCTGGAGGAGGAATCCCGCATCGTCCGGTCCGAGCGCGACACTTTGGGCCCGCGCGTGGACGCAGCGCGAACGGAACTCGATGCCCGGCGCCAAAAGCGCTCCGAGGCGGAGGTGGCGCTGGCGCGCGCGGAATCCGATTATGCCCATCACTCACAGCAATGCCGGGATGAATTGAACACGGACCCCGCAACCCTGCTGGCGGAATTGGCCCCCGAAGCGGTTCTGGCGGGCGAAGCCCTGCAGGTCGCGGAAGAAGAATTGCGGCAACTGAAGACGCGCATTGAAAATCTGGGGCCGGTTAACATGATGGCCCTGGAAGAACTTCAGGAAGCGGAGGAGCGGCTGACTTTCCTCGACACGCAGCGCCAGGACCTGCTCGCTTCCATTGAAGACACTGCGCAGGCCATTCGTGAAATCGACCAGGTCTCCCGCCAGCAGTTTTTGGAGGCGTTCAAAGCCATCAACGCCTATTTTGCGGAATCGTTCCGGGTGCTTTTTGGGGGGGGCATCGGGGAAATGCGGCTGGCCGATGAAAATGACGCCGATAGCGGAATCGACGTGGTGGCGCAACCGCCCGGAAAGCGTCTGCAAAATGTTCTCCTGCTTTCCGGCGGCGAGAAGGCTATGGCCGCTCTTGCCTTGCTCATCGCCATCTTTCGTTACACTCCCAGCCCCTTCTGCATACTCGATGAGGTTGACGCGCCGCTGGACGAATCGAACGTCGATCGGTTCACTCGCATGATCCAACAGATGAGCCGCCACACGCAGTTCATCCTGATCACGCATAGCAAGCGCACCATGGAGATCGCGCAAGTCATGTACGGCGTCACCATGGAAGAGCCGGGCGTCTCCAAACTCGTATCCGTGCGCTTTGATGCCTTCGCCCGCGATCCTGTCGCGGTGCTGGCCTAAGGGCTCCGCCGGGTGTTGTTGCGCTGACCTTAAGGTCAGCACCGTGGGATTACCACCAAACTGTCGGCCTGACGGTCGGCTCTACATCGTGTTTCAGCATGGGCCACCCGTGCTGCCATGCGCACTCCCAATCTTCGCATCCGCTGCCCATTTCACGCGGTTTCGCCGGACTCCAAATGTTGTGTGGCTAGATGAGTCTCACCCTGTAGTTAGTGGCTCGTACGAAAATCCCCCCAGTGCTTTTTCCATTGACATCATTTCCCATTGCTTTAAAATGGCAGAGCCTAAACCAAAACCATGCCATCTATGAAACAAACTGTGTTGCTGGAAACGCATCTGCCCGGTGTCAAGCTTTTTTCGCGGGGAAAAGTCCGCGACGTATATGAACTCGGCGACAAGCTTCTGGTAGTCGCCACCGACCGGCTTTCGGCCTTCGATGTGGTGATGCGCGAAGGCATACCGGACAAAGGCCGGGTGCTGACCCAGCTTTCCTGCTTCTGGTTTAATCTCATCAAGGATGAGATTCGGCATCATTTCATTACGGCCCAAATGGCCGACTATCCACCGGAGTTGCACCCCTTCGCGGACCAATTGGAAGGGCGCTCGATGCTGGTGGAGAAAGCGCAGCCTTTCCCCATTGAGTGCGTCGTGCGCGGATACCTGGTGGGGTCAGGCTGGAAAGAATATCAAGCCAATGGAAGTGTGTGCGGCATCAAGCTTCCCGCCGGCTTGCGAGAGGCTTCGCGCCTCGAAAGTCCCATCTTTACGCCTTCCACCAAGGCGCAGACGGGCCACGATGAAAACATCACGTGGGAAGAAACGATCGCGCGTATAGGAGAAGAGGCTGCCGGAAAGTTGCGCGACTTTAGCTTAGGACTCTACCGCCAAGGCCGGGAATTCGCCGAGGGCCGTGGCATCATTATTGCCGATACCAAATTTGAGTGGGGGCTCAAGGACGGTCAAATTATCTTGATCGACGAAGTGCTAACACCCGACTCGTCGCGATTTTGGCCGCTGCACGATTATGCGCCCGGAAAGTCCCAACCTTCGTTTGACAAGCAGTTCGTCCGGGACTATCTGGAATCGCTCCTCTGGAATAAACAACCTCCGCCGCCTCCCCTGCCCCCTGAGGTGGTGGAGAAAACGAGTGAGAAATACCGCGAAGCATATCGTTTGCTCACTGGAGATTCGCTTGGTTAAGGTGAGTCCGCAGCAGTTTGCGGCCGCGTTATGGTGATATGGAATTGGCTGGATTATATACTTGCCGCGATTGTAGTGGCTTCCGTTGTGACGGCCATAATGAAAGGGTTCGTCCAGGAATTGATCTCCCTGGCCTCGGTCCTGATCGCTCTGGTGGTGGCGGCGATCGGCTATACCCGCGCCGCGTTGTGGTTCGACGATCTTACCAAGTCGCATGATATCGCCCTCGGTTTGGGATTCCTGGTTCTGTTCGTGGGCACACTGCTGGCGGGTACGCTGATGGGGTTACTGGCGCGCAAGCTCATCAAGACCGCGGGAATCCAGTGGTTCGACCGGTTTTTGGGCGGGATCTTTGGTTTAGTGCGCGGCGTTTTGGTCGACGCCATTCTGCTGATGGCCTTGATGGCCTTCGCCATCAAGCCGGACGCCGTGAGGCAATCGGCATTGGCGCCCTATGTGACCACCGGGGCGCGCCTCATCGCGTTCGTCATGCCGGGAAGCTTGCGCGCCCAGTTCCATCTCGGCTTTGAAAAATTCCGGGAGGCGCTGTCTCAGAGCGACAGGTGATCGCCCAAAGAGTAGCCCGCGAGCCTTACGAATTTCTATTGATCGGAGTGTTCTTGTGAAAGACCAACTCGAATTCCTCATAAATCAGATGATTGAGCACGGGATTCTTTATACCGAAGCTGTTTCAGAGTTTGAAAAGCGTTTCATAAAACGGATGTTGGAAAAGAACAACGGCAATCATTCCAAGGCTGCAGTAGCCCTGGGCATTCATCGCAATACCCTAAGCCGGAAAGTGGAAGACTTGGGCCTCGACCATCGGCCGAAGCGCCGCGCGCACGCGATGGCAGCCCGCTGACCGCAATCGCATCCCACCGGGAAATCCTAATCCCTCTTGGCCGACTTGTATGGACCGGTTGAGCGCATGGAGACAGCGCCACTCTGCTCGCAAGGGCGCTCATCCGCCTTCCCCAATTGGCGGGGAAGGGAAAAATCTTGGGCGGGAAACAAGCAGGCAAGTTGAGGCAGGGTCGCCGGCGCGTGCCGGCGACCTGCCTCACGAAATTCAGTTACTCGGGGTCGTCGCCTTGTGGGTCGGGTGGTGAGTCGTCGGCTTTGCCTTCGCCTTGGGCTCATCGGGGATCGTATCGGGGTCAATGGTCCCATCCACTGACAACACCAAGCTGGGAGTCGCCGTGTAAGCGGTAAGTGTGCCCTTAAAGCGCACGGGGTCACCCGGGCTTAAATTCGTCACTTTAGGCTGGCTGGTGTCCTTCACTTCAATGTCGTACAAACCCGCCTGGGATTTTGCGGGCTCCAGGATGTCAATCCGGACGAGATAGGTATCCGCAGCGTCAGGGCTCTTGACCACGCTATCCACGAATCCCGCCAATCCGAGTGGCTGCCCCTTCAGGGCATCCCAAGTCTTCTGCGCTTTTTCGCCGCCTAACTTCAAGGCGAAGGTCATCTCGTTGTAAGCGTCCTTGTTGGCATCCCCGGTTTTCTCGGGAACCTTCATGGCCTCCACCTTGAATCCGTCAGGCGGATTCACGCTGGCGGCCGTCTGCGTAAGGATATCGGCGAGCCCCTGATCGTTGCCGTGGTAATTGACGTAAGCACGCTTCAGGAACGTATTGATATCATCGCCAGCGGGATTCTTGGCCGCCTGCGCCAGAGACACGGCGCGCGCAATGTACCAGAGCGCATGGTCGTAATCCGGCGGGGTCGAATAGATGTAAGCCAGGCCCAGCCGATAGAAGGCGTAAACGTCGCTGGGATTGTCGGCGTCCGCCGCCTTAAGGGCGGTGATGGAGTTGGCGTAATCCTTGCGCTGGAGCGCTACGAACCCAATGGCGCTGTTGAAGATCGCGCGCTTGGGATTGACGTATGCCTTGAACTGCTCGTCCGTGGCGTTGGCGGGCTTTTGAAACTTCTGCAGCACGTCCAGCCCGTGGTGCGCGTCGCTATCCGCTCGGGACAGCTTGGCGGTGGCATCGGGATCGGTCGCCTTAAAGGTGAATGGAAATACGTAGCTGAGGAAGGCAAGCGCATCCAGATTGTCGGGGTCGACACCGAGTACCTTCTTCCCCGCGTCAACAGCCTCGTCGCTTTTGTTGAGTTGGAAATAAACCTGCATTTCGGTCAGGTAGGCGCCCGATTTGAAATCGGATGTCGGGAATTTTTGGAGGAACGCATCGGCGAGGGAAATCTTTTTGTTGGGGTCCTTTTCCGTCGTCATCGCATTGAAGGCGTCGTACTCTTCCCGGCTCTTCCATTGTGGGGCGGCCGCCGCCTGGGGGGGTGCCTGTACGCGGTCCACGAGGGTCAAATCGGCGGAGTGGCCGGAGCGGTTTGCGTGCTCGCCCGCAGCGGCGCCGCACGAAAGGCTGACCAGTAAAGTGAGAGTCCAGAGCGCAGTGGTTTTCGTCATTGCAAAACTACCTCGATATTGGAATTGTGAGTCGTAGGTGACCTGGGCGCACCCATTGCCAAAATTGCCGGAGCCCCGAAGGGCCTCGCGCGCCAGAGCTGCTCGTTGAACAATCTGCAATCCTTCGGGTGACACATTCCAAATACCAATTATTGAAGGACTTTTCAAGTAAAATCTCACTTTAGGGTCCAGCCCGGTCCCTTTTCTTTTTATTTGGATGCCAGAGCCGTATCAAGCGACTCCAAAAATAAGTTGCCATATTGCCTATACAATACCCCCAGTGGCACCCCCGTATGGAAATCACCTGCCAAAGTCCCGGGCGATGCCCGCCACGATACCCAAAGTCTCCCTTGCGAGGGGGAGCCTATCCCTTCTAAAATCGCCCTCTGATGGCTGACTTGCCCCCTCATGAACGCCTGCGGCTAAGGTCCGGATTGGCCGTCGCGGTTTCTGCGCGCGCGGAAATTGAGAGCTTCTTCAAAGAAACCGCGACGGAGGTGCTTATGGGGTTGGCGCGCAATCCTCATTTGCAGGAGCGCGATCTGCTCCGCCTGCTCGAGCGCAAAGATTTGGCGCAAGAGGTCGTTCACGAACTTGCTCACCACAAGGAGGCCCGGCGCAGCTACACCGTCAAACTCGCCTTGGTGCGGCACCCCAGGACTCCGCGTCTGGTTTCTCTGCCTCTGATGAAATTCCTCTATGTCTTCGACCTGCTGCGCGTCGCGCAAACTCCGGCTGTTCCTACCGATGTCAAGATGGTCGCGGAAGAAAACATCCTCAAAAAGTTGGGGGGCGTGCCACGCGGGGAAAAAATTTCTCTCGCCCGGCGTGGCACCGGACGCCTTGCCGCCAGCCTCCTTTTCAACCCCGATCGGGAACTGATTCGCGCCGCGCTCGATAACCCTTACCTAACCGAAGGCCAATTGCTTAAGGTGCTTGCCCGCGAAGGTCTGCCACCGGCCGTCGTGGAACAACTGACCCGGCACGAGCGATGGTCGCATCACTACTATCTGCGCCTCGGGCTCATCCGCCATCCGCTTACGCCTTTCGCCCGAGTGCTCGCCTTCCTCCCTGACATGGCGGTCACCGACCTGCGTGAAATCTGCCTTGACCACCGGATGCCCCAACCGGTGCGCAAGTATATCGAGGGGTATTGCGCGGGCCGCCTGAACAAGCAACGCCGCCTCCCCGCTCAGGACTGACGACTTTTCTGAACGCGTCGCGCTCTAACGAGTACTGACAACTCGCAAGCCCGATTCGTTCCCTTTTTTTGTCGCTTCGCTAACCACAAAATCATCGTCGTCAAACTCGGTCAGGGGAAAAGACCCTTCGGCCTTTTGCTGTACACCTTCTGCCTTCTGCTGGCCGATGTCCCCGGTCTTTCCCTCACTATCAATTCCCTAGGAAGAGCGCTAAGATAAGTACGTGCTGCGGGCACTTGGGAAGGCCCCTGGGGGCAGACCCTTCTGTCGCCCGCTGCCACCGTGAGCGGTGGTGGCTTGACGTTGGTGCTTCCCTTTCTGGCAACGATGTCAACTAAGGTTACAAGCGAATTCGATCCGCACCTTCGAAGGAGGAGCCATGCCACTCAACCGGCTAACCAAGTTTTTCACCGGACCCTCACCACACCTGAGTCGCGAAGACGCGATGAAGGTCTTCCGGCGAGATCAATTCAAATGTTACTACTGCGGTCTCGACGGACAGGGCGATTTCGAAAGCTGGCTGATCCTGACCATCGATCATGTCCATCCGCATGCCAAAGGCGGAACGCGGAGCATGGACAACCTGGTGACCGCCTGCCAACCCTGTAATCTTATCAAGGGTAAGAGGGTTTATAAATCTCTCCAGGAAGCAAGAGAGTACGTCCTCGTCAAGCGCGAGGAATGGCGGCAGGTCTACCAGGAGCAAATTAAGGCGGCGTAACCGGGCGGAGGGTTGCATTCGGTCGCTGGGCGGATAGCAAGAGTTCTTCCCGTCGCAGGGTGGACCGTGCTTCGCGGCGCAGGCTGGCCAGCGGTGGCGCCCGTGTCCGGCTGTCGTTGCCGTTGTTCCACTCTTAACCCCGCTCGATCCTAAGTTAGATTTTGCCGGAGAGATAAGCGATTGGACGCTGCCGGGCGAATTTCCCAACCCCTCCGTTTCGTCCCGCCCCGCCGACCTGAAGCGGGCGCGCTGTCTCCTATCGAATCGCTTTCCCCCGCCTGGAACGAAACGCTGCGCCTGCTTTTTCGTCCCTTCATCGGCCGCCGTTGGATTGCGCTGAGTGTGGTGTGCCTGTTCCTGGGCGGCGGCACATCGACGGCGGCATTTCAGTGGGGCTTCGGCGCCTTGCCGATTGACGTTCATGCTTCGGATCTTCTTCTCCGCCTCCGCCTGATCATTACCCAGCACCTGAGTTTGATCGTGCTGGCCACCGTCCTCAGCCTGAGTCTGATTTTCGGCCTCATCTACGTGCGCTGCGTGCTCCGATTTGTCCTGATCGATGCCGTCATCAAACAGGACGTTGCGGTGGGCGCGGCATGGAAAAGCTTGAAACCCTTTGGCCGCTCCTACTTCCTTTGGCTGTTAGGGGTGGTGGGCGGCATCGTAGCGATGGTTTCCGGAGTCACCGTCGTTTCGTTTCGCTTTTTGAATTTCCTCCGGGAAGCCGGCCATCCGTGGTGGGTCGCCTCGGTGCTGCTGGTGACGGAGCTGGTCGCAGTCGTCTTCGTAGGATTGCTGGTCGCCATCCTCATCACGCTGACGGATGATCTGGTAGCGCCAGTAATGTATGCGGATAGAGTTTCCCTCCCCGCAGCATGGAAAATCGTCTGGAGAATCTCGCGTCGCGATCCCGGCCTGCTTCTATTTTACGTCGTATTGCGCTTCGCGGTGTCGATGGGCATAAGCGTCGCCGTGCTCTTCGTTCTTTTCCCGGTTTTGATGGGATTATCCTCCGGGGCGCTGGTCACCGCCGCGCTCGTTATTCTCGCCCTGCGAATGATAGGCCTGGCGTGGGTCTGGAATCCTGTAACGATCTTTCTCGGTGGCCTGGCCTTGTGCATCTTCACCGGATTGCTGTTCGCCCTGCTGAGCGTGGTAGGAATGCCCGGCCAAGTCTATCTCCAGAATTACGGCGTCCGCTTCATCGCCTCGCGTGTCTCGTCGTTGGGGGCCCTCTGCCGCGCCTCAGTCCCCTTGGGCCGCCGGCGCTGAATGCCGCAAGTTCACCTTTCGTCGACTCCGCAGCCTTTCAGCACCGTCGCTCATGAGCTTTCGGCTCGCCACGAAGGATGAACATGTCCCCGGCGATTCCCCTCCTGATTCAGGAGGGGTGGCGCGCCGAGCGCCGGGGTGGTTATCTACGGATGGAGCAGTTGGACTACAGCCTGTGTAGTCCCCGCCGTTCCGGTAGTGTCCAACCGTGGTGAGTAGTGAGGACCAGACTGCTTCGGCTCCTGATACTCCGCCCCGGCGCTCAGGAAAGAAGCGTGATCGGCAATCTGCCCGCTAGGTTTTGCGCCTCTGCTTTTTAGGGCCGGGCTTCCTTCCGGTTAGGCATTAACGCTGCCGTCTTCTCACCCTGGATTAAACGAAGCATAAGGTCCGCGCTGCGCTCCCACGAGAAAAGGCGAGCGCGCTCGAACCCTTTGGCAATGAGTTCCCGCCGGACGGGCTCCTCCGCCACTTTGCCAAGCGCCGCAAGGAGAGATTGGGGCTGGAGGGGGTCGATGAGCAGCGCAGCATCTCCAACAACCTCCGGAATGGCAGGCCGGTTCGAGGCGATGACGGGAGTGCCACAGGCCATAGCTTCCAGGGGAGGAATTCCGAACCCCTCATGGAGAGAAGGAAAAATTAGAGCCCGGGCAGCGGTGTAAAGAGCGGGCAGGTCCTCATCGGGGCAAAATCCGAGATACAAAAACTTGTGGGGACCCGATCCGCCGATGGGGACCTGCTCCGGCTCACGGCGGAAACCGGCGTGCTCCCCCCCGGCAAGGACCACGGGGAGAAGATGCTTTTCATTGTCGTGGGCCTGCGAATAGGCCTCCACAATCAAATGTAAATTCTTCTTGTTCCCGGGGCTGGGATCCGGGTATCCGAGAAACAAGTAGAACTCCTCCGGAAGGCCGTAGCGCTTCCGCAGCTTTTCTACACGCTCCGAGCTTTGGGGAGAGAAAAAATCGTGATCGACTCCGCAAGGAATGTTTACCATTCGATCCCGGGGAATTCCCAGAAAGCTATGAATCTCTTCGGCTGCGGATTGCGAGATGGTTACGATCCGATCCGCACTCTGGACGGCCTTTCGCATCTCAAATGAGGTCCGAAGCAGGCTCTTGCGGCTGTACTGCCCCGGAAACTTCTGGGGATCGGCAAGGTGCTGAAGGGGGTGAATGTCGTAAGAAACCACAATCTTCCGCTTCGATCGCACGGGGGCCAGCGGAAGCATCCCGTTCATGACGATGAACACATCCGCCCCCCAGGCATGAAGCGGAAGATAGATCTCCTCCCAAACCGCTCTCCACATCCCCGTGTTCTTATTGACCGGCAAGCGCACGATTCTGGCATCCGGCTCAAAAAGATCCAGAGGCGCGTCCTTCGCCGCCAGGATGGTGACCCGGCACCCGCGCGCCTTGAGCTCCGGCACCAGGCTCTTCATGATACATACGGGGTAGCGGCCCTTCCCGCCGCTGGTCTCCCCCACTTCCATTGCCGCGATCAAAACCTTCATCTCAAGCCTCACCCTCGGGTATTCAAGACCGCTGCATGTCTCGGATTCTAAGCTGTTTCCAGTCCGCCGCAAATGCGAAACCGCCAACCGTCTGGGCGTCAGGGCCCACAGCCTGTTTGCAGGAGGCCACCTCCATGCCCTGGGCAGTCAACGGCGTATTGCGGCGAGATCATTGTGGCCGACGGTCGGAGCGGGCGCGATTCTATGCCCCAATTTTACCATGGGCTTTTCGATGCCATAAAAACTAAGCGCAGCCACGCCGAAGAGGGCCGCCAGTTGCAAGGGGTACCAAGGAAGCATCCTTTTTAACATGAACAGTTGCTGCCAAATGTAGAGACTGTAAGAAAGTCTCCCAATCCAACGAATTACCGGGACTTCCAGCAGTCGCCCAAGCCAAGTATGCGGATTCAAAACCGTCCCCACGACAAGACATGGCATGAGTGTGGACTGAATCGATCTGCCGTGTGGGGTGTTGGTACCGCCTATGGTCAAAATAATCGCGAGGATTGCGGCAATAGCCCACACCGTAAGATACTTTGAGAGCCACTTCTTCAATACTGGGGAATCGAAAGCGAGGGCGAAAAGGCATCCCAGCAGGAGCCCGTCAAAACAGATCTCCGACCGGAACCAGCCTCCCGGCCCGATTGCGGCACCCCCAATATTATGGAAAGCAATCCAGCGCCAAAACCATAGCGCAAGGACAAGAATTGATGCGGTGTACCTTGCAAGATACAAACCGGACAGCACCAATAGACCCGGCCAGAGCACGTAAAACTGCTCCTCGATTGACAGGGTCCAATAATGCATGTCGAAAAGAGTGCTCCCCGGCACCAGATAATTCCGATAAAAAAACAGAGCGGAAAGCCAGTATTTCCATCGGAATGGCAAAACACCTACCGTACCCAACCCGGCGATGACGAGCAGGTAAGTCATCGCGGGAGGTAGAATCCGGCAAACCCTCCGCACATAAAACCGTCTCAGACTGATTCGTCCGAAGCAATTCCACTCCTCAAGCAGGCGTGAGGTAATCAGAAATCCACTGATGGCGAAAAAAAGCTGGACGCCTTTTTCACCCGCGCCGTCCAAAACCGAAAAAAGCCAATGAGGCAACTTCTCGGGGGCATATGGCCCGTGAGCGAAATGACAGAAAACCACCCCCATGGCCGCGAAGGCGCGCCAGCCATCAAGCGTAGGAAGATAGCCCACCGGTTTGGTCATAGATCCCTGGGAAACCGCCTCAAGCCTGCGAGTCATCCTTGCGCGCGACCACGTGTATCTGTCCGGATCGCTCCCTCAGGTCGAGGTTCTTGAATCCCAAGGATTTCACTTCCTCGATGATGAGTTGGGGGGTTGTCCCGCCGGGGAGAAAGGCAGGATGAATCTCACAGCAGAGCAGTCTACAAGAGGCATTTCTCAAAGTTTGCCTCAACCCACTTATCACTTGAAACTCGAATCCTTCTACGTCGATTTTGACCGCTTGGGGAATAGGCAGACCCTCCCGCTCCATAACCTGGTCCCCCACCTCGACGCTTACGAGTTCCAAACCACGCGTGGCACTGGGCGCCATTTTCGAAGCGATCTCCTGATCTTGCGGCGAAACATTAACCAGCGAGGGGCAGCCTCCATCCTTCCATGCGAGGCGTCCTTCTCTACGTGCATCACCCAGCGCCATCCTCAAAATACGTACGTTCGAGGACGCGTTTAATCTCAGATTCGCCTCAAGTTCCGCACAGGCATTCGCTTCCGGCTCCACGGCTATGACCAGACCGCTCTTCCCCACCACTTTGGCGATAGGGACAGTAATTTGTCCAATGCTGCTCCCCACATCGAGAAGAACATCTCCTTCCGCCAGCGAGGATACCAGCGCATCAAAAAAGTCCCTCTCGTAGCTCACGAAATAATGTTCGATATTCCTGTAGTCCACAGCGGAACGAACGTGGAAGAGGACCTCGAATCCCCCCAGACGCACCTTAAGGATTTCGCGCTTCCCTCCTGTCACCCACTGATAACACTTTCGTAGCATATTCGTAAGGTGAAGACCTCGAGCCAGCGCCAGAACCCGAGGGTTGTAACTGAACTCCCTAAGAGCCCCCACGGGGTGGACCAAGGCGGTCGATAATTGCGATCTTCTCGCTTTCGGTTCCATGGAACTCCTCCGCTAGACCCTGCACTAACGCGCGTCCTGGCCCATACCCTTCGGCCAGACACCTAGTCTGGATATCTCACCACGACTCTGGAAGGGCGGGGCTTTAGCCCCGCCCTTCCAGAGTCGTCCAAACGTGGTGAGAAGTCCGGGCTAGCGTCCTTTACTCCCAGCCTGGTTCAGGGGGAAGGAATGCTCGCCCTCAGCCCAATCCGCCGCCTCCAAGATGGGTAGCGCGCCTGGGTTCGCGCACGATCCGTCTCCAGTTCCTTTGCGCTTCGACGCCCAAACATGAAGATCCTTAATCCGAGGATGGGTCTCGATGAGGTATGCCTCAGCCTGCGCTGTGCTCTGGCCCCGCGCTATGCCCACCGCTGCCCTGGCTCACAGACCGTACTGCCTCAAGAATGTTCGCAAAACCTGTTTTCCCTCCAAGGACGGTCCGTCTTCGGGGGCCGATGAAAGGCTCAACTAACCGCAATATTCCCCAGCGGTTTATTGCCTGCCGTACAAATCCCTTTTGCAATAAGAAGCGTATGCTGGGAGCGAGCAGCCGAGAACGAACCCGGGCCCGAAACAGCGGAGGGCGGCGCCCCAGCGCGGCAAAGTATTCCTTGCGTAGCTCGGTAACATCAACGTCGTGTCTCGCGAGGGATAGTATGTCCCCGTAACAACCAACAAAATAATTGGACCAGTCCGGTTCCAGCCAGGACAGATCCGTGGCCATTCCCTCGCGTGCCTTTAGCAAGCTCTCCACAATCGAGTTCGTAATCGTAAGGAAGCTGAGCGGGACATGTTTCAGTATCTCATCTCCGCCAAAGTCCTCGACGAAATCCACGTGGATGGTGGGCTTGCGGCTGGTGGGTGCGACGCCGATCGAGTGGGAGCCGCTCCCCATCAAAGCCAGGGGAACGTCAACGAATGTGTAGGTGTCCGTTTTTGCAAGCATGGCGACGCAACAGCTATAATCAGGGCACGGTGGAAGAAAGAATCTTCCCATCTGCTGTATCACTTTCTCCGTCAATCGCCGGTGGCAGCAAGAGTTTAACATCTTGGGCAACCGGCGGGAATCCGCAAAGGACATGGCAAACAGGGCAACCAAGTCAGGCCGACTCGGCACGGTGAATGTGCGCCCCGTCGCTGCCGGCATCAGGACCTGGCGTCGCCTTTCGGGATACTCTGCCGAAGGCAAATCAAGGAAGTAAGCGGCCGTCGGCCAACTGACCAGTTGCGGTTGATGGGTGGTGATGGTCTCAGCGACCCTCTGGAGCGCTTCGGGGCAGAGAGCATCATCATCACACAAAAAAGTAATCCATTCGCCGCGCGCCTGGCTCAAGGCGAAATCCCAATTGTCGTGCATGGGAAGAGTCTTGCCGGTTCGCACGTAGCGCACGCGCGCGCTGCCGAACTGCTGCACCACCTTCGCGGTGTCATCGGAAGAGCAGTTGTCAACCACCACGATCTCGTAATCGTCAAACCTTTGGTCCAGCGCACTCTGCAACGCGTAGCGCAATAAGTGAGCGCGGTTGCGCGTGGGCATAACGATGGAAAAGTGAGGAGATGACGTGTTCATGGAAACCCTACTCTCCTTTCAAGGCCGGGAAGGCTAAAGCAACTCCGAGCTTTAATTTCACCCCCTGCAATGAGTGCAACAGGCTTTGCCGGAGCTCGTCATCCATCATCCGAAAGACCACCGCCCCGTAAATGATTGATCCCACACTGTAAGCCGTCGCCATGGAGAGAATGGAAAAACCGCCAATCCACCTTGCCAGCACCCAGGCGGGGCCGTAGATCAAAAGCGCGGAACCCAGGATTCTGAGAACGTGCCCGTACCAGATTCGCGGCGCGATGCCTAAACACTCGCGGCAGATGCGCGGCAACCCGTAAGAATATGCATAGATGTGGTAAAGCACCCAGGAGAAGCCGGCGCCATTCAGCCCGAACCAATAAATGGCGATGGCACTAACCGGCGGCACGATGAATACCGCCAGAAGGTTCTGCCGGGCAATGATGTCCGGCCGGCCCATGGCAAGGGAGACGACGTAGGGCGGATTCAACGTCCCATTCATGTAGGAGCCGATGCAAAGAAACGTAGTCGGCAGGAGCAGCAGGCGGGCGGATGGCAGGTCAAACACGCGAGAAAACAGCGGAATCGCCGCAAACGGCACCGCGGCGAACAGCGGAATCGTTCCCAGGCAAATAAGCTCCTGGATCTTGTGGTAAGCGTTCTTCATTTCGTCCATTTTCCCGGCTCCATGCAAGGACGAAAAATGCGGGAAGATGGCGGTGCCGATGGCTGAGGTCAAAAGTGCGCCTTGGTTGACGGCGCCGCGAGCAAAAGTATAGATGCCCAGCATGGTCAGCGGCAGCAGCTTGCTGACCACCCATTTATCGCTCTCCAACAGCATCCACGAACAGAAAGAGATGGTCATAAGACCTGATGCGAACCGGAAGTTCTGCCTGACCACGTCCAGGGAAAAGCCCGGAAGCAGCAGCGCGCGCACGGAGAAGAAATGCGTACATACAATCCAATAGACAGCAACTTGCACCGCCATGCAGCCGGCAATCCAGTACGCCACCTGAAATAGATTTCCGTGGATCAGCAGGATCATGAAGATCCCTGCCTGCTGGGAAGCCTTGGCGGCCACGTCGATCAGGTTGGTGAGCCCCATGTGCTGGAGCCCCCCCAACAGCGCCCTGTACAGGCCCCCGGGCAGCGCCCCTAGCGCGCCCAGAGTTAATATGCGCATGATTTTAGTTGCCGTCAAAACACTCAGGGTGTCGAGTTTCACCCAATGCTGGACGAGGTAGGGGGCGGCGGCACAAGCCACCGCGGCCAAGGCGACGTAACCGGCCCAATAAAGCAGGGAACTGGTGCGGATGAAACTCTTAATGTACTCCGGTCGATTCGCTTGGTGAGCAGCTACCTCCCGCACGGCGCTTTCACAGATGCCCAACTGCACGGCCATCGACAGAGCCGTGCTGAAAGCCAGGGAGAAGTAAATCAGCCCCAGGGCATCGCCACCAAGCCGGCGAAAGACAAAGCGCACGGCGACAAAGCTCAGGATTACGCTGAGCCCCTGGCCAAGGCCGTTATAAACGATGTTCCTGGACACCTTCGACACAGCGCAGAACCTTACTTTCTCCTCAGATACGCGTCCGGCCAGTAGGTGACGCGCTGCTTCACCGCGCCTTCGTTGAACGGAAAGGTTGGCTCTTCGATAATGAACTGCGGATGGCTGGAGACAAATTCCAGAGCCGCCTGGCGCGGGTTGTTCCACGTCCAGTCCGGCTGGCTGCGGGGCGCGCCGGTCAATTGCTCCATAATGCCATCCGTCGCCACGATATAGGACCCCGGGGTTACAAGGGGTCCGTAAGCATTCAGTTCGTTCAAAACGTGATCTTTGGTGTGGCAGGAGTCAAGCATGACCATCACCGTTTCGCCAGGCTTAAGCGTTTCACTTACCTGGGAAACGATACTCGGATCGATCGAACTGCCCTCGATCAGGGTGATGTACGGAGACAGGAAGTGGGATTGGATGGCGGCGCGATTATGAGGGCGGATTTCAATGTCCACACCAACGACTCGACCCTTGCCCATCAACTTGCAAAGGCTGGCGTAAAGGATCAATGACCCGCCATGTGCCACCCCGGTCTCAATGATCACATCGGGCTTAATCCGATAGACGACTTCCTGGATGCGAAGGACATCCTCGGGGAGCTGGAGAAGAGGTTGACCGAGCCATGTAAAAGTGTACGAATACTTCAGTGCCCAGCCAATGTTCACCCAGAGCCGCGAGATTTCCCTAAAGGCTTCTTCACTATAGAGCGGCAGCACCCGCGATGCGCCATCCACGCCACTCAGCACGATGCTCTCAGCTTCCTGATCAACTTGAACATTGATAGTTTTGGCCATCTTTTACCTCAGCGCCTCAATAGGGATTGCCAGCGACAGCGCGGATAGCTGGGCACGCTGCTCCAGCAGATAATTTGTGTTCATACTCAGCAGTCCGGCCACGGAGTAATGGCCGCCAAGCGACTCGAGACTCACGATGGGATGACCGGTTCCAGGCACATATCTTCCAGCCTTGGCAGGATTGATATCGACGACGCATTTGATGTCGGTAACGCCGGGATCGATTATGTTCGCAAAGGTAACCCCCTTCGCCGCCGCTCCCCACAGAGCGCAACCGCCAGCTTGGCTGAACCTCCGCACTTGTTCCCGGCAGTCATCAACTTTCATCGCCACCCGTTCATTAAAGGCGTGCACCTGTCTCTCGAGTCCAGCAGTTCCATTCAGAGGCCCGGAAGCAGGCGGTGACTGGGAGGCCCTCGGTTTCGCTTCGATGGCGAGATACTGGTCCCCGAAGACACTTCTTACACTGAGCACTGAGAATCCTGAAATCTCGAAGGCCCATGTCAGGGTGTCGGGCGTGAAATAGGAGCAGTGCTCATAGAAGAAGTCCCAAAAGGCGGTGTGCTCAAATACCCATTCCACATTCGGCGTCTCAAAGTAAACCACGGCAGTGCTATGTTCGCCCAAGGCTTTGCGAATTCCGTGCAGCATTTCCAAAGGATCAGGGATGTGCTCAATCACGTGGCGGCAGCAGACGAGGTCTGGGGGTGTATCGTTGCGCTGGCCCTGATAAAACTCGGTGACAAAGTGTACAGCGCCTTGCTCGACTGTTTCCGGCCCAATATAACTAGGGTCAAATCCGAGGCCGCGATTCCTCCCGCCCCGGCATAGCAATCGAAGAAATTCCCCCTTGCCGCAGCCCACTTCGACGATGGTTTTGTCAACCAAGCGGTATCGGTCAACCAGGTCGTCAGAAAGCTCGGTTATATACCGCTGGAAAAGGGGCGAGTGCGTTTGAGTATTGTTGTATGCCTGGGAATATGACATAAGCTCTGGAAGAAAAGCAGCGTTGAACACGAAACCGCACCGGGCGCAAAGGGAAATTGCCAATTGGCCGGAATTCAGCGCTTTCGCTTCTGCTGCTGTCCGGCAGAGAAGATTCTGGTGGAGAGGAGATTGACGACGTTCCAGAAAAACACCAGAACCGGTCGCGCCGCAAAGCGGGCAGTCGTTCCTCGTCATCGGAAGTTCTCCTTCCACCATAGCACCGTCTCGGGAAGGGCTTTCTGTAACGATAACGATGGACGCCAGCCGATTTCATCCCGCAGCCGGCGGATATCGGCAACAACCAAAGGGGCATCGTTGGGGTCGCTCGGAATCTGCCCGTAAGCGATGTGGTCACTTCGGTCCAGTGTCCTGCCGATAAGCTCTACTATGGTTCTGACACTGACAGGCTCACCGGAGCCAACGTTGATGACCCCCTGGCAGTCACTTGCGGCAACGGCGCAGATCGCTGCTGCCATATCCTCCACGTGGAGAAAATCTCTGAGCTGTTTCCCGTCGGTGCAGCGTGCGATCTCTCCCCTGAGGAGCGCCAGAGTTACGGAAGGCACCAAGCGAGACAGGTCTTCCCTCCGGCCATACAGGAGAAAGAGGCGGGTCCAGGCAAAGCTCATAGAAGCACGCTCACATGCCGCTTCCAGAAGCATCCGGGTGGCATTCTTGCTGACGCCGTATAGGGTCCTGGGTCTCAGAGGAGTGCGAGACTCCGACAGGAAACCGTAATCCCAATCGTACTCAGCGCACGAGCCCACACCTACGAGTCTTCTGCAACCAGTCTGGGCTAAAGATTGCGCCAACGAAAGTGTCATGCTCACACAGTCCAGATTTTCCAGCGCCGTCCAGTATTTGCCCGGTGTCGCATACCAGGCGAGGTGAACAGCACACTCAGGCCTTACTTCCTGTAGAATTTCGTGAACGGCTTTGGCGTCACGCAGGTCGGTACGCACCAGATGGATGTGAGAAATGCATTCGCTCAATCGTTCGGTCGAACCTTCCGGGCGTACAATGCCACACACGGCGTGCCCGGCCTGGACAAGTGCCATCGCGACGTGCGACCCGATGAATCCCCCAGCACCCGTAACCAGGACTCTCATATCTTGCCTCCCGTACTAGCGCGACGGGAGTCAAATCGGTCTCGCGTGGAATCAATCCCCTCCTCAGAGTGCATCATCAGCGTAGGATCAATCCCCTTCTGACAGGAGCGCCGCTTCCGGAAGCGGTCACTGAACGCCAAACAACGGATCATCCCAGCGAATCCCCTTAGCCGCTTCCGGGTAGTAAAAATCGCTGATCCGGTAGTACACTTCAGAGTCATCCACCATTGTCTGAAATCCGTGCGCACAGCCTGCCGGAATATAAACTGCTCTCCGATTGTCTTCGGTCAACTCGACCGCCACCCACTGTTTATAGGTCGGCGAATCCGGGCGCAAATCCACGGCAACGTCATAGATTGCACCCGCCGTAGAGCGAACGACCCTTACCTCGGCTTACGGCGCCAATTGATAGTGCAATCCACGCACGGGGCCCTTCTTCTTGTTGAAAGACGTGCTAAATTGCGCCGCTCGATGGTCGAGATCGTGGACCGCAAACTCATGCGGGCAGAACGTGTGGGCAAAGAAACCGCGTTCGTCCTCCGGAGGCTTCTGGTCAATTATATACACCCCGCCTGGTTTTGTCTCGGCAAAAACCACTCACTCGCCTCCACTCGCCGTGTTGTCCAGGAAACCCCGCGTTTGCACCTGCCTTAAACGATCTTGGGCTCGGGAACCGGGATGATGAAATGCCCACCGCGCTGCCGGTAGTCCGCCTGCTGCGCCAGAATTTCGTCCGCGAAGTTCCAGGTGAGCAGAAGCGTGTAATCCGGCATTGCCTCCAGGAGCCTTTGGGGCGGGTAGATAGGGAGATGGACGCCGGGCATGTATCGCCCCTGCTTGTAGGGACTGCGATCGACGACGAAATCTAACCATTCCTGACCAATGCCGCAGTAATTCAGGAGGGTGCTACCCTTGGCGGCTGCGCCGTAAGCGGCCACCCGGGCCCCGGTGCCCTTTAAATCCGCGAGTAGACGGCAAAGCGAGCCCTTAACCTGCCCCACGCGGCCCGCGAAACCGCTGTAAAAGCCAAACTTGTTGACACCCCAGGAAGCTTCCTGCTCAAGAAGATGTGACACCGCGGGCGTGGGATCAACGGCCGCGCGTTGTCGAAGGAACAATCGAATTGAACCGCCGTGGATCGGCAGCCTCTCCAGGTCTTGAATCTCCAGTTGATGCCGCTGAAAGAGGTGCTGGAGTGCGGTTACCGAGAAGTAGCACAAGTGTTCGTGGTAGATGGTGTCGAACTCGCAGTGATCGATCATTTCCATAACATAAGGAACTTCGATAACCGCAACTCCGTCATCCTTTAAGAGCAAATGAATGCCCGCGACGAACCCATTAAGGTCCGCAACGTGCGCCAGCACGTTATTGGCATGAAACACGTCTGCTCGGATACCTTCATGGCGCAATCGGGCCGCCAACGATTCGTCGAAAAAATCCGTAAGTGTCTTAATCCCATACTTTTCCTGGGCGACACGCGCGATATTGAGGGCGGGCTCGATTCCGAGCACGGGGACGCCGACACACAGGTAATGACGCAATAGATAGCCGTCATTGCTGGCGGCTTCCACCACAAGACTGTCGGCTCCGAGACGCAGCGAATCAATCAAGCGCCGGGAGAGGGCCGCGGCGTTGCTCTGCATCTCATCGGAAAACGAAGAGAAGTAGAGATACTCCCGGAACAGCGCTTCAGGAGGAACAGTCTCGGTAATCTGGACAAGCGAGCAAGCGGGACAGAAGGCAAGGTCCAGGGGGAAAGTTGGCTCCGGACGTGCGAGATCCTCTTTCGTCAAGAGTGAGTTCGCGAGAGGCGTCACACCCAAGGAAAGGACGGTTTCAAGTCTGGGGCTGCCGCACGAACGGCAAGTGTTCTCCCGCCCGTTTTTAGCATCTGCCCACCTGCCCACCTGCCCACCTGGCCGGCTCTTGTTCCCGTCTACTCCCATATTTTCCAAGGGGCCCCTTGCCTCCATGAATCATTGAGAACGATGAAGTCTCGATAGGTGTCCATGCAATGCCAGTATCCGGGGTGAAGGTAACTCATCAGTTGGCCTTCTTGGGCCAGATTTTCGAGAGGTGCAAGCTCCAGCACACAGCCATCGTCGTCCGAAAGGTAGTCAAAGAGCCGGCGCTGGAATACAAAGAATCCACCACTGATGAATCCCTCTTCCGTCTGGGGCTTCTCGCTGAAGCGCTTCACTCGCCCGTCCAGTACGGAGAGTTCACCATAGCGCGAATTGGTGCGTACCCCCGTCACGGTAGCGGTTTTTCCATGTCCGCGGTGGAATTCCAGAAGCTTGCCGACATCGATATTGGCAAGACCGTCTCCATACGTTAGTAGAAAGTCGTCTTCTTGAATGTACTTCTCAACCCGTTTCACGCGCGCGCCCGTCATGGCATCGGCGCCCGTTTCCGCAAAGGTTATCGACCAATCGACGGGGTCGCTCCGATGATGGAAATCGGGATGCTCAGGAGAGTCAAGCCGGAGGGTAAAGTCACTTTGCATCACACGGTAGTTGAGGAAGTATTCCTTGATCAGATGACCTTTATAGCCGAGACAGAGCACGAACTCCTTAAAGCCGTAATGGGAATATATTTTCATGATGTGCCAGAGGATCGGCTTTCCGCCGATTTCCACCAGCGGTTTCGGCCGGAACTCTGTCTCTTCCCTCAGCCGGGTTCCCATCCCCCCGCATAGAATGACGACTTTCATTTTCGCCACCTCGCGCCCCTCACCCCGCTTCCCGAGAGCAACACGGGAAAGCCCATAGCCCTTTTGCATTTAACAGTATGAAGCGATTCTGGACGGGAACCACCGCGGAGACCGCCAATTTGACCTAAGATTCAAGGTATTAAGTATATCCTATTAAGGCAATTCCGCCCACCGGATTTCTCTTCTCTCCCAACCGCAAGGTGTGGTGCTCTCCCCCTGGCCTGGCCCAATACCACCCACTCCCGGGGGGTTAGATCAGCAGCCTTTTGGCCCCTGCACCCGGTTCGCGGCCCCCACGTAAAGGCCATCGCGCAGGGAATCGGCAATACCTTGGAATCCCCAGCGGGCATATCTTCCCACCATCTGGATGTCATGCTCCTCCAATGCTTTCAATGCCGCCGCGCGCCATTTGGATCCGGGCCAGGACCAAGTGTAGGCCACCTCAATCCAGGTGGGGTCAATCACCTCTGCCTCCCCCATGAACCCCCATTGCTGTAACTCTCTCAACGCAGCCTGGGAGTAATCCCGGATTTCCTGGGCCGAGGGTCTCTGGCCACCTCCATAAGCTTTCTCCACATAGATGCCGACCCGATTATTTGACGCCCGGGCCGAACTGGGCAGGAAGCTGACATCGACGTTGCTGTAGAACCCGATGCGGTGGAAACCGGTTTGGCTGGAGGGAAGGTAAATCCAGTGATCGAGCGGACATTGAGTACCACGTATGCCGCCGATGTTCAACACCAGCACGGAGGTATAAGGGTCTGCTTCCTCAGGCAGCTTGATTCCTGTCATTTCAATCATCTTGTTGAGGGGAAGGGTTGACATGAGGGATCCGTACCGGAATGAGCCGCAATCTTGGAAAATGAGGGTCTTGCTCAGGATATCAACCCGTGCGACGTGCTTCCCGTAGCGCACATCGCACCCTTGTGCCAACCCTTGGGCTAAAGCGTTCAGCCCGCCTTTTGGGTAAAGGTAAGTGGTATTGTACCCGATTGGGGACGTAGCCTCAGAGGCGCCGCGGATCACCAAGGCAACGTCGATGGGCGATTTGTAGGGGTCCTGCGGGGCAATCCTTTTCCAAAGCCCTGCGGTGTATAGCTCGTGGAACGGTCCGAAAAATGAATCCGTTAGGGTAGGGCCAAAACTCTGGAACATCCAGTCCGCCATCGTTCGAAATTTACCCTGAGGAGCGATCAGGATCTCTACCAGCGCCTTGGCGCGAAACTCTTGGCCGAAGTGGCCCAGGTGGTTCTGAAGCGGATAGGGGACAAAAAGATTCTGATCAGGAAAGAAAACAGAAGACTTCCGCTCGTAAGCGACTGTTGGTGCAAGCTTACGAATCAGGCGAAGGACGGCAGGGTCTCCGCCGAAGATCCAATGCCCACCGCCAATTTCAAACCGGTAAGCCTCTTCATCCGGCGGGGACTGATGGAGCCGCTCTTGCGTACCGGGGCGGATGTAATAAGACGAGCAGATTCCTCCCGGCGCCTCCTCGGCCTCGAAAACGGGCAGGCCGGAGGCCCAGCCGGCAGCCAAGCCCGTCATCCCGCCCCCCAGGATGGCGATAGGCCATTCGCTGCTCCCAGGCGTAACCGGCGCCGGTTTGTTCAAGGGTAGTGCTCCACAGTATGTCCAAAATTGCCCAGTAAGCTAGTCCTGGCTTGTCATTGCGGGTTTGGAAGGACGGCGCACACGCCTGCTAGGGGCACTTGACTTCTTGCCGCCGCTTCTTGTGCCACATCAAGTCGAGCAACGAAAGAGCCGTAAACTGGGGGCCGTAAATCAAGGCCCTTCGCCAGACGGTGCGGGGCTCGTGCAATAATCGCCACAGCCACTCCAAGCCGGCTTGGCTGGCCCAGCGCGGCGCCGGAACAACCTTTCCGCTGTGAAACTTGATCGCCGCTCCCACCGCTACGATTACAGGCGTTCTCAATCGGTGCCGATGGGCGAAAATCCATTTCTCCTGTTTGGGAAGGCCCAGAGCTACCCAAAGCACATCGGGGTTAGCATGATTAATCTTTTCAATAACTTCCGCGTCTTCGTCGGGACTAAGCTCACGAAAAGGCGGCGAGTATGCGCCGATAATCTTTACCCCAGGATGCTTCTGCCTCAGCCGCTCGCTGGCCAACGCTAGGATTTCATCAGTGTCACCATAGAAGTAATTTGTGAATTCCTTCTGACGGGAAAGCTCACAAAACGCCGACAACAGATCTGCCCCGCGAACCTGATGGGTTTCACAGGACATCTTCTTGGCCGCAACGCGTGCAGCCCACCGCCCGTCCGGCACAGAAAGATCGGCGCTACGGAGAACGGCGCGGAAAGCGGGATGCTTGTGCGCCTCGAGCGCCCCGTGCGAGCCCGTTACCGCGATCCAATGGGGCCGGTCACGCTCCCGGATCCATTGCTCCATCATGCGCACAACGTTCTCGACGTCAATAATATGGACAGGAGCCCCGAGAACATCGGTACAGGGCGGGTACCCTGGCTGCTGGATCAAGGGTTGCATTTTCATACTAAGATTTGGCTGGCAAAGACCTATTGGGTGAAAACGCCTTGGGCTTTAGTTCAACTCCGCCCGGCCGGGGCCTGGTACGAAGACTTGGAAATCGGCGCGACTCGCCCTCTTGCGGCGCGCCGTCCTCCCAGCAGCCGCGGCAATTTTGCGGAGCGCTCTTCCCATTTTCCGGTAAAGGTCACGAGGAAGGAGATGCAGACCAAGCGAAGATCCAACCCAAAGGTCTGCCTTTTGATGTAAAGCAGGTCGTAACGGAGCTTCTGGCGCCGGGGTAGTTCGCTGTGGCCGTATATTTGTGCGATTCCCGTAAGCCCGGGGGTGACGGCGTGCCTGCGGTCAAATTCGGGAATATCCAAGCGAAACTTCTTTACGAGTTCCGACCACTCTGGTCTTGGTCCAACAAAGCTCATGTCGCCGCGGAAGATATTCCAGAGCTGGGGTAGTTCATCCATGGCTGTGGACCGCAGAATCCGGCCCACGCGCGTAATCCGCGGATCGCGTTCTTTGGCGGGAACGACCCCCCACTTGGCATCCGAATCCGGCACCATGGAGCGGAACTTGACGCTCTGAAATTCCTTGCAATCCTTCCCCACGCGAGGTTGGCCATAAAAGATGGGCCCCCCGTCCTCGACCTTGATGGCCACGGCAATTGCTGCCCAAAGGGGCGAAGAGATAATTAGCCCGAGCCCGGATAGCGAAACGTCAAAAAGCCGTTTTAACATGATTAGGTTACAGTTTGCAGGCGACAAGTTACCGCGCCTTCCGTCACCTGGGACCTTTCGCCTATGCCCTGTGCGCTATAACCCTACCGGCTGTCATCTAAAGCCTGTTCCCTAAGCCCCCGGGCAGGGTCAGCAAGGCTCGCAAGGTAGCCAGCAGCGCGCGATGGTGCCAATCAAACTTCAACCTGCCGTTCAACCGAGCCAGCAGGTCAGTGGCATTTGCCACATCGAAGAAACTGTCAATTTGCCCATCGGTAAAGTGGCTGGCGAGCTTCCGGGCGAAATAGCCGACCATCAGCTCGTTACCGAAAGTCGATCGCCAATAACGTTCGAACTCGCCCAAGGTGCGATTGCTGAAGTTTTTGCTCCGGAACGCGCGAATCAGCACATCGGCGACCAGTTCGGCTGAAAGCAGGCCGTAGTAGATTCCTCCACCGGTCGTGGTCTTGATGTGGCCGGCGGCTTCACCCGCAGCGATAACGCGCTCGACCACGCAACGGCCCGCGGCCGCTTGCGCAATCCCCTTTCGGTCGATCCGCAAAGTTGAAATGTCGATGTGGGGTGCAATCCTCCGGAGGAGTTTCGTGAAATAAGGGTCAGGATTGTACTCCGTCATCAGCCCCACCCTCGACCGGTTGTTACCCAGTGGGATTTCCCATCCAAAAGCTCCAGGGGCAACCCCTTGGCCGACAAATACCCTGGTGGCATTACCATGGCCATTGGGCGGTAGGGTCAATTCCGCCTGGAGAGCCCGCAAAAATTGCCGGGGATGCGCCAACCCTAAAGCATGGTTCAGGGAACCATTGACGCCGGTGGTGATGACGGCTACCTGCGCCCGGAGATTTGCCGGCCCTGCCTCGGTAGAGCGGTATTGGATCTCTACCGAATGCTTTTCCACTTGCACAGAACCTACCCAACAGCCGAGTTGCAATTCTACCCCGGCCTTGATCGCGCGCTCTGCCAGAGCACGATTAAACTCACCTTTATCGATTACTTGCGCAAGCGGTGCTTCCGTCCGGTGCTCCAGCTTCCTGCCTCCGGGAGAGATCGCTTGAATACACCGAATGTCTGACAAAATGGGCTGAGTGGGAAGATCAAAGCGGCCAAAAGCCTCCTCGCCGACCACGCCGGAGCAGATTGCCCTCTCGCCAATCCGGCCTTGGGCCTCGAAGAGGACGACATCCAGCCCCGCCTGAGCTAATAGAAAGGCGACATGTATGCCTGCCGGACCTGCTCCGATGATGACGACGTCCCTCAAACCGCCTCCTCCCCACCCCAATCCATTTTGGCCTGGCCTGGACTCGCCGGTGCAATTCGATGGGATCGCACCACTTTGGCCGCGTTATTCATTCGTAGTTCATACCGGATCGTCTAAGGCAACTCGACTCTCCACCTTGGGGTTGTAGGTCCGTTTGGTGGAATAAACCAGCATCCCGGAGTTCGTCCCCAGCACTTTGCACGCCTTGAAATTTGTGGTCCCAAAATTCTTGCCGCAGGGACCGTACAGCCACGTGGATCTCCCCATGAAGTGCTGCGCCCGCAACGATAGCACTTGCTATTCATCTCATGACTTCGACTGTCCATAGACGCTGAAGGGTTCGGGGGGCGTCCTCCCGATGCGGCCCTTCCGAGAACCCAATAAACATCTAAACCGTAATAGCATACAGCAAAACCGCGCCGAATTCCGCGCAAGATCTCGCCACGTTCCGACGGTCTGTTTTAGCCCATCCCCAGGGTTAATTATTGTTAATCTCTCCCCGGCCTTAGACCAGCGCAACATTCGGGTCTGCAGAATGGTCCAAGTGGCGAATCAGACGATCCCGTCCCCTTGGCTTTTTAGATTACGAATCGCCCGCTCTGTTCTGAGATCGACTCCCGGGCCACCCTTGGGGGCGTTCGGGCGAGATACGCGGGTGCGTCGCGACGGCCAGACATATCACAAACCACGCGGCGTTGGCGGGAACCCGCAAGTTAAAATCGACAAAGCTATGGAAGAACAATCCCACTGCCCCCACTGTCGCGCCCATTTGAATCCAGCCCCACCCGTGCCGCAGGCGTTCCTGGATGCGGCGGAACGCAATACCAAAAAAAAGCACGACTGCCACCAAAATCAGTGCCGCCCCCGGCAACCCGGTTTCAGCCACAGCCTCCAGAATGTCATCATGGGCGTGGGTCCAATGCAGTTCGGAGGGAAACGTCATGTATTTTGGAAAAGCCTGCTCGAAGCATCCCACGCCTATTCCCATCCAAAGATGGCTTCGAGCAATATGAAGCGTGTCAATCCCCACCCGAAACCGGTCTCCGATTGTTACTTCCAAGGATCGATTGGTTTCAAAAATAGACCACGCACGGCTACCCACGTGCCCAGCGCTGACCATCCAGGAAAAAGCGCCGACGGCAATCAGCACAACTCCCAATAGGACGGGGAGCAGACGTGGGGAAACGCCGCGTGGCCGGTGCCAAAACAAAATGCCTGCCAATAGCAGCCCCTCAATCAAGAGGACAAGCGTGCCGCCTCTCGATCCGCATATCCAGATGGAGGTAATGACAAGAATCACCCCGGACCATAGCAATAACCTCGGGAGTATACTCGAGGAACGGGAAAGAACATATGCCACGGAAATAGGAAGAAGCATTTCCATCAAGCCGGCATAGTCATTGTGATTGACGTAGGGTCCGAAGACCGAGCCCACGGCGACGGGATAAGTCCAGTAAATAACTTGCGGATTCACACCCCAGAACATCTGCGCCAAACCCAGGATGCACAAAGCAAAAGCCAACAGGGCAGCGATCAGGCCGAGCCATTCCAAAGCCTTGCCATTCTCTGGTTGGGCGTTAAGAAGTTGGCCCGCCAGAAAGAAAAAAATCAAGTTGGTGACAATCTTCAGGACTGCCTCACGCGTCGCCACGTGGTCGGCACTCAGGCCGGCGAGATATTGCACGACGGCAAGGACTAGAAACGCCAGGAAAGGCCAGTAGAGCGGGGACCAGGTCATTCTAAGAACGCCGCGATAGGCGCAGCCCATTGCCCAGAGAATCAGTATAAGGAGGGACAGAACCATCAAGGTTCCCCACGCCCATGGTTGTACGGCGCCGAAAGCCCATGGGGCGGCACAAATTGTGGCCACGAGAAGAACTCGGGCGGAAGTGTGAAAAGGAGATGAAGAGATTCGGCGATCGTCATGCGAGGAGGGTCCGCGGGGATGAGCCGAAGACCTTGAGAGGTTGGGGATGGTCAATGGGGCCTCGCTTGGCTTACCTCGGGTCCGGGAGCTTCCACGGTGCGAAGCGTAAGGTCGTCCAGCCAAACCGTGCCGGTTATATCGCCTGTATACCTCTGCTCTTGTGGCCGCCAAAAAGAAACTCTCACCGCCTGTGTCTGCGGTTGGGTCATAAACTCCAACCCGATGGGATGCCACGAAGTGGTTCCCACCGTGGGATCGCTCGTCTGGGTAGGGCAATTCGCACAACCCAGCTCGTCCATTCGCAACCTCGGTCCGCTGTCGGAGGAGAGATTGTCGGAGCGCACGTAAGCCGTTAATTGATACCGCGTTTTCGGCTTGATCAGAACGACTTGGTCCAACAAATCATAATCCGCATTTCGACCCACGGCGAAATTAATCCGGAGGCACTTCGCGCCTTGGAAGCCAGAGGGATCAGAGAAATCATACTCCAAATCCGGAGAGGCGTTCATGTGCCAGGCAAATCCCGTGTTGAGGGGCGGCCCGGCAAGACTTCCGTCATAGAGAAGGTTGCGGGGCTCGCGATTAGGCGCGGGTAGGATAGCTCCAGTGCGCTGAAGGTCGTCCCAAACCGTGCCGGCATCCTGAAACTGATCATGGCCGATGAGTGAGTCCAGGAAGGGTTTTACCATCGACAGGTTAGGAGAGCGATCAGGTCCGGAAAGCATCTTTCCCCAAATCCGCATGGCACTTTCGTAATCGGCGGTGGAGCTTAGAAACCCAAGGAAAGCGAACCTTGCAGAGGCATCCTTTCCCTGGGGGACAACCTCGGTGTAGATCGCTTGCGGGTCCCGTGTAGCGCGCAGGCACAACCTAAATGTTGCGTCGAGATAACCCGTGTCCAGGTCCAGAAGCCGGCGAAAGTAGGGAAAGGCCTTCTCCTCGCGATTCGTCAGGAGATAATGATTACCCATCGCCCACTGTAAAGCCGGCGTCATGGGGTTGAGGGCTTGGGCCCGCTCGAAGGCCTCATCCGAGCAAGCGGTGTCGCCAACAAAATCACAGGACGTAGCCAAGTCCGACCAAGAATCCCAACGCCGAGGGTTGAGGTGGACTGCCAGGCGAAGGTATTTCACTGACTCTGACAGGTTTACCTCCGTGGGGTTAAAGGAATAAACCAGTCCCAGCCAATGGACCAAATCGGGATTGTCCGGATCCTGTCGGAGCGCCTTCTGAATATCCCCGATGGAAAAGGAATCAAGCTCGCTTGTAACCCACGCCACACGAATCGTTTCATAGGCCAACCAAACGCTACAGGCAATGATGGGTATCAAGAAAAAGGTGACTCGCCACCAAGGGCGCAAGGACCATTCATAGATGTGATTTGAACTGCGCCTGAACAAAACCCTCTCACCAGAAGGGACAGGGTTGGGAATTTGACTCATTTCGTAAATGATCCTGGAAGCAATGATGAGTGAATGCTTCGGAACCGGCTCCCGCCACGCCTCGGGAGAAATCCACTTTGATGCGCTCGACCAATCTGAATGCTCAAACCCTGCGGGATGAATCCTTTCTTACACGGCTTCCTCCTGATGAATGTGAGGGATTTGTTACAGTGATCTCATCATAATACGCCTTGTGGTAGGGACCGTAATAGGATCCGTAGTAAGTGTCGAAACGCATGTCAACCTTATTAAGCACCATGCCCAGGACCCGCGAACCGGCGTTTTCAAGGATTCGATGGGCACGGGCAAGCGCCCCCCGCGCCGTCGTTCCACTGGCAACCACGAGAATAACTCCGTCCACCATGGCGGAGAGGACTACAGCATCGGTAACCAGCAGGAGCGGGGGAGAATCAGTGACAATCTGCGTGAACCGTTTCGTCAGGTCCTTCAGCGTTGCCTCCATCATGTGGGAAGAGAGCAGTTCAGCGGGATCGGGAGGTCGCGGGCCCGCCGGCAAGATCCAAAGGTTCGGGATGCGCTCATATTGGATCAACACCTCATCGAGGGAGTGAGCACCGGTCAAGAAGCTGCTCAAACCCTTGTCATTGGATACTCCCAGCGTCCTCGCGACAGAAGGGCGGCGCAAATCGGCATCAATGATCAGAACGGGGCCTGACCTCTGGGCGAAAGACATGGCCAGATTGGAGGCGATGGACGTCTTTCCCTCGCCGACCTGGGCACTAGTAACGAGCAGGGTTTGAGGCGGACGCGGGGCCGTGGAAAGCAACACCGAAGTCCGCAGGCTGCGGAATGACTCCGCCATGGGTGAAGACGGCCGCTTCAGGAGTGCCAAGCCAACTCCGTCCGGCCCCCCTGCGGTTAGAGGGCGGCCGGCGGACAGTTGCTTTCGCCTGTATCCGTCGGTTTCAGCAGGGATAACCGCCAAAGCTGGAGCGTTTACGAGTCTTTCCGCTTCTTCCGGGGTCCGCACCGAAC
Source organism: Terriglobia bacterium (assembly GCA_049519635.1). GTDB lineage: Bacteria > Acidobacteriota > Terriglobia > UBA7540 > UBA7540 > Bog-366. The sequence goes on along the minus strand of JBEKQO010000015.1, from coordinate 8,327 downwards.
TGTCGAGAGCTTCCTGCACGAAGGCCAGGGTTATCCCAAGAATCAAGCCCACCAACAGGCCCGCCGCCAGATTGCGCGGCCGATTCGGACTGATCGGATGCACGGGGGGAGTCGCGGCATCAATAAAGTGGACGTTGGGGGCTTGCAGGGCGGCGGCCAGAGTGGCATCCTTCAAGCGTTGCAGGAGGGTCTCATAGAGCTGCTGGTTGGCTTCGAATTCCCGCTTCAAAATATTGTACTCGATCATGCGCTCACTGAGCGCGCCCACATTCCCCTTCTCTTTAATCAAAGCCTCGCCCAGGAGCTTTTCCCGGCTGAGCGACGCCAAGTAGTCATTATGAACCTTCTCAATTGCCAGCTTACGGGCATTTTCCATTAGCGAATCCATTTGCGTAAGCTGGTCGCGCAATCGAGTAACCTTGGGGAAATTAGGTCCATATTGGCCCAGGGCATCAGCATACGACTCCTTGAGATCGGTGTATTTCTCCTCCAAATGCTGGAGAAGGGAATCCTGCACAATGATTCCAGCCTGCCCTTCGTTAGCCTTGGCAAGATTGTAAACGGATTCCTTCTGCACCCGGTCACTCTCAGCACTGGTGAAGTTCTTGTTGAGTTCCACCAGCCTTTCGTCGTTGATGGTCCCCTTCTCCCCGAGGTTGACGATCAGGTATTGGCGCTCATAATCGACCAAAGCCTGCTGAGATTTTTCCATCTTCGTCTTCAAATCTTGTAATTGCTGCTCCATTCCCCCGGAGGCCCGGCGGGTAAAAACGAATCGCTCCTCGATATTGGAATCGATGTAGTTGTTGATTAAATGATTGACGACATTCGCCGCCATGACTGGACTTGGGCATTCGTAACTCACGGCGAGTATGCGGGTTTCCTTCACGGGCTCGACCGTGATTCCTTGTTTAAAACTCGCGATCAGGGACGTCTTGTTTGCTTCCGCGATTTGCGCTGGCGACTCCCCCGCAGCCGCGGCCTTACCAGGGGAGGCTACTGCACGGTCCAGTCCGAGTTGCTCGATCGTTGTCCATGCCAAGCTGTCACTTTGCAGCACCTGCATCTGGGTAGACAGGAACATGAAATCGTCAATGGGTGCTTGGCGGTAAACCTCATTGAGGCTTTGGAGTTGGGGAGAGGCATTCTCCACCTGTATGGTTGCCGTCGCCCTATACAAGGGCCGCAGCTTAAATGTGTAAATCCCCGTCAGCACTGACACGACAAGGGTGGCGGTAAGGATGGTGGCAAGGCGCTTTACGATGAGGCGCCAAAAGGAAGACAGAGTGAAGTGGGATTCCCCACCTTGTGCCTCCAGCTCAAGCGTCGCCGGCGAGAAGCTGCTTATCCTCTGCGGTAAATGACGTTCTATGGGTGTTAAAGACTCATTATCTGACACCGGCAAACTCCCCTCGAGAAATCAAATTTGGCAGTCCTCTTGTCAACCGCAACCCTCAGCGGTAAATCAACAATGCCGAGCCACCATAAGTCGCAATGGAAACAGCAGAATTAACCGAGGTGTGCCAAGCCTTTAGCGAGGCGCTTTCGGGAACATAGAGAATATCGTCTGGCATTAGCCGCACGTCAGCAATCTGCCCTTTCAGCATTCCCTTGTAATTCAAAGGAATCTCCGCCCGTTTCTCTTCCGGGCCTGCCAACTTCCGTCGCAGGAGCGTGATTCGACTCTTTTTGGCAAGATTGGTCACATCCCCCGCCATTGCCAATGCTTTAAGTACGGTAATCTGGTCACTGGCTGCGTTCAGCACGTATCCACCCGGGTGCCCCACTGCTCCCAAAATGTAAATGAGGGCGGCTCGTTGGACCGTGACTCGATCCCCCGGATAAAGGAGGATATTGCCCGGATCGTCGCCCGTCTGCATCAGCTTGCGAATATCCACAGTGAATGACTGTCCCGGGACTGGGGGGCTCACCGCACTTGACCGGGTGCTTTCTTCCAAATCCGCCCGCACGCCGATGTCTCCCCGCATGATGATGGCATCGTTGCCGGCACCTTCGGCCAGCCCCCCCGCTTTAACGATCATATCGAGCAACCGCGTTGGGCCGAAAATTGGGTACGACTGTGGGGTTTTTACTTCCCCGGATACCAGAACCGTATGCAACCTTGTTTCTACCAGTGAAACTGTTACATGCGCATTATTGAGCATGCCCGCGTCGCGAAATTTGGCGGCAATCAGGTGCGAGAGTTGATCCAGGGTTTCGCCGGCGGCAGAGATTGGTTCAGGCAGCAGGGGTAAGGTCAGAAGCCCATTGGAACTAACACGGTAGGCGCGAGTGACTTCCGGCACGTCCATAACATTGACGTCCAACAGGTCCTCCGGGCTTACGGCATAATCGCTGATGGGCGCCTTAAGGGCCTCGGGCGGACCCTCAGGAGTGCTGGTACTCGTCGATGGTACCACCGACGGCCCCGCAGGAGTGGCGGCCTGCTGCCGGGCCCAGCCCGCGACCATGCTGGTCAGAAGAAAAACCGCGAGCCCTGACCCACTTACCATCGTAACTCTTCGTGTTTCCCGACCCCGTACTCTATTCCTTACCATTGGCCTCACCTCAATCCGATACTCAACCTCACGACTCGATGATAACCGCGGCCACCGGTACCGGCACTTCCCGCAGTGTGAGCCTGCTCCACCCGCAAGCTACGTAGCTCCGCTTCCCGGTTTGAAGCTCGACACCGCTAGAATTCTCACGAAAGCGGCAAAAATTCGAACCATGCTCTTCGAGCGCCGACCACTGCCGCGGCAAAATCCGCAGACTCTTCCTACCGCTTTATGAACCTGCCAGCTTTACTCCTCCGGGTAGATCAATGCGCCTTTATGTTCGGCAGATTGTAGACGATTCCTAATGGTGCCGGGCTCCAACTTTCCCGGAGTTCTTTGCGGCGAGTCGAGGGGAATCTCCGGCTGACAACCCATCCACCTCATCCTCCGGGGGCCGGCCCGATTGATTTGTTTCTTCACGGCCTCCGTGGAGGGCTACCTTCAGCGGGGAAGTCGGAAAAGGGTTTTTCTAACCACAGTACGCAAGCTTCGAACTGAGCCCCCAAGCAGGTCGGGGTGCACGGCATTCTCTCTCACCCCTGCTTCTCCTTGACCACCCGGAAAGAACTGTCCCTGGAAACCGGCAAGAATAATTGACTCTCCTTATGCCATCTTCCAACATTTTCTTGCGGCTGTTCTTCACCGCTCATTTTTAATGATGACACCCGACGTGTCCGTGGGCATTGGTTCTCGCCAGCACTAACGACCAAGGGGCTCTGGGGCACGGACCCGGCCTAGTTCCCGAGTTCCGGCAAGTTGTGCAAACAAATTTCGTCGAGGATTAGTATAAATCTGCTCACACGAGTTGTCAATAGCGGCTTTGGAACCTGTGGGGATTTGGAACTTAACACCACCCTAATCTTTACCGCGCCGGGATGTGCAATCGAGTTCAGCCTCCCCAAAAGCGGGCCATCACGGGCCCCGCCCGCACTTACTACGGCGGAGCATATGGGTCAATCGTTTGTCTCGTCACCTCACCGGGGGAAAACAGGTCTCTCCCGGCTTCCTGCTGGCTCGCCGCGCGACCATGCAGACGCGGAAATTCGGCGAGCGCCTTTTGCTGCTCTCGAACACTGCCGAGCCTCCTTTCCACTTGCGGGAGGCGATACCAGGAAACCTCGTTTTCAGCACGCTGCGCAACACTGGCAGGCGTCGGTAGACGACATACTCCTGCTGGAGATTTCCAAAGCGGGCCCGCTGGTCCGTACCAAAGTGGACGGAATCCTGGATGGGATCAAGGAGGTTTTCCCCGCCGTGGAAAAATGCCGAGTCGTCCGGCTGGATGCCAAAGGGGAGTTCCGTGCGTCTCTCGAATGCCTCAGGAAATACCTTCGCGACAACGCCGCCAAACACGTCATGGTTGGGGGCGCCAACGATCCGAGTGCTTTGGGCGCACTTCGAGCCTTTCAAGAATGTGGACGCGGCGCCCATTGTGCTGTGGGGGGGATAGAATGCCGAACCGGAGGCCCGCGCGGAGATGCGCGAGACCGGAACCCGGTTAATGGGTCCGGTGGCCTATTTTCCGGAAAAGGTATGGCGACGCCCTTGTCTGCATCGCCACGGATGCCCTGTCGGGAAAGAACGCAACCCCAGAGGCATTCACTACACGAATTGGTAACTCCTGAAAATGTAAATCGCCTTTACCCCAATGACGCGCTTTTCGTGCGCTTGGCGCAGGAGTACGCTTAACCCCCGGCATGGGATGTTCTTTCCGATCAAATTCCCGCGTGCTATGATCTGCGGCGCGGATGACCCATCCCCGGATTTCGTCGGCGGGGAAGGAATACCCATGGCTGGCTTGGGAGAGGTAGGAACATGATGAGCGCGAAAAAGTGTTATGCCACAAAGCCTCGGTCAAGGATGCTGATCTACGCAATCATGGTGGTTTTACTCGGCGCCAGTACCGTCATGGCTCAGAACCAACCCGATCCGCTCAAGAGCGGATTTGAGAATCCGCCGGAAGGTGCGCGCCCGCGGGTATGGTGGCACTGGATGAACGGCAACATCACCAAAGAAGGCATCAAGCTGGACCTGGAGTGGATGCACCGGGTGGGTCTGGGCGGCTTTCAGAATTTTGATGCGGCTTTATCGACGCCCCAGGTGGTGGAAAAGCGCCTGGCTTACATGACCCCTGATTGGAAAGATGCTTTCAAGTACGCGACGACTCTCGCCGATCAATTGGGCCTGGAAGAAGCGATTGCCGGTTCGCCGGGTTGGAGCGAATCGGGCGGCCCTTGGGTCCCGGCGTCGCAGGGAATGAAGAAGTATGTGTGGAGTGAGACCTTCGTCGAAGGCGGCAGGCCGTTCACGGGCACCCTGGCTCATCCGCCGTCAAACACCGGGGCATTTCAGAACATCAGTATTCACGATCTGATGCCGGCACCCAATGGGGCCCAGGCGATTCCTCAGTTTTACGCGGATGCGGCGGTCATCGCCTACCGCCGGCCCGCAAGCGACGTGTCCATCGAATCCTTGCAGCCGAAGATTACGGCGAGCTCCGGAACGCCTGACGCCACAATCCTCAGCGATGGCGACCTGGAAACAACCACCAAGCTCCCCATTCCCGCCGCCGGCGAGAACGCCTGGATTCAGTATGAATTTCCTGCGCCCCAGACGATTCGCGCCGTTACCATCGTGACGAAAGATTTCGATTGGATTAGCGCGATGGTGGCCGGGCTTACAAATCCGGAGAAATCCCTCGAAGCCAGTGAAGACGGGCAAAGCTTCCGGACCATCGTGAAGATTGCGGACGGTGACTCTCCCCAGCACACCGTTTCTTTCCTTCCGGTGTCGGCGAAATTTTTCCGTGTCGTATTCAAGCGGATTCCCCCTCCACCCTTGCCGGATTGGATGGTCGGCGTGGACCCCAATTCCATGGGCCTCAAGATTGGCCCGCCTCCGACCGACTATGAAATTGCCGAGCTGGTGCTGCATCCGGGAGCGCGAGTCAACCGGTTCGAGGACAAGGCCGCCTTCACTCCCGTTGAGGATCTCTATCCGTTCTCGACGCCCGCCGTCGCGACAACCGATGCCGTCGCTAAGTCCGACGTAATCGACCTGACGACGAAAATGCGCGCGGACGGTACCCTCGACTGGACCCCACCCGCCGGCAATTGGGTCGTACTCCGGTTCGGCTATTCACTCTTAGGGATCACCAACCATCCGGCGACCCCAGAGGCCACGGGCCTGGAAGTCGATAAGCTGAACCGCAACTATGTGAAGAAGTACATGGACACCTACCTGGACAGCTACAAGGAAACCGTGGGCGCGGATTACATGGGCAAGCGCGGCATCCGGTACGTGGTCAACGATAGCTGGGAGGCCGGTTCGCAGAATTGGACCGATGACATGATCGCGCAGTTCACCAAGCTCCGGGGCTATGACCCACGGCCGTGGATGGCGGTTCTCACCGGGCAGGTGGTGGAAAGTTCAGAAGCCAGTGACCGATTCCTGTGGGACTTTCGCAAAACCATTGGCGATTTGATCGCGAACGAGCATTACGGCCAGTTGGAGGCCACGCTGCACGAGCGCAGCATGGGCCATTACGGGGAGTCGCATGAGAGCGGACGCGCCTTTGTTGCCGATGGGATGGAAGTGAAGAAGTTCAATGAAGTGCCCATGAGCGCCATGTGGACCCAGGTCCCCGGCGTGAACAAGGAGCAATACGGCTACAACGCGGATGATCGGGAATCGGCGTCGGTGGCGCATATCTATGGTCAGAACTTGGCGGCGGCGGAATCGTTGACGGCGGCTGCCGCGCCTTGGGCTTGGTCGCCGGCTACACTCAAGCCGACGGCGGACCAGGAACTGCTGAACGGGATCAATCGCTTTGTGATTCACGAATCGGCGCACCAGCCCCTGGTAGGCAAGGCGCCGGGATTAACCCTGGGGCCCTTCGGGCAGTGGTTCAATCGCAACGAAACCTGGGCGGAAGAGGCGGGTCCCTGGGTGAACTACATTGCGCGCAGCAGCTATCTGCTTCAGCAGGGGCACTTCGGCGCTGACCTGATTTACTTTTACGGTGAAGATTCCAACCTCACCGCGATCTTTGCCAATAAGTCACCGGATGTGCCGGCGGCCTATGGGTTCGACTACATCAACGCCGATGCCCTGATCCACGAACTGCACGTCACCGATGGCCGCATCACTACCAAGAGCGGCATGAGCTATCGTGCGCTGGGGCTTGATCCATACAGTAAGCATATGTCCTTGCCCGTTCTCCGCGCCATTCACAAACTGGTGGAGGATGGCGCCGTCGTTGCCGGCGCGAAGCCGACCGATGACCCCAGCCTTGCCGACGATCAGGCGGAGTTCCAGAAGCTGAACGACGAACTGTTTGGCGATGGAAACGGGGTGCATGCGGTGGGCAAAGGTAGGGTGTATGCAGGCCAGAGTCTCGCGGAGGTCTTCCACGCGTTAAAGGTGCCGCCGGACTTCGATTACACCAAGCCGGAGAGCGATACGCGCCTTCTCTTCGTCCATCGCAAGCTTGCGGATGGCGATCTGTACTTCGTGGATAATCGCAACGATCGTGACGAGACGGTGGATGCCACCTTCCGTGTAACGGGGAAGGCGCCGGAACTGTGGCATGCCGAGACCGGCAAATCTGAGCCTGTGTCTTACAATATCGCGGACGGCCGCACCACCGTGCCGCTGCATCTGGAGCCGTGGGGCACGGTTTTCGTGGTGTTCCGCAAGCCTGCGAAGGAGACATCACGTACTTTGCCCAAGGTGGTGAAGACGGAGATCGCGACGGTGGAGGGCTCGTGGATGGTGAGCTTCCAGCCCGGGCGTGGCGCGCCGGCATTCGTTACTCTGGACAAGCTGATCTCGTGGCCCGACAGCACGGATGCGGGTGTGAAGTACTTCTCAGGGGCGGGCACTTACACGAAGACGATTACGGCTACGCCGGACTGGTTCAAGAAGGGCGCGAAGCTGTGGATTGACTTAGGCGACGTGAAAAACCTGGCGCAGGTGACGGTGAATGGCAAATCGCTAGGCGTCGTGTGGCACACACCGTACCGTGTGGATGCCACCGGCGCTCTGAAGCCTGGCGCCAACGAAGTAACGATCAAGGTGATCAATGCGTGGGTCAACCGGCTGATCGGCGATCAACAACCGGATGCGACGACGAAATATACATTCGCAGATGTGAAGCCGTACAAGGCGAACTCGCCATTGCTTCCGTCGGGACTTCTTGGACCGGTACACGTTTATTCTACGTCCACACGCTAACTGGGATTTCTCACCACGCGTCTGGAAGGGGGGGCTGAACAGACTGCGGAAAAACTTGTCCAAGCTGTCATCCTGAGCTCATTCGCTGTCATTCTGGGCGCAGCGAAGAATCTCGCTCTGAGTATTTTCAAGGCAGTGCGAGATTCTTCGTCGCCTGCGGCTCCTCAGAATGACAGTACGGACGGGTTTTTCCACAGCCTGTTTAGCCCCGCCACTTCCTGCAAGCACCTAACAGTGTCCTGGTCCCGTGAGTAATGCTGGCTGATGAGCACACGGGCCAGGATGCTAACGGCCAACCCGAGGACCCCTCGCCTGCCCCGAAAGTAGCGGCGAGGGGCGTGGCGCGAGACGGTCCGCCCGCTTGCACCCAGGCCTTACTTCATCGACACCGAAGCCACCTTGACCGGTCCGAGCAGGCCTGATTCGGAGAGCGGCGTGTCGGCCTGGAAGGGCTTATAGTCGAGCCACGCGTACTTCTTCATGGCGTTCGGCTGGCGATCACCGATGATGCGATTGGGCCACAGGTTGGTGACC
>JBEKQO010000014.1:0-48752 GCA_049519635.1 Terriglobia bacterium | reverse complement strand
AGTCCTATGGTCGCCATAAAGAGCTAAAAAATTGAAATCGAAAAATTCCATTTGGGTACTTTACTTTCGCACACTCATGCAGTTACAACGAATCACCCGGACTTTTACCGGACAGTACTGATTCAGAATTCATAATTTCCGCCAAGCAAGTATCTCTTTTGCTTTGAACAACATTCAAGGATCACGGCGATAAGTAGTTTATTTTTCTATAACATTCGAGGATTACAGCGAAATTGACTCAAATCAGTTTTTTATCTTGCTTGTTATCATCAACATTCAAGGATACACCCGCATTTTGGGGCCCCCTTTTTTTCGTCCCTCTTTCCCTTGCGATGTTTTGTAACTTCCCCATTTTCAAAGACTTGATTTTTTGAGCCCGCCATCACAATCTCCCTGATTCCTCGCTAAGCTGCTGTTTTTTCATCAACATTCAAAAATCGCGCGGGATTCTCCCGAGGTTCCTTCTCCAGATATTCCGCCGGTCCCCCAGATTTCCTTCTCGGCGCCCGCGCGGGGACAAACGGTTCTCAGTTTTGAGTCCTCGGTTCCCTCCTAACCCGGACTTCTCACCACGTTTGGACGATGCTGGAAGGGTGGGGCTTCAGCCCCGCCGAAATCGCGGCTGCCGCCCTCTCTTCGTCCCGGAGCCCGCGCCGCTGGCGGCTGCAAGCTGCGCGGGCTCCGGGACTTGGAAATAATCAGGACGGCCTTGCAACGGCGGGGCTAAAGCCCTGCCCTTCCAGAGTCGCGGTGAGCAATCCAGGCTAACCGCGCCGGAGTGAGCGTTTGCTGACAACTGATGACGGCTCTGTCTGTCCTCTCGGGGCGAGAGAATCCCCGGGGCTCATCGCGCCAGCAGAAGGCCAGCACTTGCCATAAACATAGCCTATTCTCCGTTCGTGGTCAAGCAATACTTCGAGCCCGCTTGCCCACCATGATAGCCCGCAAGGCGGGCGGGAAAATCCGCGGACCGCCAGAAAAGGAAATCCGTCATCAATCTGCTGCCGCCCCCCCCATCCCGCAAAACGTGAGGCCCCCCCTCTTCCTGAAGGGGGAGAGGGCTAAAATCAAAACTCAGAAACCCTCTCCCTTGGGGAGAGGGGGACCGCAAGGTGGGGGGTGAGGGGTTTTTCCCCAGCCTGTTCAGCCCCGCCGTGCTAACAATTTCACGCCTGCGGCTCACATGCCGCGTGGCTTCTTGATTTCCTACCCGCTCTGGATTTTCGCGCTGCCGGCGCGCCAAGATGGGCGTTTGAATTTTCCCGGCGTGGGACTTATTTTCCCCTTGCCTATTCGCCTTTTATTCGCCTAGAATGTAACTGCTATTAGCTATCGGTCGTCAGCGGGCAGCCTGGTGGATGAGCGGAGAGCCGAAGGCGGAATTGAGAACGGAATCCACGGGCGACAAACGTTGCCGGGTCCGATCTGCGGGCTAAGGACTGATGACTGAGAACTGACGACTCTCTTCCCCCGGAGATATCACCATGGCACTGACGCGCCGGCAAAAGCAGGTCTTCGATTTTCTGGTCAACTTCATCAACGGCCACAGCTATTCGCCGAGCTTTGAGGAAATCGGTGCAGGCCTTGGACTGTCGTCGCTCGCGACGGTTCACAAGCACATGCAGACGCTGGAGAGGAAAGGGTTCATCCGCCGCGGCTACAACCAGAGCCGCTCGGTGGAAGTGGTGGCTGTTCCCGCTTCCGTGCCCTTCTCCAAGACCGCGGTCCGGCCGTTTGGGAGGCGCAAGACGGCAGCCGATGACGGTGACCGGCACGCTGCCGTCGTCCCGGTTGCTGCGCTCACTCCCTCGCAGGTACTGGGTAACATGGAATTCCCGCTGCTCGGCCGCATCGCGGCGGGCCAACCCGTGGAAGCCATTCCCAACGCGGAGACTTTTTCCTTCGGCGACTTTACCGGCGGCCGGGGGAATCTTTTCGTCCTGCGCGTCAAGGGCGACTCCATGATTGACGACCACATCTGTAGCGGCGACTATATCCTGGTGGAGGGCGCGCAGACGGCCGATAACGGCGAAATCGTGGTGGCGCTGATCGAAGGCACCGACGCCACGCTGAAGCGCTTCTTCCGCGAACCCAACGGCAAAGTGCGGTTGCAACCCGCCAACGCGCAAATGGATGCCATCCTGGTGCCCGCTCGCGACGTGAAGATCCAGGGGCGCGTGGTGGGTGTGCTGCGAAAGTATTGAAGGCGAGCAACCTCGCATGAAATTTGGACGCATCACCGCAGTGTTGTGGGTTATCGGCGTCCTCGCCGGCGCGCCGCCGTCCACCCGCGCGGAAGAGATCATCCTGAAAAACGGGCAGAAGATTGTCGGAACCATTGTCGGCTACGACAACGATATGTTCCGCGTCGAGACCGAGTTCGGCATCGCGCTGGTCCGCAAAGACAAGGTCGCTTCCATCCAGGTGAGCAAGCCCGGCGTCGCCAACTCCAATCCCCAAGAACCGAAGCGCCCAGCCACCAAGACCATAGACGTGAAGCCCGCTCGCGTCGAGGCAGCGCCAGAAGGGGTTCCAGACTCAACGCCTCCCCCCACGCCAACACGGCCCCCAGCGCTTGCCAAGCCCTCAGCGCCACCACCCGCTCCCATCAGCCACAGCGTGGAAGTGCCTGTGCAAGCCAAATCCCCCGCGCCGCCACCGTACGCCAGTCACTACATTGTTGTGACCGTGCCCACCGAGCCACCACCCCCACCGGTCATTCACCTGCCTGATTCCATGCACCTCTCGAAAGGGACTCTCTCCGCCGTGCTCGGCCGCGCGCCCACACTCACGGACCTCCCGCCACCGCCGCCGCCCCCCAGTCACCCCGTGGATGTACCCATGCCTGCACATCTTGAGGAGCACGTCGACGGCAACAATTATTTCAGCGATACCTTTCAATTCTCCATGTTCAAGCCCCCCGACTGGAAGATTTTCGAAGGCGTGCCCAAGGAAACCGGCTCGGGAATAATGGCGATGGGCACGGAGGATGAGCGGACGCTGCTGATCGTCGATCGCCAGGTGTGGAGCGGCGCTCCCAATCTAACCAGCGACCAGATGGAAGCCAGGCTTCGCCAAACCTACCGGGAGTATCATCGGATTTCCGAAGATGCCTTTCAGTACGATGGCCAGACGGCAACCCGCCGGACCTTTACGGGAGTTCTGGAGGGCGCTGAGTGGCACGGCGTGGCCGTCCACGTCATTCACGGCAACACAGTGTTTGGCATTATAGGACTAACCTCCGCGGAAACCTTCCAGTTTCAAGAGGCCATCTTCAAGAAGATCATCAAGACGTTTCACTTTCTCACCCCCACCACCCCCACGGCTGCGATTCCCATCACGATCCGAACGCCCTAACCCGGATTTCTCACCACAAGTCTGGAAGGGCGGGGCTAAACAGGCTGCGGAAAAACTCTGTGGCGCTTTGGGCCAACACTTTCAGCACCACCCCGGCGCTCGGCGCACCACCCCTCCTCATCTGAGGAGGGGAGCGTTTTCAACAACTCCCCTCCTGATTCAGGAGGGGTGGCGCCTTGGGCGCCGGGGTAGTTATACGCCGAGGGCAGTTTTTCCGCGGCCTATTTAGCTCCGCCCTTCCGGCAATCCGCAAAAGCGTCCAAGCGTGGTGAGAAGTCCGCCCTAACCCGTTTGATTGTTGCAAATTAGTTGCAACTAGGTAGTAACCCAAAAACCCCTAACCCTTTATCCTTCAATCCAGAATTGACATATCGACGGAATACCTCTACGATAGAAGATGTAAGTCGTTGCTTATTTCAGGGGCTTCAGCTCTACTTCAAACCATGTTCCAATCGCTCGTCATTACGCTTCGGGAAGGCGTGGAAGCAGCGCTTATTCTGGGCATCGTCCTGGGCTACCTTAAGAAGACCGGGCGCCAAGCCTGGAGCCGTTACGTCTGGTGGGGGCTGGTCGCTGCCGTTGCCGCGAGCCTTGCCGCCGCTTATGTGGTGCATCGCTTTGAGGTGATCGAGGACGCCTACGAAGGCTGGCTCATGCTGGTGGGGGCGATCTTTGTTGCCTCCATGGTTTACTGGATGTGGCGAACGGGCAAGCGCCTGAAGCAGGAAATCGAATCCAAGCTCTCGGAGCTTTCCGCTTCACCCAGCCGCCGCGCCGCCTCCGGGCTTTTTCTCTTCGTTTTCCTCATGGTGTTCCGGGAGGGCGCGGAGACGGTGCTGTTCCTCGCCGCAGTTTCCTTACGCACCAGCGAGTTGCTGAACTTTCTCGGTGGAGTGCTGGGCCTGGCGCTGGCTGTGGGGCTGGGTGTGGCCTTTTTCCAAGGCAGCGTGAAAGTTGACTTGCGAAAGTTTTTTACGGTAACGACGATGGTGCTGTTGGTGGTCGCGGCGCAACTTTTTGTGTCCGGCGTACACGAACTTTCGGAAGCCATGGTGTTGCCTTCCGGCCCGCGAGAAATGGCTCTGATCGGCCCCATCGTAAACAACGACGCCTTTTTCTTTGTCGTCATCGTGGCCCTCGCGCTTTTCCTGATCATCGCGCAGCGTCTCCACGCGGGCCAGGCAAGTGCCGGGGAGTTTGCACGGTTGTCGCCTCCCGAGCGCCGCAAGCTATTGGCCGGCCAGCAGCGCGACCGCTTCTGGAAGCTCGCCGCGACCGCCGCCAGTCTGCTGGTCATCGTGCTGATTTCCGCGCAATTCATCTATTCCCGCACTGCCCACGCCATGTCGCCCCCGGAGCGTGTGAGCATCCAGAATGGCGAGGCGCAGATTCCCACCGGCATTCTGGCCGACCATGACCTGCACCATATGGTGATTGACGTGGGGGGCACGGAAGTTCGAGTCATCGCCATCTTGGATTCCTCCGGCACGGTGCGGGCCGGCCTTGACGCTTGCATGATTTGCGGACACCAGGGCTACTATCAGGACGGCAAGAACGTGATCTGCCGCAACTGTGGCGCGGTGATCTACGTTCCCACCATCGGCCAGGCGGGGGGATGCAATCCCATCCACATTGACTACCGCGTTGAAGGCGATTCGCTGCGCCTCGCCGCGACGGCGCTGGCCGACGCCGCCAAAAATTTCCATTGAGCATTGCATGATTTTTCGTATCGTTTTGGAGTCTCTCGCCCGCCGGCGGCGCCGCAAGCTGCTGAGTGTTTTCGCGGTCGCCCTCGGCATCGCCGTCACGGCGGCCGTCGCCACCCTGGCGCTCGATGTGGGTGACAAAGTCAATCGCGAACTGCGTTCCTTCGGCGCCAACCTGTCGGTGACTCCGGCTGCCGACGGCCTTCCCGTGGCTGTGGGCGGCATCGATTTCCGGCCTGCCGGCGCCGGAGCGTTTCTGCCGGAATCGACGCTGTTGAGTCTGAAAAGGATTTTCTGGCGGAACAACATCGTGGCCTTTGCGCCATTTCTTTATGTGCCCGCAACGCTCGAGGGCCAGCAGGTGGTGGTGATTGGGAGTTGGTTTCAGAAAGCCCTGACCGTGGACAAATCCGAGGTGTTCGTCACGGGGCTGGAAAAGCTGCACCCCGCGTGGAAGATCACGGGCCAGTGGCCCGCGGATGATGACACCCATGGAGCACTGGTGGGCCGCCGCCTTGCCGAGCGGCTGAATCTGCATCCGGACCAGGCGTTGACGCTTGCCGCGGCTGCCCCGGGGAACACCCCATCGTCGCCCGCGATTGCGCCCTCATTACCGGCGGAATTCATCGTTCGCGGCATTCTCGAAACGGGTGGACCGGAGGACGGCCAGGTGCTTGCGCCGCTCGCTTCCGTGCAGCGCTGGGCGGGCCTGCAAGACAAAGTGCGGCGCATCGAGATCAGCGCCCTCACCAAACCTGAGGACGCCTTCGCCCACTCCGACGTTTCGCGCCTTACGGGGGAGGAATTTGACCGTTGGTATTGCACGCCCTACGTCAGCTCTATTGCTTATCAAATCCAACAAGCGATTCCCGAGGCGCAAGCCAGGCCGGTTTACCACGTGGCAGAAACCGAGGGCCGCATCATGAATCGCGTCGGCGTCCTCATGGCGCTGCTCGTGGTGGCGGCGCTGGTGGCGGCGGGATTGGCGGTGGCTTCCATGATGCTGGCCACGGTCCTGGAGCGCCGCGCCGAGATTGGCCTGTTTAAAGCGCTCGGCGCCACCGATGCCCGTGTAGCCGCGGTGTTCCTCCTGGAAGCGTGCACGATTGGCTTGCTCGGAGGAGCGGCGGGATATTTCTTCGGCAGTCTGCTGGCGTGGCGTCTGGCGCTGGCCGTATTCGGATCGGCGGTGGGCATTCACTGGGTGATTCTGCCGGTCTGCCTGGCAGTGGCGCTCTTCGTAACGCTGGCGGGCAGCGCCCTGCCGCTCGGCCGAGCCCTGAAAGTTTCGCCCTCGCTCGCGCTACGCGATTGATGGCGAATGAAAACAAGCCGGGAGAATAACATGAAGCAGCAAGAAATGATCGCTATCGACACGACCGCCATGCCTTGGGAAGAACGGTACCAGGCGGCCCTCGGCAAGAGCAACTTCCGCAAGCTCTTGCTCCAGGACCCGGACACGGGCATGGAGATTAGGCTGGTTCGCTACCCGGCCGGCTTCATGACCACTTGGCACACGCACCCGTGCGCCCACGGCATGTACGTATTGGAAGGCACTTTGGCCACGCACGCCGGCAGCTATGGCCCCGGCGCCTTCGTCTGGTTTCCGGAGGGCATGCTGATGGAACATGGCGCGACGGCGGACACAGACGCGGTGGTGGTGTTCATTACTAATAAAAAGTTCGATATCCACTTCACGGAAAATAAAGAGCCATGACAGCGGGTTATCACTCGCTCGACGGCCCGATGACGAGAGCAGTGACGAGTGGCAGGGGCGCGACAAAGGTAGAGGCCAGCGATGGATGGGCGGGCAGAGCGAGATCCTTCGCGGAGTTTGTCCTGGGCGGGCAGAGCGGGATTCTTCGCTGCGCTCTGCAGAAATTCGACGCGTAAGTCCTTGGAATTCTGCAGGTGTAGTGCGGACCTGTTTTTTAGGTCCGCGGCTCGTCCCCGATGGACAAGGAAAATCCGCGGACCTAAAAAACAGGTCCGCGCTACCCTTCCTCGGCACGAGTTTCTGCCTATGATGGGTAGCCGTTAGGCTATAAATACTCACGATGACGGCATGGGGGCTTTGTCCCGCAGTCGGCAAAACCGCAATCATGAATTGGTTTTCCACGACCCGCTGGCCAAATGGCCTGATGACCCGATTCTTGACGGCCCGATGACCCAATGACCCGATCCTTCAATCACCTGATCCCCCGATCACCCGATGGCTCCATGTTCTGGCGCTTATGGTGGCGTGCGATCTCGGTGAGGCGTTCGCAGGCTGCGCTCGCGTTGGGCTCGCTGGCTGTGGGCGCGGCAATCACCTCGATGCTTCTGAACCTTTACGGCGATGTGCGCCACAAGATGACGGAGGATATCCGGGCTTACGGAGCCAACGTGGTCATCGCACCCTCTTCCGCAGAAACTCCCGGCAATGCAGTGGGCAGTGGGATGGTGGAGGAATCCACCCTCCAACCCCTGGCCCAATTTGCCCGGCAGACGCCCGGCACGTCGTTCGCGCCAGTTCTCTACGGTATAGTTCGAGTGTCGCCCGATCGCACCGACCCCCGCTTGCCGGAATTCACCAATGTGGTGGCGGTGGGGGCCGAATTCGGCGCGCTGCGCCGTTTGAGCCCGGGTTGGCATGAAGCGGGCGAAGCGGTTCCCGCTGACTTGCCGCCCGGTGTGTGCGCGGTGGGCTCCAACCTGGCTGGCCGGCTGCACGTGCGGCAAGGTGATTCCATCCAACTGCACCCTGTCACGGCGGCGGTCCCGGCCAGCCCCTCGCGGTCCGAAAGCTTCCGTATTGCGGCCGTCCTCACCACCGGCGCGTCTGAAGACGACCAGGTTTTTCTTCCCCTCGCCACGCTGCAATCCTTTTTGGACATGAGGGGCAAGGTCACCCTGGTGGAGCTCAGCATTCCCGGCGAAACCCGTGACGTGGAAAGCGCCGCCCACCGGCTTGCCGGTCTTCTGCCCGGCCTGGAGGTTCGCCCCATTCGGCAGATTGTTTACTCCGAAGGGAAAGTCCTGGGAACCATTCGCTGGCTGCTGCTTTCCCTCACGGTCCTGATTCTGGTAATCATCGCTCTTTGCGTTATGGCCACAATGACGGCCATCGTGCTGGAGCGCCGGAAGGACATTGGCGTGATGAAAACCCTGGGCGCCGCCGACGCGCTGCTGATGCGGCTCTTCATGGCGGAAGGCGCGGGCCTGGGTTTGCTGGGAGGATTATTGGGATACGGAGTGGGCGCGTTGCTGGCCCGCAGCCTGGATGCGCGGCTCTTTGGCGTTGCGCTCAGCTTGCATGCGTGGACGCTGCCCGTGGTTTGCGGTTGGACCGTGGCGCTGGCCGTGGTCGCCGCGCAGGTACCGGTGCGCATCGTGCGAGCGATTCAGCCCACGGTGGTTTTGAAGGGTGAGTGAGAAGACGGCGACTGGGGACGATACCGGTGTGCCCCCCTCAGCCACCGCCTTGCGGTTCCCCCTCGCCCCCATGGGGGCGAAGGTAGTGCATTCAAATTAATGCCAGGGCTCCCCTGGAAAGGAATCGCCAAGAAACGAGAAGCAAATTGTCTTTCATTGAAGTTGAGGGTCTAACCAAGACCTACGGTGCTGCGCTCAACGCTCTCCACCACGTTTCGTTCACGGTGGAAAAGGGCGAGTGGATTGCCGTAATGGGCCCGTCCGGCTCCGGCAAAAGCACGTTGCTGAATATCCTGGGCGGCCTCGATGCGCCCACCTCCGGGCGCGTGGCGCTGGATGGGCGGGAAATCTCCGCGCTTTCCGGCAACGCCCTGGCCCGCTTCCGCGCGGAAAAAATCGGCTTCGTCTTTCAGCAATTCCACTTGATACCGTATTTGACCGCGCTCGAAAACGTGATGCTGGCGCAGTATTTCCACAGCCTCTCGGATGAGCGCGAAGCCGCGGAGGCGTTGGGGCGCGTTGGCCTGGGCGACCGGCTGGAGCATTTGCCGTCGCAGCTTTCCGGGGGCGAACAGCAGCGCGTGTGCGTGGCGCGGGCGCTGATCAATCAGCCCAACGTGATCCTTGCCGATGAGCCCACCGGCAATCTCGATGAGGTCAACGAAACCTTGGTGATGGGTCTGCTGACGGAATTGCACCGCGACGGCCATACCATCGTGCTGGTCACGCACGATCCGGAAATCGGACGCATGGCCGAGCGCCGCATCGAGTTGCACCACGGACGCCTGACGGAGGTTTCCGTTTTCCCCACGAATGAAGAAGAGCTGATCGATAACCTGCTGAAGGCCGTCTGGCACGCGCAGGAGGATTCCGGCAAGAACGTGCTGGAACCTGATGCCTTGCCGGAATTCGCGCGCAACCGGGCCACTTTCTTGCTGATGGCGCAGGAAGGCTTGATTCAGCTCGATGGGGCCGCTCTTTCCTTCGCCCCGCGCGGTGAGGCTCGCGCCCGCCATGTGCTCCGGCGGCATCGCCTTTCCGAACGCCTTTTCTTCGAGACCTTCGCAATCGACAAGGATGTGGTAGACGAATACGCTGCCAAAATCGAACACTCGCTCAGCCCGGAAGTGACCGAAAAGGTATGCACCTTTCTGCGTCATCCCCAGACCTGCCCCCACGGCTCACTCATCCCACGCGGCGACTGCTGCCCGGAAAGAACAGTAGGCAGTAAGCAGTAAGCAGCGAGCGTCCGGCGAGGGGCCTGTAGCATCACCCTGATAAACCATAGTGCTTGAAATAGCCTCATTGACGTAAGGGGGCGTCCTCACTAAGCCGCCGTTAGCGCGGGTACAACCTCGCAGTTGAGTTCCACATCCAACGCGGAGAACGCGAGCAAAAATCCAGCGCGGGCCGCATGATTCGCGGGTCCGCAGGCAGGGGGGTGTTGTGTCACAATCCAAGCTGGAGGTGCGTCCGCAGGCGCCCGCCGTCCCCGATCCCGAGTCCTGCTCTCAACGCCCTTTTGAACTCACCTTGCTCGACTTGCCCAGTTTACCAGTCTCATTGATCCGGCAAGCCGGCGACTTGCTTCGTGAGAGGCGAGCGCCATCTCACCGCCACGACCAACCGGAGACGCGGCTGCCGCTGTTGGACCAACGTTTGTGGTATCGCGAACTGCCCGCGCAAATCCAAGCCTTGCTGGCGACGCCGAAGGCTGCTTCTGCAACCTTCCACTCGTGTGCTGCTGACGTGCCGGACTTTTGGCAGGATTACCTGCCCAATCCCTATTCTTGGGCGAATTCGCTGCTTATTCACCTCTTTGCGCTTTCAGTGTTGCTACTCCCTTTCGCGCTTCGCCAGGTGATGGCCCCTGTGCGCGTCCCCAGGAAGTTATTCGACCTCACTCCGCTTGTGCTCACGCTTCCGCAGTTTCAAGGTCACGATGAGAAAACCGGCGGCGGGGGAGGAGGCGGAGTCAGATCTCCGCTTCCCGCTTCGCGTGGGGCTCTCCCGACCTTCGCGCGTGCACAATTCACTCCACCCATGGTCACGGTCCCCAGGGTCGCGCCGATCTTGCCAATGGCGCCAACCCTGCTTGGCCCCCCGGAATTGAAACTCCCGGAAATGAAACTGGATATGCCTTGGGGCGACCCCTATGGAGTGACAGGCCAACTTTCGGGCGGCCCCGGCACGGGCAGCGGGATTGGCCCCGGTGATGGCACGGGAGTGGGGCCGGGCAAGGGACCGGGTTACGGTCCGGGTTCGGATGGAGGGTACGGCGGAGGACCCTATAGTGCTGGCAACGGTGTTAGTGCGCCAATTCCAATCTTCTCACCGGAACCGGCCTACTCCGAAGAAGCGCGCAAGGCTAAATTCGGGGGAATCGTGATGTTGTGGATCGTTGTCGACGCGCAAGGCATCGTGCGAAACATTCGCATCGCCAAGCCTCTGGGCATGAATCTTGATGAGGAGGCGGTGAAAACCGTGAGTACGTGGAAATTCAAACCCGCCATGCGCCAGGGCGTGGCGGTGCCCGTGCAAGTGGAGGTGGAAGTCAGCTTCCGGCTGTTCTGAATCACGATTGTCGTGCAAACTGATCGAGTGGTCAACGCGGCTCCGCCGCCCCGCTGTCATGAAAATGCTCCCCCTCAGTTGCGAAGGGAGGGTAGGGGGCAGTGCTGATTGCGACCTTATGTTTTTGAGGTAACCACCCCGGCGCTCGGCGCGCCACCCCTCCTGAATCAGGAGGGGAGTTGCCGAAAATACACCCCTCCTCAGTTGAGGAGGGGTGGCGCGCCAAGCGCCGGGGTGGTGTTGAACAGGTGTTCAGGGGTGGTGATGATATTGGGAGAGCTACCGGGTTTTCCACAGCCTGTAAAGCCCCGCCCGAGGGAACGTGGGAACACTTACCCCGGAGCGATTTCCGTATACTCCAGCGTGAGCAAGGCTTTGCAGGCGGCGCACACATATTGCGTTGGTGGACCAGCATCGCCAACGGCGAAGACCCTCGGTTCGTGGCACCGCGCACAGGGGGCCGTGGGGGCGCTGGGATCGGGGTCGGGCGGAATTTCAAAGTTCTCCGCGACTTCCCCCACCCTCGTTGTTTCCAGCTCAAAGGTGGTGTAGCAATGGTTGCAAACGTGGTTGTAGCAGCACTCCGGCTTGCAAGAGTAAAGCACATCGGCAGACCCGCATTGCGGGCAGACCACAGAAATCGGCTTGAGCGTCATGAAGTTTCCAGCATGGCGAAGACCAGGTTACCGGGCACAGGTTACAGGTTACAGCATATATCCCTTTCTCGCCTACTCCCCTGTTACCTGTAACCTGTCACCCTTAACCTATGCTCTCTTTTCCGCTTGCCAGTAACACCAGGAAGCTTGAAAATAGCGCATAGATGAGTTCTCTGCGCACCTACTGGACGTTTGCCCGGCCCTTCACGCTAGTTCCCCCCATGACCGGGATTTTTTCCGGTTCCCTTTTGGGCTATGGGGCCACGCACGCTCCCTTTCATCCCGTCCGCGTCACGCTGGCAGTACTCGCCGCGGGAGTGTTGAACGGCGCCTCCAACGCGCTGAACCAGATTTGCGATCTCACCAACGATCGCATCAACAAGCCGCACCGCCCGCTGCCCTCGGGCGAGCTCACGCCGCGCCAGGCGTGGATTTTTACCGCGGCGGCATACGCTCTGGCACTGGCGATGGTCGCCGTGGTGAATCGCGAAACTTTCGCGATATACGTGATTGCAGCGATCGCCACCTTCGCGTATTCCGCGCCGCCTGTGCGCTTAAAGCGGCACCCGGTGGGATCAAACCTGATCATCGCGCTCATTCGCGGTTTGCTGCTGAAGGTGGCGGGATGGGCGGCGGTGGCGACGGTGCTGATTTCGATTGAGCCCTGGTACATTGGCTCCATTTATTTCGTTTTTCTCCTGGGCGCGACCACCACCAAGGATTTCGCCGATATCGAAGGCGACCGCGCGGCGGGGTGCATCACCTTGCCGGTGAAATACGGAGCCACCTGGAGCGCGCGCGCTATCACCCCGTCGTTCATCCTCCCGTGGCTGATGTTGCCGCTCGGCCTGGCGCTTCACATACTTAGCGGCAATCCCGTGGCCATCCTCGCGTTGACCGTCATTATGGTGGCCTGGGGCGCATACGTAGCCTATTTGATTAATAAGGATCCGCACCGGCTGGTAACCGAGGGCGAAAACCACCCTTCCTGGCGCCACATGTACTTGATGATGATGGTGGGCCATTTGGGCCTGGCTGGGGCATACTTGATTCACAATTAAGGACTAGGAATTTGGTAGAATCATGGAATCGGGTGATCAGATAGCCGGTTGATCCGGTGAGCAAAGAACCTGCTCGTGCGACTTCGTTCTTTGTTCAGCCGATCACCCGATCACCCGATTACCCGATTATCCGATGCTTCTTCTGACTGGCGCTACCGGTTATCTTGGTTCTGGAATCGCCCGCGAACTCATCGCGCGGCACCAACCCTTCCGGGTTTTGCTGCGGGACGCCAAGCGCTTGGGATTCGACCCCGCGGCGTGCCACTGCGAGGTAGCCAGCGGTGATTTGCGTGACCGCGAAGGGTTGCGCTCAGCGCTCCAAGGCGTGGACGTGGTGATTCACGCGGCCGCCCTCGTCAAGATGTGGGTGCGCGACCGGCGCGATTTCTGGCGCGTCAATGTGGAAGGCTTGCAGAACTTGCTGCAAGCCGCTGACCAGGCGGGTGTGCAGCGGGTCGTATACACTTCCTCATTCATAGCGCTCGGGCCGTCCGCGGATGTGCACGCCGGCGAGGAGTTGCACAATGCCGGTCCGTACTCCGATGCTTATGAGGAATCCAAGGCGCGCGCCCTCGAGTGGCTGCGCGGCGAGGGGCTGCGCCGCTTCCCCGTCGTCGTGATGTTTCCCGGTGTCATCTTCGGCCCCGGGCCCAAGACCGAGGGCAACCTGGTAGGGGGAATGATCGACCAGTATCTCGCGGGGAAATTCCCGGGATTACTTGGGTCCGGGGAGCAGCGCTGGAGCTTTGCCTTCATGCCCAACGTTGTCAACGCGCATTTGGCCGCCATTGAGAGGGGAAAGCCAGGGGAAGAATATGTGCTGGGCGGAGATAATCGTTCGCTTAATGAATTTTTCCGTATCCTGGCGGATTTCACGTACGTCCGGCGGCCGGTTCGCCATCTTCCTTTTGCCGTAGGGAAGTTTGTGGGCGCCATGGAACTGGTGCGCGCCCGCGCCTTCGGCCACTCTCCCCAGCTTACTCCCGGCGTTGTGGAAATCTTCAAACACGATTGGGTCTACTCGAGCGCCAAGGCGATGCGCGACCTTGGCTACGGGGTAGCCACCTTGGAGGAAGGTCTGAGGTTAACCCTGAATGACCGGGAGATCGGGTCGTCGGGTGATCGGGTGATCGGGTGAACAAAGAACATCCACGGCGGCTTCGTTTCCCGCTCACCGAGTCACCCGACCTTTTTGCTCATCCGATCTCCGGATCGCCGGATCACCCGATTAAATGACCATGCCGGAAATCGCCACTTCCGTTGTTGCGCCGCGCGCGCCGCTTTTCTCCACGCGCAAGATCGTGCACATGTCCATGCTGATCTTCGCGTTCCTGCTGCCGTACCTCACTTGGCAGCAAGCCGCCGGGTGCGCTTTGCTGGCGCTGCTTTTCAACGTGGTCGTTCTGCCCCGCCTGGGGGTGGACCTGGGCAAGAGTCCCGCCGGCGCGCCCAGCGCAGGCGTCTGGACCGGCATTGTCATCTACCCCATTTCCGTGCTGGCGCTTATCCTTCTTTACCGCCACGACCTGCACATTGTCGGCGCCACATGGGCCATCATGGCCTTGGGCGACGGCACGGCGAGCGTTACCGGCGGCGCGCTGCGCGGCCCGGCGCTCCCCTGGAATCGCGCCAAGACCTGGTCCGGCTTTTTGGGATTTATCGCGGCCGGGACCGCGGGCGCATACGTTTTGACGCGCTGGGTGGCCCCCGCGGTCCCCCCCGACATTGCCCTGAGGATTTGCGCGGCCACGGCGCTGTTGGGCGCGATCGTCGAGTCGGTCCCGATTCGGCTGGATGACAACGCCACGGTTCCGCTGATGGCGGGCGGCTTCATGTTTTGCCTCTACTTCGTCGAGCGCAGCGCGCTGGACAGCAACCTGCCCTTCCTTGGCCGGCGCATCGTGCTGGCCGCGGCCGTCAATCTGGCGCTGGCGGTGCTGGCCCTCGGTTTGAAGATGGTTAACCGCTCGGGCGCGGCTTGCGGGTTCCTGCTGGGTGTAGCTGTTTACCTGGGCTGGGGCTACAAAAGCTTTCTGTTGATGTTTACGTTCTTCCTGATCGGATCCGCAGCAACCCGGCTTGGCTACGCGCGGAAAGCGGCGCGCGGTATTGCAGAAAAACGCGGGGGCGCCCGGAGTTGGCGCGAAGCTGTGGCGAACTCGCTGGCGGGTGCGTTCTTTTCCCTCCTGGTCATCACCACGCACCACGAAGGCGCTTTTCTGCTGGCGTTGATCGCGGCGTTTGCGGAAGCCACGGGCGACACCATTTCCAGCGAGATCGGCCAATGGATTGCCGGCCGCGCCTATCTGATTACAACGTTTAAACCGGTTCCTGTCGGCGAAAATGGCGGTGTCTCCGTGGGAGGCAGCATCGCGGGCACGCTGGCCTCCGTGCTGATCGTGGCGCTCGCCTTCGGCTTGGGCCTGTGCG
This sequence comes from Terriglobia bacterium, assembly GCA_049519635.1. Classification (GTDB taxonomy): domain Bacteria; phylum Acidobacteriota; class Terriglobia; order UBA7540; family UBA7540; genus Bog-366. The sequence continues at coordinate 33,554 of JBEKQO010000014.1, read as the reverse complement.
GGAAAGGCGGCGTTGCCATTGCCCTTGCCGCCGCAGTGGCCGGGAACCTGCTCGATAGTGTGCTGGGCGCCACGATCGAACGGCGCGGCCTGGTCAACAACGGCATCGTAAATTTCGCCGGCACCAGCTTTGCCGGTGCGCTGGCGCTTGGCATTGCGCTGCATATCGGATTTTAACCTGAATTTCTCCCCAGAGGTCTGGAAGGGCGGGGCTCCAGACCGGCCGTCACAAGGCCTTCCTGATTATTCCGGCAGTTCTCCAAATACGTTCCAGAATCCCGTTTACAACTTTCCAGCTCCGACGCTAGAATGAATTGAAGGCTTGTGCATAGGTCGGGCACTCTCTTTCGCTCAATTCATGGCTGAGATTATTGCAATTTATCCCGGATCTTTCGATCCGATTACGAACGGCCACCTCGATTTGATCGAGCGCGGAAGTCAGATCTTCAATCGGCTCATTGTCGCGGTGCTGACGAATCTTGACAAGAACCCGCTCTTTACCGTTCCCGAGCGGGTGGAAATGCTCCAGGAAGCGACCCAGTCAATCCCCAATGTTTCGGTCGATACTTTCAGCGGGTTGCTGGTGGATTACGCGCGGCAGAAGCAGGCCAAAGCGCTCTTGCGGGGAATTCGAGCCTTTACGGATTACGAGTATGAGCTGCAAATGGCGCTGATGAATCGCAAACTCGCCCCCGATCTGGAAACGGTGTTCTTGATGCCGGCCCTCTCCTACACTTACGTCAGTTCGCGCCTCGTGCGCGAGGTCTTTCATCTCGGCGGGGCGGTTAGCGGGTTGGTTCCGGCGCTGGTAGAGAAACGCCTTCATCAGAAAGTTTTTCAGGGCAAGACCTAAGAAGCGAAGTGAGAAGCCAGGAGCGGGAAGTTAGGCGCCAGATTGTAACGGTGCGGTTCTTCACTTCTCGCTTCTACCATCCAGCTTCGGACTTTTAGTTTCGAAGAGTGCAGAATGCAATTTTCCGAGCGAATTTCACGGATTTCGGTTTCCTCGACGGCCGCGGTCGTGCAGAAAGCCGACAAGCTGCGCGCATCCGGCGTTAAGCTGGTCGACTTCGGCGCCGGCGAGCCCGACTTCCCCACACCCGATCACATCAAGCAGGCCGCCGTCCGCGCCTTGGAAGAGAACTTTACCAAATACACTCCCACCGGAGGCACGCGGGAACTGAAAGAAGCAGTGATTGGCCGGCACGCCAAGGATTTCGGATCGCACTACTCCGTGGAGGAGTGCCTGGTGACCGTGGGAGGCAAGCAGGCCATTTTCGAAGCCATGGTGGCGACGCTCAACCACGGTGATGAAGTGATTTTGCCCGTTCCTTACTGGGTCTCATTCCTCGATATCATTAATTATGCCGGCGCCAAGGCGGTGTTTCTCGAGACGGACGAAGCGGAGAATTTCGCCGTGCGCGCCGATGCCGTGGAAAAGCTCATCACGCCGCGGACCAAAATGATCGTGGTGAATTCACCCAACAATCCCAGCGGAGCGGTGGTCTCGCGCGAGGAAATGGATAGGATCTTGCAGGTGGCGGTGCGGCATAAGGTTCTCCTGCTGGCGGACGAGTGCTATTGCTATTTTCTCTACGATGACGCGCCTTTTTCCCTGGGGAGTTCAAAGGATCGCGAGCACCTTCTGATTGTGGGGTCGCTTTCCAAGACTTATGCCATGACGGGTTGGCGCGTGGGATTCGCCCTGGGCTCCAACAAGCTTCTTGCCAATATGCTGAAGCTGCAAAGCCACTCGACTTCCAATCCCACCTCCATCGCGCAGAAAGCCGCCGTAGAGGCCTTACGCGGATCGCAGGATTGCGTGCGCGGCATGCTGGCCGAGTACCGCCACCGCCGCGACCGCGTGGTGGAAGGTCTGCGCGCCATTCCCAACGTCAAGTGCACGTTGCCGCAGGGTGCTTTCTATGCCTATCCCAATATTTCAGCTTACTTGAATCATGATGGCCTGGCTGACACCACCGTGCTGGCGGAAAAACTCCTGGAAGAAGCGCACGTGGCGGTCGTGCCCGGCCCGGCCTTTGGAACTCAGCAACACGTCCGGCTTTCCTATGCGACTTCCCTGGACCAGATCGACGAGGGGTTAAGACGGATGGCGGCGTTTTTCGCGCGATTCTAGCCGAAGAGAAATTCCGAACCTGGAGATGCACCACCAAGACACGAAGACACAAAGAAAATGGAGGTCCGAAAGGCCCAGCGCTATTAGCTCCACGTTTTTGCTTGGTGTCTTTGTGTCTTGGTGGTAATCCTTGCTCTGCTTATGCCCACTTTCAACAGCCCCGTCCAACTCTCGAATATCTTCAAGCCCAAAATCTGGGGGCGGCGTGATTTGGCTCCGCTATTTGCCGTGCCGCAATCCTCAAGCGGAGCGGAGGGACAATTCGCCAACCAGCGCATGGGCGAGGTGTGGGTCACCGACGATGTTTCGCGTTTCCTCAATGGCCCCGCGGCGGGAATGACCCTCGCCGAGGCTTCGGAAAAGTACGGCCCTGAGTTGCACGGAAAGTCCTGGCCGGGCCGCCGTTTTCCCCTTCTCGCCAAGTACATCTTCACCAGTGACTGGCTTTCCGTGCAGGTTCATCCCGACGACGCTTACGCTGCCATCCACGACCCCGGCAACGTGGGCAAGTGCGAGATGTGGTATTTCCTGAATGCGGATCCCGACGCCACGATTCTCCTGGGGCTGAAGGCCGGCGTGACGAAGCAGCAATTACTTCCCGTGTTCAAGGACGGAACTTCGCGCGATTTCCTGCAAAGCTTCCGGCCGCAGCCGGGGGAAGCGGTGTTTCTGCCCCCCGGAATTGTCCACGCTCTGGGACCCGGATTGGTGCTGTTCGAAGTGGAGGAAAACTCCGATCTCACCTATCGCCTCGATGATTTTGGACGGCCCGGCCTGGATGGCAAGCCCCGCCCGCTGCACCTGGAGAAAGGGCTTGACGTCATTCGTCCGGAGTTTCCGCCCCTGCGCGATTTACCCCGGATCGAATTCAAAGAGAAATATGGCACGCGCCGATTCGTTCTCGCCTGCCGGTTCTTCGCCCTGGAGGAATTGAGCGTTCGCCACACGGCCACTTTCCACGGCTCGCCGGAGAAAGTGGAGGTTCTCTCCATTACGGAGGGCGAGGGGCGCATTGAAGATGAGGCGGGCTGGTTGGCCTATCGCCCCGGCGACACCTGGTTGATTCCGCCCGCCGCGAACCTCTACCGCCTCGTGCCGAGGGATGACACAAGGCTTTTGAAGTTCTATGTACCCGACACCGAACGGGATTTCCGCGAACCGTTGAAGCGGCGAGGAGTTCCATCGGAAAAGATACGCCAGATCGTATTCGAGTGAGATATCATGGCGCGAAAATCGGTCTTCGCTCACGCCTACGCCGTCGTGATGGCCGGCGGCAGCGGAACCCGCTTCTGGCCCCTCAGCCGCCGCAAGCACCCCAAACAATTGCTGGAACTTTTCGGCAGCGGCACGCTTCTGGAACAGACCGTCGAGCGGCTCCGGCCCATCATTCCCCCCGAGTACATCTACATTTACACCAACGAACTGGTATTGCGTGAGGTTCGCCGCCGCCTGCCGCAGATTCCGCACGCGCAGATTGTGGCGGAGCCCGCCTCGCGCAACACCGCGCCCACGCTGGGAGTGGCTGCTCACGAAATCTTGCGCCGCGACCCGCAAGGCCTGATGGTGGTGCTGCCGGCGGACCATATCATCGCCAAGCCCGCCGAGTTCCTTCGCGTGCTGCGCGCCGGTTGTGAAACCGCGGAAGAAGAAGGAAGGTCGGTGGTGATCGGCCTGAAGCCGACCCGCCCTGATACCGGTTTTGGGTATGTACGTATCGGCGCCCGCGAAGCCCGCGTTGCCGGACAGGAGATTTACCGCGTGGAGAAATTCACGGAAAAGCCGCCGCTCGCCGTCGCTCGCCGTTACGTCGCGTCCGGGCGTTATCTGTGGAATGGCGGCATGTTCATCTGGCGGGCAGCCACCCTGCTGGAAAATTTCGCCAAGTATCAACCCCAGATGGCAGACCAATTGGCGCAGATCGCCGAGGCGGGCGGAGTGCGGCGAGCCAAAACCTTTCGCCGCCTCTTCCCCCAATTCGAAAAGGTCTCCATTGACTATGCCATCATGGAAAAAATCACGAACATCCATGCCGTGGCTGCCGACATTGATTGGAACGATGTCGGCAGTTGGGCGGTGGTTTACGCGCTTTCGGCAAAGGATAACGAGGCCAACGTCCGGCCGGAGCGCAGCCTGTGCCTGGATTCGCGGGGCAATATGATTGTCGCCAAGCGCAGTTTTGTGGTCACCGTGGGTGTTCAGGACCTCGTCATTGTGGAGACGGATGACGCTCTTCTGATCTGCGCGCGCGACCGCTCGCAAGAGGTGGGCAAAGCGGTTCAGGCTCTGGAAAAGGCGGGGCTGGGAAAGTTGCTATAGGTTTCAGGTGTCAGTTTTCAAGCGTTCATGAAAGGATGAAACTCGAAACTCGAAATTCGAAACTCGTTCCCTCAACATCGAATTGGGAGCTTTGATGCGGAAAGCCGCGGACCTGCAAAACAGGTCCGCGCTACACTTGCTTCGCGTTTCGATTTTCGAGTTTCGGCTCTGAGGCATGGATAAAATCAAATTCGGTACCGACGGGTGGCGGGGAGTTATCGCCGACGATTTCACTTTCACCAACGTGCGCCGGGTGGCGGCGGCTGTTGCTCAGTACGTCCGCGAAGAGAGCGAACCGTCCCACGGCCTGGTCGTTGGTTACGATATGCGATTCCTTTCGGCGGAGTTTGCCCGCGCCACCGCTGAAGTGCTTTCTGCCGCTGGAATCCCTGTCTGCCTCGCGGACGCCGGCACGCCCACGCCGGCGGTTAGTTATGCCGTGGTGGCGCGGAAAGCTGCCGGCGCCGTCATGATCACGGCCAGCCACAATCCTTCCCGATGGAATGGGGTCAAGTTCAAAGCGCCGTATGGTGGCTCGGCGGATCCGGCGATTATCCATCGCATTGAAACCCATTTGCACCGCATCGATCGCGCTCGCGCGCGGCCGGGCAAAGTCAAGGCCGCCACCGTCGAGGTGGTTGACTTGACCACTCCTTATCTCGAGCGGCTTAAAAAGCTGGCCAGCCTCGACCAGATCCGCGCCTCCGGCCAGAGGTTCGTCATCGATCCGATGTTTGGGGCCGGCCGAGGCTGCGTTGCACGCCTCTTCATCGAGGCGAGAATTCCCTTCCGCGAAATTCATTCGGAGCACAATCCGCTGTTCCCCGGCCTGAACCCTGAGCCCATCGAGCCGCACGTGGAAGGCCTGCGCCGTGCGGTGATGGAAGATAAATTCGACGGGGGTTTTGCCACCGACGGTGATGCCGACCGCATTGGCGCCATGGACCGCACCGGCGAATTCATCGATTCGCACAAGATCTTCTGCATTCTTCTCAAGCACCTGGTGGAAGACCTGGGGTTGCGGGGGGATGTGGTTAAGACGTTCTCCACCACGCAGATGGTTGACAAGATGGCGCGCAAATACGACCTGCCGCTGCACGTCACTCCCATCGGCTTCAAATACATCTGCGAGCTGATGCTGACCCGCGACGTTTTGATTGGCGGCGAGGAAAGCGGCGGCATCGGAATCAAGGGCCACTTGCCCGAGCGCGACGGCATCCTGAACTCGCTCCTGCTGGCGGAAGTGATGGCGCTAAAGAAAAAGACCTTGGGCGAACTGGTGGAAGATTTAAGCCAGGAGTTCGGGCCGCATTTCTATGGCCGCGTCGATTTGGAAGTGGAGCTCGCTGCGGCTCAGCGATTGGTGAAGCAGGTAGCCCAGGGGAAGTTTAAGAAAGTCGCCGGACGGAAAGTGACGGCGGTGGAAGACCTGGATGGGGCCAAGATGCTATTTGGAGATTCCGCCTGGCTGCTGGTGCGCGCCTCGGGGACGGAGAACCTCCTCCGGCTTTATTCCGAAGCGCCCTCGCGCGAGCAAGTTAAAGCCCTGCTGGAAGAAATGACGCGCATCGCGAAGGCGGCGTAGCGCGGACCTGTTTTGCAGGTCCGCGGCTCGTTCCCTATGCGCAAGGAATAGCCGCGGACCCACAAAACAGGTCGCCACACTTGCTGGCGGCGAATTCTGCCGGGGGTGAGCCCATAGGCGCTAGACTAAGCAATTTCCGGTCCGGCCCCGAAGGCGCCAACCGTGGGTAGCTGCAGGTTTTAACCTGCGGCTCGCAGAACCCCATGGCTCCTTCAACCCCGGCGGGTTGACCGTGGGAAAGGTCGGCCCCTTCAGGGCCCATTCCTTTCTGGCCTTCGGTTTCCGTAGGTTTCACCTACGGCTACCCGCGGTGGAGCTTTCAAGCCCCAAAGGGGCGTGATAACTTAGCCCAGGCCAACGGCCTGGGTTTCCAGATTGTTACGCGGCCGAGCCCGGAAGGGGCGATCCACGAAACTATGCTTCAGACCAACTGCTTAGGACGGATCGGTAAGCGCAAAACAATTTCGACGGGCGTTGGCGCGCCCCTTCAGGGCTAGCGTAGAGCTTCCTCCTCGAAGCCCAGGCCGATGGCCTGGGCTATGATATCGCGCCCCTTGGGGGCTTCCCAGCATCGCTGCCCACGGACTGGTGAGAAGTTCGGGCTAGCTGGGCGCTGGGTTGGCTCGCGCTGAGCAAATGTAGAAATTCCACCCCCGCGGGCAAGCTCGCGGGGAGGAAAGCGGCAGCAATCTGCCGCACTCCCAAGCGGGCTGCGCCCGCACATGACGCGCGCCCTACCCGGCGAGGGGCTAGAAATCCGGGCCAACTCCCCCAGCTTCGCGGGGCAGTTGGCGATTGAGGTGCCCATGGCGAATTCCGACACTGCTGACTACCGGGCTATACTTCTAAGCGCCGTGGAAAATATTGTGACGCGCTTCAAGGAACGAGTGGATGCCGCGCAACAGGCGAGCCCACCCAACAAGGAGTGGGTCAGGAAGGCCCTTCGCAGAGAGGGCGCCGAACGTTGTCTCGTGCGCATGAATCGCTTCTCGACGGATGTTATCGTTCGGCATGGCGATGCTTTGGCTGATCTTCTCTGCCAGTTCCCTGACGACGTGGTTTTTGTTGTGCCTTATGAGTTCGCCCTGGGATATCAAGCTCCCGATCATCCCGACCGCCTTAGCAACATTGAGGCCCTGATGCAGGAAAAGGAATGGGTTGATGAATGGGGAATCGGCTGGAAACACGCCGCGGACGGAGTGGGCGCGAATCCGGTGAATCATCCCATCAAGGACTGGTCCCAGCTTGACGATTACCTGCGCAACCACATACCCGACCCCCATGAGCCCGGACGATTGGAGGCGGCGTTATCCACGCTGGCCAAGTTCGGGTCCGGCAAATACTGTGTGGGCGTCCTGAATCTCACCCTCTTCGAACGGCTCTTCGCTTTGCGGGGCATGGATCATGTGCTCGAGGACTTCTATACCAATGAGAAAGAAATCGGCCGCTTGTGCGAAGCTTTAACCGGATATGCCATCGGTTTGATAAGCGAATGGGGGAAGACGGATGTTTCCGCGATTTTCCTCTCCGACGACTGGGGTTCTCAAAACGCGCTCATGATTTCGCCGGCGATGTGGAGGCGGCATTTTAAGGAATATTACCGGAGTATTTTCGCTGCGGTCCATCGCTGGGGAAAAGATGTGCTGTTTCACAGTTGCGGCAATATAACCTCCATCATCCCCGACTTGATTGAAGTAGGAGTGGACGTGCTGGACCCGCTGCAACCGGGACCTATGAATCTGGCGGAGATTGCAAGCCAGTTTGGCGGAAAAGTGTCCTTCAGCGGGGGAATCGACGATCAGCGGCTGGAGGACTATAGCCCCCAAGAAGTGAAAGATATTGTGCGCAGGACGATCGATACGCTCGGCCGCCCCTTCGGCAATGCTTACATTATCGCGGCGGCGAACTCAATTCTTCCGTCGGTGCCGCTCGAAAACCTCGAAGCAATGTGTCAGGCTTGCCATGAACAATGAAACTTCCGGGACGGGCATCCCACAAGGGGCGAAAGATTCCGCGCGCGTCAAACGCTACCACCGAACCGGCCGCATCCTGAGTGTGGCGGGATACCTGGTTGACCTGGCTCTTCTTCTCACCTTCCTTTTTGCCGGATGGACGGTTGCGCTGCGAACCCTGGCGCTGCATTACAGCCCGCGCCCATGGCTCGCCTTGCTGATTTATCTGGTTCTTTTCGGAACCATCACCCAACTGGTAGGCCTCCCCTTCAGCTTCCTGCAAGGCTTCTGGCTGGAGCACCGCTACGGCCTTTCCAACCTGACGCTGGCAGGTTGGGTGAAGGATCAATGGAAGGGCCTCGCCGTCGGCGGCACACTGGCCGTGCTGGGGGTGGAATTCCTCTATGCCATGATCCGCCGGTGGCCCGAGCGTTGGTGGATTTGGTGCGCCATCGCCTTCATAGGGTTCTTCATCCTGCTCGCCAACCTCGCTCCGGTGCTCATTTTCCCTATCTTTTTTAAGATTAAGCCTCTGGAGAATCCTGCCTTGACGGAGCGCTTGCTGGAGCTTTCGCGGCGAGCGGGCACCCGGGTGAAGGGTGTGTTTGAATGGAAACTCAGCGAAAAGAGCAAGAAGGCCAACGCCGCATTGATGGGACTGGGCAACACGCGGCGGATTATCCTGTCGGATACGCTGCTGGAAAAATTTCAGGATGATGAGGTTGAGGCAGTGCTGGCGCACGAATTGGGCCACCACGTCCACCGCCATATCTTTCAGAGCATCGCGCTTCAGGGCGCGGCCACGTTTGCAGGCTTCTACCTGATTCACCGCACCCTGGCCTGGCTGGGGCCGCACTTTGGCTTTCACGGCGCCGCGGATTTCGCCAACCTTCCGCTTCTCGCCCTGGTCACCACAGGTCTTTCCCTCGTCCTTCTGCCGGCGGTGAACGCATACTCGCGCGCCATGGAGCGCCAGGCGGATACGTACGCGCTGCGGGCCATACCTTCCCGCGCACCTTTCATCTCCAGCATGGAAAAACTGGCGGAACTCAACCTCGCGGAACTCCAGACCCACCCCTGGATTGAGTTCATATTTCACAGTCATCCCTCCATCCAAAAGCGCATCGCGTTTGCGCAGAAGTTTCCGGCTTAGGTCGGATTTCTCACCACAAGTCTGGAAGGGCGGGGCTTTACAGGCTGCGGAAAAATCCTCCCATGCTGTCATCCTGGGCCCGTTCGCTGTCATTCTGAGCCCGTTCGCTGTCATTCTGAGCGCAGCGAAGAATCTCGCTCTGCCGCTCAGGGTAAACTACGCGAAGCATCTCGCTCTGAGCATATTCAAGGCAATGCGAGATTCTTCCTTCGCGATGCTCAGGACCGCCTGCTGCTCCTCAGAATGACAGTATTGACGAGTTTTTCCGCAGCCTGTTTAGCCCCGCCGTTACAAGGCGCTCTTGAATATTCCCACGTCCCGCGCCCCCCTCTCCCCCAAAAGGGCGAGGGCAAAAATTAAAATTCAAAAAACCCTCTCCCTTCGGGAGAGGGGGGACCGCAAGGCGGGGGGTAAGGGGCCTTCGGGAAAATAAGGAATTCGGCCCCGAAAGGGCCGACCTTCCCCACGGTCAACCCCGTCGGGGTTGAAGGGCCATGGGGTTCTGCGAGGCGCAGGTTAAAACCTGCGGCTACCCACGGTTGGCCCCTTATCGGGGCCAGACCGGAAATTGCTTAGTCTAGCGCCTATGGGGCGTCGCCCTTGGCTATTAGATTGTGCCCTTACAGGGCACGGAACCCGAATGGCCAGCAAGTTGCAACCCCTCCAATTGGAAGAGGGCGTTGTGCGTGAAGCCCCTCACCGATGGGCGCCAAAAGCGCCATCCAGCCAACAGGAACAGGAACGAGAAACCCATGACCAGAGACGAGAGCCGGGTAAAGTGTGAAGGCGAAAAGGCGGCTAGGGTACCTCGGGGCGCTGGACTGAAAATGGAAGAGCCAAACCTGCGACCGGTAGGGCGGAACGCCAATTTGTCCACGAAAATCCAGCAGGGAGCCTGCATTTACAAAACTATCCAAAATGAAGGTCGACCCCGATTAGTTAATGAAAGCAAAGACGGAATAAAGTGACATAATGTCGCATGCCGATGAGTTGCTGAAAATGAACGACTTACCAAAAATGCCGATGTGTTAATGAAAACAAATGGGATAGCTTGATTTAAGGCCCCCCAAATCCCCCAAAACCTGTCAAAAACCCACCTAGGCCGATAACTTACAGAAAACAAATAGCTTGCACTGCGCCGATAACGGGCCGGGCCGCCATATGCCGACAACTTGATGAAAAGGGGGGAGATAGGCGCGATGCTAGCCCTCACGCGCTTTCCCTCTCAATTCTTCCCTCGCCCCCCCTCTCACCCCACGACCTGCAAACCGGGAGACCCCCGCCTTTCGGTCCCCCCTTTCCACAAAACAGAAGGTCTTTTTTTGGTTTTTGATTTTAGCCCACGCCCCGCTTTAGGGAGACGGAAGTGAATTCAAGTTATCGCCTCTACCGCGCTTTTTCCCAGGAGCGGCAGATGCGCTCGATGGTGTCGATCATGTTATCCACTTGTTCAGGGTCAGGGGGGCGTCCGGCGTGGACGGCGGCGTTGCGGATTCTCCAGGCTTTATCAAGTTGCGCCTTGTCTTCCAGTGTGATGTAGCCATCCTCCGCAAGGCGATCGAAGAGAATTTCAATGGCGCCGCGGACGTTCAGGTTCATTCCACCGCCGAGCTCGCGCGCGGCGACGCGGAGCAGCCGCTCGTATTCTTCCCCGGCGATTTTGCCGGCCAGTTTGGGTTCTTCTTCCACCAGTATGCGCGCCAGTTCCAGAGGCCCATAATTGCGTAGAAAGGGGCGCAGCACCTGCGCCACACGGCGGCGCTGAATCCAAACGTCGGCGTCGAATTCTGCGTGCGGGGTGGAGATTTCGCTCGCCTGCGACTCACCGGCAACAAGTTCGTGGTAGGCCCACAGCGCCGTTTCGGTATCGGCTACGGATTCTAGGCGAAAGTGCTCCTTCCAGGCGCGCAGCTCATCGCAATAGGCAAGGTAAAGATCGATGGTGCGGGGCCGATGAACCTGGAGCAGATTCATGATCGGCGTGGTGAAAACACCGAAGCGATCGGGATGAACAAAGCGCAGGACGAGGGACACAATCCCGATGCTGTGCAGCACATCGAGGGCGCGGCGGACCAGTTCGCGCGCGTCGGCGGGAGGTGGACCCAGCACCAGCCTCGCCTTCTTCAGCACCTGGTCCAACTCCTTCTCGTTGGGCTTGGGCCAGTAACGCCCAAAGGGCGTGGCGGTGGCATCGAATATATTTAGGACGTCCTTTGCCGCCAGCCACCGATTGCCTGTGCAGAGCGGCTCAAACTTCTTCTCCAACGCGCGGAAGGAATAAGTGCGCCCGAACTTCCGCTTGCACACGTCGGGAAAACGATCGAGATAGTACTTGAGATCAAAACCGGGCATGGCAGCCTCATCGTGAACATATCATGGAATCGAAAGATCGGCTCATCGGGTCATCGGGTGATCGGATGATCGAGGCAATGGGTCATCTAAAACCAACCCCGCGATCGGCCAGTGGTTCGATGTGCCGATGACCCGATTTTGCGTCTGCCCCCGGTAGCCCGGATTCCTCACCACGCCTCTGGAAGGGCGGGGCTTTACAGGCTGCCGAAAACTCGTCGGCACTGTCATTCTGAGGAGCAGCAGGCGGTCCTGAGCATCGCGAAGGAAGAATCTCGCATTGCCTTGAAAACGCTCAGAGCGCGATCCTTCGCGTAGTTTACCCTGAGCGGCAGGGCGAGATTCTGCGCTGCGCTCAGAATGACAGCGAACGGGCTCAGGATGACAGCATTATAGGGTTTTTCCGCAGCCTGTTTAGCCCCGCCCTTCCAGCATCGTCCAAACGTGGTGAGGAGTCCGTGTTAGGAATTCAGAATTCTCTTCCGCCTTCTGCCTTCTGCTTGCTGCCTTCCGCCTTCGCATTTTACTCCGCGTCCGCGCCCAGGTGGCGTAGAATGCCTGCGCGCGTAACTTGTTGACGCAGGAAAAAGCCATGTCCGAACCGATCACGATCTCTGCCAAGAATTTGGGCGGGGTGGCCATGCCCGGCTTCTGCCCGCGCTGTTTCTGGATTCAGATGCATGGTGAAGGAATCCCCTACCAGATTTTCCCCGGCATTTTCAGCTCGATTGATGGCTACACCAAGCGGTTGGTGCACGGATGGTTCGATCGCCACCTGAACCCGCCGCCGTGGTTAAGCCAGCTCGGAAAAATAAAGGGATACCGCAATCCCCCGCACTATAGCAAGTTCAGCATTCTCGACTGGGAGAGCAACGTTGTCCTGCGCGGAACTCCGGATGGCATCCTGGTAAGGCAGGATGACTCACACCTGATTGTCGACTACAAAACCGCCAAGTTCACCCCGCATCAGGATGAGTTATTTCCGATGTATGAGGTACAGCTAAACGCCTACGCGGTGATCGGAGAGCAGAAGGGGATTGCGCCCGTCTCGGGCTTGGCGCTGGTCTATACGGAGCCGGTTACGGACGACGCCACGGCGGCGAAGGATACCAACCAAACCGGCTCAGGGTTCCTGATGAAATTCAGCGCGCACATCCGGCCGGTAGGATTGGCTCCGGACAATATTCCCCCTCTACTCGCCAAGGTTCGGGAAATTTACGACCAGAAGCGCCCTCCCAAGCCGCAGGAAGGTTGCAAAGACTGTGCCCTGCTGCAAAGCCTAATTGAGTTGGCGGGAGGGTGATGGAGCCATTCACACTCCCATACGGTTTCCCTCCAAAACCCGTCGGCTGGCCGAAAAGGGCCACCAATCGGCTGAATTTAGGCAGGTTGGACGGAGTGCTGTTGGCGGCGAAATAAAGAAGCCCCGTCTAACTAACTGTCTTGCAAGCAGATAAATAACATTAACCGTTTCTGAGTTTGGCACGGGTCTTGCCTAATAGGGAACGGACGCAGGGTTGGGGTTCTCTAAAAGGCGTTCGAGCGAGGCGGGCCATGAAAAACCGATTCTTCCTGATTGCACTCCTAATTCTCTCGATGGGCATTTTTGTCACATCCAGCATTCGGGCCGGAGACGACCCTGACGCACAGCCTGAGGGACAGCCGCAGCCACAGCCATCACCGGCACAGACGACGGTGGCCCGCATCAGCGTGATTCACGGGAACGTTACCACCATGCGCGGTGATGCGGGAGAATGGGTGGGGGCCACAGTGAACACTCCCCTTGTGCCTGGTGACCAAGTGGCCACGGCGGAGCGGTCACGGGCGGAAGTCCAACTCGATTTTGCCAACCTCATGCGGCTCGACCAGCACACGGATGCCAAAGTGGCGGACCTGGAGCAGAACAAGATTCAAATCCAGTTGGCCTCGGGCCTGGTGGACTACACCGTTTATAAGGGCACGCAAGCGGACGCGGAGATTGACACTCCGAACATGGGCGTACATCCGCTGTCGCCGGGGATTTACCGCATCCAGGTTGATTCCCCCACCGAAACCCTGCTGATCGTGCGCCAGGGCGAAGCGGAAGTCCTGACTGACCAAGGCACAACCAAAGTTGAAGCCGGCCAGATTATCCAAATTCACGGCGCGGACAATCCCGAGTACAAAATTGACCCCGCCCCGGGCGGAGATGAGTTTGATAAGTGGTGCGGCGACCGCGACCGGCAGATCCAAACTGCGCAAGCCTGGCAACACACGGATCCGCAGGTCACAGGGTCGAGCGATCTCGATACCTCCGGCCAATGGAATGAGGTACCGGACTACGGGTGGTGCTGGACACCTCAGGTGGATGCCGGGTGGGTGCCCTACAGCGCCGGTAATTGGGGTTGGGAGCCGTACTGGGGATGGACTTGGATTTCCGCCGAGCCTTGGGGCTGGGCACCCTACCACTATGGCCGTTGGTTTATGTATGGAGGCAGTTGGCGCTGGTGGCCGGCCAGGGGATTCGGCGCCATGTGGTCGCCTGCTTACGTCTCGTTCTTCGGGTTTGGTGGCAGGGGCTTGGGAATAGGCCTCGGCTTCGGTTTTGGCTCGATTGGGTGGTTGGCGCTGGGTCCGCGTGACATTTTCCGCCCCTGGTTCGGAGGGGGTCGCGGCTTTGGCGTGATGGGCTTTAACGACATCCATGGCGCAGGCTTCGTCCATCCGGGGGGGCCGCGCTTCGGTTCGAACCTGGAAACGATGGGGACCGATGCGCATGTGCGCAGCGCTCTAAGGAGTGTCTCCTCGCAGGAATTTGGGAGCGGGCGCATGTCGCGTTCCATGCCGGCGAGTGAAAGTATGATGCGCAGCGGAAGCATGATGCGAGGCAGTCTGCCTGTAGCGCACACTCAGGGTAGTCTGGGTAGTCGAGGCGGAAACTTCTCGAGCAATCGATCGGCGCCAGGTAGTGGCGAGCACTTTTTCTCCCGGGGTGGCGCGGCTATGGCAGGGCGCACTTACAACATGACCGGGCGTGCCGGCGGAAACACAGAGGGCTTTGGGGCGCGCTCGAACTCCATGGCCGCCGGGCGCACGGGACAGGCGGGCGGTGGAGGCTCATCCTACAACTGGCAGCGGTATTCGACCTCAGGCCGGTCTCCGGCGGGCAATGGCCCGAGTACAGGATTTGAGGGGAGAGGCTCCACGGCCACCCAAGGCAACCAACGCAGTTGGCAGCGATTCGCCAGCCCCAGCCCGTACAGCGGGCGGCAAGGCTACTCTAGCCAATCACGGAGTTACGCGGGTGGGGGCAGTTTGGGCCGCTCGGGAGGCTCCTACTATGGCGGCGGTTCGCGCCCGTCCCTCGACCTGAATCGGCCCATCATGCGCCAGCGCGCCCCAAGTGGCGGCTCTTACGGCGGCGGACGCGCACCTTCCGGCGGAGGCCGCAGCAATTCGGCTCCCAAGGGTGGCGGAAGCAGCCACAGTTATTCCGCACCGAAGGGCGGTGGCGGCGGAGGCGGCGGCCACAGTTCAGGCGGAGGCCACGGCGGCGGAAGACGTTAAAGCTCACCTACCAACAGGGGCAGGCGGCAGGCACCTCAACTCAACCAGCCGCCGCCCCTGCCTTCCTATTAGACCCAGCGGAAATGCAACTCGACTGAACAGGTTTCCATCGGCCCAGCGCGAGGCATCTTCAGGCCTCTAGCCTGGACTTCTCACCACCCGTCTGGAAGGGCGGGGCCTTAAGAGGTTGCGGAAAAACCCGAAAGCGCTGTCATTCTGAGCGAAGCGAAGGATCTCGCTCTGAGCATTTTCAAGGCAGTACGAGATTCTTCGTCGTCTGCGACTCCTCAGAATGACAGCGTCGACGGGTTTTTCCGCAGCCTGTTTAGCCCCGCCGTTGCAAGGCCATCCTGATTATTTCCTAGTCCCCCGCCCAGGGCACCGTCAAAGTCCAATGGGGTTGAAAGTGACCCCTCACCTGCCCTCCTCCGTCGGCCACCCTCTCCCCTGGGAGAGGGCTTTGATTTTGATTCCTCTCCCTCTCCCGTGGGGAGAGGGGGGACCGCAAGGCGGTGGGTGAGGGGTTTCTTCGCGGGTGATGCTTTCATGGCCATGGGGGTGTGCGACGCCCGCGACTTTGAAGGAACCCTGGTCCCGCGCCACGCTTGCTTGGGACGATCCGTTCAAAACAGGTATAATCCGTGGTCACAGCGGTATCGCAACCCCGCCTGGGGGAAGGAGAAACCTACCATGAACCGACGCAGCGCCCTCGGAGCTCTTGGCGTGAGCGCAACTTTGTTTGGAGGTGTGGAACCGCTTGGGGCCGCACGGGCGGCAGCAACACGCGGCGTGCCTCCTCCAAAAATCACCGACGTGAAGGTAATTCTGACTCAACCCGCCGACGATCAACTGGTCATCGTCAAGGTTCTGACCAGCGAGCCAGGGCTGTACGGAGTTGGGTGCGCGACTCACCGCGAGCGGCCCCTGGCCGTCGCCACTGCCATCGAACAGTATTTGAAACCGTTTGTGATGGGACGCCACTGCGACGAGATCGAGGACATTTGGCAATCCGCGTACGTCTCCTCGTACTTCCGCAGCGGCGTTACCCTCAACAACGCCTTGAGCGGAATCGATGGGGCGCTTTGGGACATTCTGGGAAAGCGGGCCGGGTTGCCCCTCTACGCGCTGCTCGGCGGAAAGTCTCGGGCGGCGGTTCCTCTCTACTGCCACGCCAGCGCCATAGAATTGCCGGACCTGGAAGACCAGGTGCGCAAGTGGATGGCACAGGGGTATCGTCACGTTCGCGTGCAGCTTGCCGTTCCCGGGTTCGCAGGGTATGGTGTGGCGGGAGTGGCGACCTCCGACGCCGTGGCGAAGATGCGGCCGGAGGGCGTCGCGCCCTCGCCTGTCTTTGAGCCGACACCTTATGTCAACAACACCATTCGAATGTTCGATTACTTGCGCAGCAAGCTGGGCTTTGACGTGGAATTAATCCACGACGTGCATGAGCGGGTTCCCCCCGTCCAGGCGCTCGAACTGGCGAAGTCGCTTGAACCCTACCGGTTGTTCTGGCTCGAGGACCCGCTGGCCCCCGAGGATGTGGAATGGTTCCAAATCCTGCGCCAGCAAACCAGCACCCCTCTGGCGATGGGGGAGCTTTTCGTGAACCGGCACGAATGGCTGCCGCTGGTGACCAACCGCTGGATCGATTTCATCCGCATTCACATCTCTGCGGTCGGCGGCCTCAACATGGCGCGCAAGGTCGCCGCCTGCTGCGAGTTCTTCAACGTCCGCACCGGCTGGCATGGTCCAGGCAATGTCTCCCCCATCGGTCATGCTGTAAACATGCACCTGGACCTGGCCTGCTACAACTTTGGGATCCAGGAACAGAACGTGTTCTCACCGACGGTGCGCGAGGTTTTCCCGGGCGCGCCTGAAATCAAGGGTGGCTACATGTATGCGAATGACTCGCCGGGGTTGGGCATCGATGTTGATGAGAAACTCGCGGCCAAATTCCCCTACCAGACGCCCGGGGGCAGCCGGGGCAACGACCGCAGATTGGACGGAACAATTGTGCGGCCTTAGCCCGGATTTCTCACTACGAGTATGGAAGGGCGGGGCTTTACAGGCTGCGGAAAAACTCTGTGGCGCTTGGCGCTACCACTGTCAGCACCACCCCGGCGCTCGGCGCGCCACCCCTCCTCATCTGAGGAGGGGAGCGTTTTCAACAACTCCCCTCCTGATTCTGGTGGGGTGGCGCTTTGGGCGCGGGGGGGGTTGTACGCCGGGTTTTGTTTTTCCGCAGCCTGTTTAGCCCCGCCCTTCCAGCACCCCCCCCAAAAAGCGTTCAAGCGTGGTGAGAAATCCGGGTTAGCCAATGGCTGACTTTGACTAGGGGAATGACGGTTATAGCGACCGCAAGGGCTTGTCTTTCTTCCTTGCTGTTGCGTTTCCATATATAGAGTAGAATAGAAACGATGGCCACGCGACTCAAGCTTCTGACTGAAACCACCGCCTCGGTGGAGGAGATTGCGCAAATATTGCGCGCCGAGCATGGCGACCCCTTCCACATTCTGGGAATGCACTTGGTGGAGGTGCAGGGCAAAGCGGCGGTGGCGATTCGCGCTTTCCTGCCGCGCGCGCATGACGCCTGGGTAGTGCGCGGCCCGGGCGAGGGCGACGTCGTGCCCCTCCGGCGCGTCCATGCGGATGGATTCTTCGAAGCGGTCTTCCCCGGCGAGCAGGCTATGTTCCCCTATCGCTTGCGCTCGGAATATGCCGGGCAGTACGAGTTCGAGGATCCTTACCGTTTCCCTCCCGTTCTATCCGACTACGATCTTCACCTTCTGGCGGAAGGCACGCACCACAAGACTTATGAAAAGCTGGGCGCGCATCTGATGGAAATCGCCGGAGTGCCCGGCGTGGCCTTCGCCGTGTGGGCGCCGAATGCCCAGCGCGTGAGCGTGGTGGGCAACTTCAATTATTGGGACGGCCGGCAGCATCCGTTGCGCGTGCGCGGCGCCACGGGCGTGTGGGAAATCTTCATTCCCGGCCTGCGCGAAGGGGAGCTTTACAAATTTGAAATCAAAGGCCGAAATCGTAACTACTTGGGCTTGAAGAGCGACCCCTACGGTTTCTACACCGAGCTGCGGCCCAAAACCGCCTCCATTGTCTATGACTTGAACCGCTACACCTGGAACGATCAGACGTGGATGGCGGAGCGCACGGCACGCCAGGGATTCCAAGCCCCGCTGGCGATTTACGAAGTTCACCTGGGCTCATGGCGGCGCACGTTGGAGGAAGACCCTCATGTCCTGAACTATCGCGAACTCGCCGACCAGTTGGCGGATTACGTCGACAAGATGGGTTTTACGCATGTGGAATTGATGCCGGTGACGGAGTATCCGCTGGATGAATCGTGGGGGTACCAGACCACCGGGTATTTCGCGCCCACCAGCCGCTTTGGCACGCCGGAAGATTTCATGTACTTCGTCGATCACTTGCACCAGCGCGGAATCGGGGTGATTCTGGACTGGGTGCCGGCGCATTTTCCCTCCGACGCGCACGGCTTGGCTTTCTTTGACGGCACCCACCTTTACGAGCACGAGGATCCGCGCCTGCGTGAGCATCCGGATTGGGGCACACGAATCTTCAATTACGGCCGCACCGAGGTGCGCACCTTCCTCTGGGCAAGTGCGCTGTTTTGGCTGGAAAAATATCACATCGACGGCCTGCGCGTGGACGCGGTCGCCTCCATGCTCTACCTCGACTACTCGCGGAAGGCCGGCGAATGGGTGCCGAACTCTTTCGGGGGCAATGAGAACCTGGAGGCCATCTCCTTTATCAAAACCTTCAACGAACTCACCCACCAGCATCATCCCGGCACCTTAACGATCGCGGAAGAATCCACCTCCTGGCCCATGGTTTCGCGCCCCCCTTACGTTGGCGGCCTGGGCTTCAGTCTGAAATGGAATATGGGTTGGATGCACGACATGTTGCAATTCTTCTCCACCGACCCCGTCTTCCGCCGCTACCGCCACTCCAACCTGACGTTTTCGTTGCTCTATGCCTTCAATGAAAACTTTGTGCTGGTGCTCTCACACGATGAGGTGGTGCACGGCAAACGCTCGCTGCTGGCCAAAATGCCGGGGGATTACTGGCAGCAGTTCGCCAACCTGCGGGCACTTTACGCTTTTCTTTACGCGCACCCCGGAAAGAAAATGGTCTTCATGGGGGCGGAACTGGGGCAGTGGATTGAGTGGAACCCCGCCCAAAGCCTGGATTGGAATTTGCTCGAATACGAACCCCACCGCAAGCTACAGGATTTGGTCGCTCACCTTAACCAACTGTACCGCACGGAGCGGGCGCTCCACCAAATCGATTTCCAACACACCGGTTTCGAATGGATCGATTTCCACGACGCCGACAATTCCGTCATTGCCTTCCTGCGTAAAGGGCAAACGCCGGGTGACCATCTGGTGGTGGTTTGCAATTTCACGCCGGTGCCACATCCGGGCTATCGCGTGGGCGTGCCGGAGGCGCGCTTCTACCGCGAAATTTTCAATACCGACGATGCGCGGTTCGGCGGAAGCGGCATGACCAACGCCGCGGGCCGCCAAGCCATCCCGCTGGCGTGGCAAAACCAGCCTTGCCACCTGGAACTAACCCTGCCGCCCCTCGGAGTGATCTATTTAAAGCCGGAGGGATAAAGCGCCGCCCGTTGGCCGGCTCTGGCTCACTGGCTAAAATTCCCGTGGGCTTCCGCATCTTGTCAGCGGGCACCTCGGATGCAAGCGAATGGATAAGGTGCTTTCATATGACATTGCCCAAAGGGAGAATGAGTGAAATTACTCTTTCCAGGATTAGGTTGTTCTTGCGTCTTTACTTCAATATAATTTTCTCGAAGACTGAACTTCAGGACATGCTTCATGAGTGATGCCCCAGCAACCGCAGATGGCCGTCGAAGCTCGCGGCTCTCCATTTCTCTTCCCATTGTGATCCATGGAAAGGACGTCCAACAAAAGGCCTTCCGGGAAACCACCCAAACGCTGATTGTCAACAGGCACGGTGCGAAGCTCGTGACGACCCACCAGATGGCCATGGGCGCGGAGGTTCTAATTGAAAACCCATCCCTGGGCAGCGTGGCCAAGGCGAAAATAGTATGGGTAAGCGGCAAGCGCAACGCGAGCGGCCTCCATGAAGTGGGAGTCCAGTTGCTGGATTCGCAAAATATCTGGGGCCTCGAATTCGCCCCCGACGACTGGACCCCTCCGGAGAAAGAACAGGGAGCGCCGGTGGCAAAAAAAGCTTCCGCCTCCCGCCCTGCGGCCGCGGAAAAAGCGCCTGCCCCAACTTCTCGTTCCGGCTCGACCAGCGAGGAGATTGCCACTCAATTCCTGCAAGAACTCCATGAGACCGCGGAGGCGCATGCGCGGCAATTTCGCGAACGGCTTGACCATGTCGTGCAACGGATTGGCCAGGAATTGGAATTGGATCTGCGTGGGCGTGCCGGCGCCGCAAAAGTGCAGCAGTTTGCGGCCATGGAGCAGCAAGTTCTGGCCTCCAGTGAAAGTCTGCGCGCGTTGAAAGCGGAAATGGAAGAGCTGGATGCGCGACTCGAGGAGACCCGGCAAAGCTTGGGCGCTACTCTTAACAGCGTTCCCCCACCGCTGACCACGAAGCAGATCCAGGAGACTCTCGAGGCGGAAGCGCTGCCCGTACTCCATCTGATAACCGAAAGCGGAATCGCCACCGCGCGTGAACGCTTTCAAGCGCAGGTGCAGGCGGACGGGGGCCAAGCGCTGGCCGCCTGGAGTGGTAATGTTCAAGCCGAAAGGGACTCCCTATTGGAGGAGGCCCGGCAACAGATTATGTCGCTGGTGAATTCCGCCCGCGATACCATGGACCGGGATCGCGACGCGGGCTTAAAGGAGATGAAGCGGCAAATCCAGGAGGAAATCCAGGCGAACGAGGAAAGGGTCGTTGCGCAGATTAAGTCGCGATTAGATGTGACCGCGGAGAGCCACGGCGCATCCTTGGTAGAGCGGCTGAATGAAACCTTGGGCGAAACGGGGGAACGGCAGGTAAACCTGCTACAAACTCAGATCGATGCCCTGTTGGCCAGCCGCATGGACGAAGCTCAGCGGCATGCTCACTCCGTGGGAGAGAGCCTGCAAAATAGCGTTGAGGATGGGTTGCGCGCTGCAGGCGAAAAGAGTTCGCGAGAATTGCAAGCGCGGCTGCAAGAAATTGCTGACCAGACCACGGCCGCATCATCCGAGCAAGTGCGAGAGCAACTGGAAGAATCGGCCCAGGCCACGGCGGAGAAGAGCCTCCAACGATGGGAAGTCCGGCTGCAAGAAATTGCCGACCAGGCCGTTGCATCATCCTCTGACCAAATACGCACACAGGTTGAAAAATCGGCCCAGGCCACGGCGGAGAAAAACCTTCAAGACTGGGAATCGCGGCTGCACGACATTGCCGGCAAGACCGTCGCTTCATCCTCGGATCAAATTCAGGCGCGGGTGGAAGAATCCGCCCACGTGATGGCGGAGAAGAGCCTTCAAGGCTGGCAATCGCGGTTGCAGGATATCGCCGACCAGGCCGTCACTTCATCCTCCGACCAAATACGCACCCAGGTTGAAAAATCGGCCCAGGCCACGGCGGAGAATAACCTTCAGGACTGGGAATCGCGGCTGCACGACATCGCCGGCAAGACCGTCGCTTCATCCTCGGATCAAATTCAGGCGCGGGTGGAAGAATCCGCCAACGTGGTGGCGGAGAAGAGCCTTCAAGGCTGGCAATCGCGGTTGCAGGATATCGCCGACCAGGCCGTCGCATCATCCTCTGACCAAATACGCACCCAGGTTGAAAAATCGGCCCAGGCCACAGCGGAGAAAAACCTTCAAGACTGGGAATCGCGGTTGCAAGACATCGCCGGCAAGACCCTCGCTTCATCCTCGGATCAAATTCAGGCGCGGGTGGAAGAATCCGCCCACGCCGCGGCGGAGAAAAGCCTTCAAGGCTGGCAATCGCGGTTGCAGGATATCGCCGACCAGACCGTTGCTTCATCCTCTGACCAAATACGCGGGCAATTAGAAGAATCCGCCAACGCCACGGCGGAGAAAAACCTCCAAGGCTGGCAGGCGCGATTGCAAGAGATCGCCGGCAAGGCCGTCGCTTCATCCTCGGATCAAATTCAAGCGCGGGTGGAAGAATCCGCCCACGCCGCGGCGGAGAAGAACCTCCAGGTCTGGCAGGCGCGATTGCAAGAGATCGCCGACCTAACCGTCGCTTCATCCGCGGATCAAATTCAGGCGCGGGTGGGAGAATCCGCCCACGCCACGGCGGAGAAAAACCTCCAAGGCTGGCAATCGCGATTGCAGGAGATCGCCGACAAGGCCGTCGCTTCCTCCTCGGGTCAAATTCAGGCGCGGGTGGAAGAATCCGCCAACGCTGCGGCGGAGAAAAGCCTTCAGGGCTGGCAATCGCGGTTGCAGGATATCGCCGGCAAGGCCGTCGCTTCCTCCTCGGATCAAATTCAGGCGCGAGTGGAAAAATCCGCCAACGCCGCGGCGGAGAAAAGCCTCCAGGGCTGGCAATCGCGGTTGCAGGAGATCGCCGACATAACCGTCGCTTCGTCCGCGGATCAAATTCAGGCGCGGGTGGAAGAATCCGCCAACGCTGCGGCGGAGAAGAGCCTTCAGGACTGGCAATCGCGATTGCAGGATATCGCCGGCAAGGCCGTCGCTTCATCCTCGGATCATATTCAGGCGCGGGTGGAAAAATCCGCCCACGCCGCGGCGGAGAAGAGCCTTCAGGACTGGCAATCGCGGTTGCAGGATATCACCGGGAAGGCCGTCGCTTCATCCTCGGATCAAATTCAAGCGCGGGTGGAACAATCCGCCAACGCCGCGGCGAAGAAAAGCCTCCAGGTCTGGCAGGCACGATTGCAGGAAATCGCCGACCTAACCGTCGCTTCATCTTCGGATAAAATTCGAACGCGGGTGGAAGAATCCGCCGGCGCCGCGGCGGAGAAAGGCCTCCAAGGCTGGCAGGCGCGGTTGCAGGAAATCGCCGACCTAACCGTCGCTTCATCCTCGGATCAAATTCGAGCGCGGGTGGAAGAATCCGCCAACGCCACGGCGGAGAAAGGCCTCCAAGGCTGGCAAGCGCGGTTGCAAGATATCGCCGGCAAAGCTGTCGCTTCATCCTCTGGCCAGATTCAGACGCGGGTGGAAGAATCCGCCAACGCCGCAGCGGAGAAAAGTCTTCAGGCCTGGCAATCGCGGTTGCAAGATATCGCCGGCAAGGCCGTCGCTTCATCCTCGGATCAAATTCAGGCGCGGGTGGAAGAATCCGGCAACGCCGCGGCAGAGAAAAGCCTTCAGGCCTGGCAATCGCGCCTGCAAGATATCGTCAACGGGACCGTTGCCTCCTCCTCCGATCAAATTCAGGCGCGGGTGGAAGAATCCGCCAACGCTGCGGCGGAGAAAAGCCTTCAGGGCTGGCAATCGCGGCTGCAAGATGTCGTCAATGAGACCGTCGCTTCATCTTCTGACCCCATACGGGAAAAGGTGGAAGAAGCGGCCAACGCCGCGGCGGAAAAGGTTCTGCAAGTCTGCAAAGGACGGCTGCGAGATGTTGCTGACCGGAGCGTTGATTCGTCTTCGGAACGAATGCGCGGGCAAATAGAAGAGGTGGCCCGCGGCACAGCCGAGAGAGGTCTGCAAGCATGGCAAACGCGGCTGCAGGAAATAACCGACAAGGCCGTCGCCGCAACCTCCGACCAAATACGGGCGCGGGCTGAGGAATCCGCCCAAGCCATGTCGGAAGAAGCTCTCCAGGCTTGGCAAGCAAAACTTCAAGAGGTTGCGGACCACACTGCCGCCTCCTCATTAGATCAAGTTCAAGGGCAGATCAACGAAGCACTGGGTCTTCTAGTGCCGAAGCTACAAGAAGTCCAGGAACGTGCGGTGAACGATGCGGTGGAGGCTTTCCGAGGCCGGCTCTCCCAGTTTCTTGGCTTGCTCCCTAGCGGCGGAAATAAGTAATCCCCACCCCCTTCCGGCTCCCCAAACTTTGTACCAGACCCATCATCCCAGCAGGGATGTGCCCAAAGGCGGCTGCAAATTTGCCGGCAATCGCCTTCCGGGTATTTGCAAATAGGGCGTCTTACGTCAAGCTATGCAGATACGCGTAACTCATCTTCACCGCTTCCAGCGGCGGCTGCTCGCACCAGTCCTGCTCGATGAAGTAGTGCTTCATCCCCGCGGTGGGCGCGGCCGCGAAGATGCGCTTCCAATCGATGGTGCCGTGACCCACGGGCGCGAACATGCCCATCTTATCGTCCTTCTCCACTGTCGCGGCGGGATGGTCCTTCATATCCTTGATGTGGAGCAGCGGGAAGCGGCCCGGATATTTCTTGAAGTAGGCCACCGGATCCTGGCCGGCGTGCGTCACCCAGAAGCAATCCATCTCAAACTTGACGAGTTTCGGATCGAGGACTTTGAGAAGATAATCATACGCCGTGGTGTCGCCGAATTTTTGGAATTCGAAGTTGTGATTGTGATAGCAGTATTGAATGCCGGCCTTCTGGGTTTGCTCGCCGGCCTTAGTAAAGAGTTCGGCGAGGTGCTTCCAGTCATCAAAGGTTTTCCGTTCCTCGGGGTCGAGAATGGCATTCACCATGTATTTCATGCCGATGATTTGGGCATTCTCGATTTCCTGTTCCCAGTTACCCTTTAGATGCTTGGTCATGTAATGCCCGCTGGGAGCGGAAAGGCCGTCATCTTTCAGGATCTGGGCAAACTGCGCCGCCGTCTTCCCGTACAGGTCGTAAATCTCGACTTCCTTGATGCCAATCGCGGCGACTTGCTTGAGCGTGCCCAGCATATCTTTCTGGAGGTCATCGCGGAGCGTGAAGAGCTGGAGGCCGACGGGCTTGCCGTAAGGATTGGCGAAAAGGCCGCCCGGTGTTTGCGTGGCGGCCAGCGCGGTTAGCCCCAGAGCGTTGGTGCGCAAGAAATTTCGTCGGTTCATCATTGCAGTCATCTCCCCTGTTATCTGACATAAGAATGCAATTACTACACTACTCGGCGCAGGGGTGCAACTGAAAACCTGTGCGAGTGACATTTCGGCGCACCGAATGACCCTCAGGCAAGGAGATGGGGCGAAGCTCACAGGCATGTTACGATGACCATATGAGAAAGGTTGCGGCGAAAGGGCATCGGCTTTCCCCTGATGAGCGCTTCATGAGCATGGCATTGCGCGAGGCGGAGCGGGGCGCCCGCGAGGGGGAAGTCCCGGTGGGAGCGCTCCTGGTCCAGGAAGGGCGGGTGCTGGCGCGCGCGCACAATCGCCCCATCCATTTGCATGACCCTTCCGCGCACGCCGAAATACTGACGTTGCGGCGCGCCGCGCGAAAGTTGCACAACTACCGGCTGGAGGGTTGCGACCTGTATGTTACAATTGAGCCTTGTGCGATGTGCGCCGGCGCCATCGTGCAGGCGCGATTGCGGCGTACCGTGTTCGGAGCGCGCGACCCCAAGGCGGGAGCATGCGGATCAGCGCTTCGTGTTCTGAATCATCGCAAGCTGAACCACCAGGTCGAGCTGGCAGGAGGTATCCTGGCTGCCGAGTGCGCTTTGGTCATTCAGGAGTTTTTCCGGAAGCGGAGGAATAATACGTAACGCGGAATGCGGTATACAGGACACGGCAGATGAGACCTTGAATCCCGTGCTCCGGGTCCCGCGTCCTGCAACCCGGTTTTTGTCGGAGAGGTACCGAAGTGGTCATAACGGGGGCGCCTCGAAAGCGTCTTGCCTGCCAAAAGCGGGCACGTGGGTTCGAATCCCACCCTCTCCGCCATTTAACTCATTTATAATCAATAGCTTGCAAGAATAAATACATTAATAGCCTATTAATATACAGCAATTCAATTGCCAATTCCGCAACCTATATCTCGAACAACGCTATCTGAGAGAAAGCAAACGCTAAAGAATCAGAAAAAAGCGAGAAACGTAGAGCGGGCCAGAAAAGCGGAAAATCCCTTGATGACCTTGATCTAAGGATTGCAAGTAAGTATCCCCCGGCAAAGCCGGAGTGCGGTTCGCCAAAATCTCATCCGCGAGGGGACATGGCGCGATCCGTCGTCTCAGTCTGCAAAGAGAGCCTGAATTCGGTCAAGGTTTGGTGAGAGGTGCAAGCGGTTTTCTCCGGGCAGGAACCAGCGCGTGCTGATGCGGCGTGAATATCCTCTTTCTTGGGAGATTCAAAAGTTGGTCCGGGTCAGGCAGCCCGATCATAACGATGATGCAATCCACCGAGTCGATTATGAGAAAGGATGCGACCTAAACTTCGGGATGGAGGTCTCCGGTTCGGGGTTTCCTTCCTGAGTCCAAGATGCGTTCGGTCCGCGTGGTAGTAACGGACGTATTCAGAGAGCAGTCGTTTCAGATGGCGTTCATTCACGGCGATCACATGATCCAGCGTGTCACGTCGGCAACTTTCGACCCAACGTTCCACCACGCCGTTTTGCCAGGGCCTCGCGAAAGAGGTCCGCACGGGGCTCATCTTCAGGTATCGAACGGCTGCGGGGACCTCCGGCCGTATTTCGCATCTCGGTCGAAGATCATAAATCTGGATGTCGACTCGAAAGGAAATGCTTCCCGTAACTGCTGGATGATCCAACTGCTTGTCGGATGCTTCGTGACGTTGAAGTGCAGGATCCGCCGGCGGTGATGGCTGATTACGAAAAAACAATAGAGTACGCCGATGGTGATCGTCGGCGCTGCGAAGCAATCCATCGCAACGATGGCCTCCCGGTGGTTGCGAAGGAAGGCGAGCCATCGTTTGGCCGGTTCGGGATCCCTAGGAGCCCGTTTCATCCAGCGTGAAATCGTCCTCTCCGAGAGATCAAAACCGAGCATGAGGAGTTCGCAATGGATCCGGGAAGCTCCCCAAGTCGGATTCTCAACAACCACTCGGAAGATCAATTCCCGATCCTTCCTCGGTGTCGGTCTTCTTCCCACCTGCCTCCTGGCCTTGGAGATCAGCCGCCAGTACTAGCGGAAACCGGCCCGGCGCCACCGGACTACGGTCTCGGGTGTCACCACGATCAGCGAGTGTTTCCATCCTGACCACAACCGGCGGATAGCAACCCACAAGAGCTTGTCGAGGGAGCCTATCCTAGGCTTCGGATGCCGACGCTTCAGCACGACGAATTGTTGGCGTAGCGCAGGATTCTCAAGAAGGAGGCTCTCACGCATCCGCCCGAAACGAACCAAAGTTCCGAGGCAGAGGATAATGGATCGAAGCATGGCTAAGAGCTATACCAGAACAGCGATGGGAGAAACGCAGCTATAACGTTGATTTTGAAGACGGCCAGCGTATTGGCGAAACACAGGGGAAAAGGTAGACTGACTGGCCCTCAGCCACTCGCCAGGCGATGCGGTGCGCGGTACCGGCGGAAAACCTGCCATACCAGCCCCCCAGCACACAAAGGACATCCACACGCGCTCCTGCGCCTCCTTCCTCGACATCGAAGCGAAAGCGGTTGCCCTGCTCGGCGAAAGCGCGAACCTCCATCGTGCGCAGCGTGTCCGCAGTGGCTTCGAAACCCTGTTCAGAGAGGGTAACAGCGTAGAAACCCCGGACAGCGTGCTCCTCCGGAACCATGACTCCCCGCTGCGCTCGGGGCGCTTTTGCTCCGGCGTGCCCAACGATTTCGAGCTTCAGACCGTCTGAATCGGTAAAAGTCAGCACGTCCTCATCGAACTGCATTCCCGATCGCTCGACCGGAATTCCTGCCGCGCGCAGCCGCTGCTCCCAATAACCCAACGACTGCTCCGGAACACTGAATGAGGTCACCGTCACCTGCCCCACTCCAGGGCTGCCTCGATCCGCCATCGGCCTCGGGAAGAAGGTAAGGATGGTTCCCGGAGTTCCGACATCGTCACCAATGTAAAGATGATACGTGCCCAGGTCATCGAAATTGGCCGTTCACTTTACCAGCCGAAGGCCAAGTAACTCCGTGTAGAAGCCCAGATTGCTCTGCGGATCGGACGCAATGGCGGTGACGTGATGAATTCCCAAAATTGGCTGCTCCATAATTGACTCCCTTCAGCTAATCGAAAACGAAGGCAGCTTTCCCGCCGTTGCCCTCTTCCACATATGAGTAAAGCTGGCCGGCATCAACCAGACGTCCGCGCCGGGCAATTGCGAGCGGCTGAAGGCGCCCGTCTAGGAAAAGCGGCGCCATTGCATTCAGACGCCGGGCACAGTCGGAAGTGGTGAGCGCCCGTGAATCGACGCCCAACAGCGTCAATCGGTGGTGATAGAAATCGCGCAGGTCAAAACCGATTCGGCGTGGACCTACGGAGGTAATTACAATCTGACGTCCGCGCTGAGCGAGCGTCGAAAGCACCGGCTCAAACCAGTTCCCTCCCACACAGTCGTAAGCTACATCGACGCCTTTTCCGTCAGTAAGTTCGCGCACCGCCGCGGTTAACGAGTCGCGCGACGTGTCAACGTGTCCTAGCAAATTCAACCCTTGATAATCGCGCGTGTCAACCGGCCCGCGGTCCACCGCGATGAGTTTCGCTCGGAGCGCCTGCCCCAAAAGAAGAACGGCATGGCCGACTCCGCCGCGAGCTCCTGTGACAAGCAGTGTTTCCTCCGCCTGAAGGTTCGCACGCTCAACGACCCCTTCATAAGCGGTGACGTAATTCACGCCAGCGCAGGCGGCTTCTTCAAAGGTAAGGTTGTAAGGTTTGGGAACGACCGCTTCGGCCGGAATGACGAGAAATTCTGCATGACTACCGTCACGGGTGAATCCAATGTCACCTCCCGTTCCCCAAACCTCCGTGTCACGCAAGTGCGCCGGCCCATCAACCGCGACCCCGGCGAAATCCCGCCCTGGGATGCGCGGCAGGGTAGTGCCCTCCATCTTCCCCGCGATATTTCGCACGTCGCTGGGATTGATTGAGGCGGCGAGCACGCCGATCTTCACCTCGTCAGAGCCAAATTCAGGTTCCGGCACATCTTCGAGCCGGAGATTGTGTAAATCGCCGAATTCATGAAAACGCAGCGCCCTCATGGCTCAAATCCTACTAAACTGCACGCAGTGAGCTAACCTCTCTCGGGTTAGCAACTCGACCGACAGCAAGGTAGTGTGTTACACGCGGTTCTCTCGGGCCGAGGTGCATGGCATGAACGCGAGCCTGGATTTTAAGGTCCGAAGCTGGCTGCAGCTACGAGCATCCAAACCTGGCTCGTAAGGAGCAGACCACGACGGGAAAGGATATCGGCCAAAGCTCCAGCCGGCAGCGCCAGAAAAAAGATGGGCAGGGTCGTGGCCGTTTGCACCACTGAAACGACAAGCGGCGAAGGCGTAAGGGAGGTCATCAACCAAGCCGCCCCCACATTCTGCATCCAGGTCCCAAGATTCAAAACCAGAGTCGCAATCCACAAGGCCCGAAATAGCGCTTGGCGGAATGGTCCGAGCCCCATCGAGGACTCGAAACTGCCCGACGCAGGGCTGATGGTCGGCGCTTGGCTTGCTGTCAATAAGCCCTCTCAAAACTTATACCCTGCCCATAGCGCCCAATAGTTAAGGTCGCGGCCCGGCTGAGTTTGTTTAAGGAAGCTACCCGCGTAAAAGATGCCATAGTCGGCTTGGAACCATAGGTGACGATTCGCCTGCCAGCGTACCTCGATGCCTGGCCGGTGGCCCACAAATCGGGCATCGCTATTGCCGGCGGCCCTGATCAGAAACCCCGGCACAGCGTAGACTCCATCATTAACACTTTCCCGCCACTGGACCACCCAATCAGTCGAAACGGATACATCGTGGGGAAACTGAGTTTGGACGCGGGTGTGCACGTCGATAAAATTGATCGGTCCAGGGCCGGTACTTGCGAGGACACCAAAGTAGTTGCCGATGGGGAATAGGGGATTAAAGGTTCCCAGAGTATTCGTCCGAGGGTTGTCGCCGCTGGAAATGTCGGCTTTCATGCTGAAACGCGGCTTTAACCGCATGGCGGGAAACCGGTATCCAGTGTCGGAGGCAACTGTCCATGCCCGGATGTTGTCGGAGCCGAAGGTACCAAACTGGCCAAGTCCTTCATAGTCGAAATCCCACCCACGGCGCTTTGTGGCCACAGGTCGCCAGAGCCTGCCCCCTACCGCCTCCACAAAATCGGTAATGGAGATCCGATCTTCCGAGCTGTTGTACCGGACGCGCGGAGCGAGTTCTGCTTCGGCCGCCGCCTGCATGCAGATGAAGTGACGCGTCATATCGCCAGCGCGCGTGTTGATTCGCAACAGGTATGGAGAACCTCGCACGACGATGCGGAAAGCCCGATTGGAGCCGGGCCGCTCGGTCAGGTCCCGGATGTGCTCGAATGCGGCGATACCGA
This sequence comes from Terriglobia bacterium, assembly GCA_049519635.1. Lineage (GTDB taxonomy): Bacteria > Acidobacteriota > Terriglobia > UBA7540 > UBA7540 > Bog-366. The sequence goes on along the minus strand of JBEKQO010000014.1, from coordinate 3,158 downwards.
AAGCCTGGTTCAGGCCGCGGGTCACGGCCGCGATCTTTTCTTGCGGGATCACGAGGTGCTCCATTGTTACACGCGTACAGCGACTGCGCCCAAAGGCTAAGGCGTTTTGGCGAGGCATGCATCTCCGCCGCCGAGCAGGCGGCAACACCGTTCCGGAAAGCCCTGCCTCACTTCTGGAAACAATGTTTCGCGCGTCGATGCTAATGCCAATTCAGGAGCACGGAACCGGCTGATCCCACCTCACATAGGCATATGCTAGCGGGATCTCAGTTTTCCAATCGTTCCGGTTCTGGAAACGCGAGTTGGCGACATCACACCGTTAGGCGAGTCTGTACTCGAGCTTGGGATACCAGTCGGTGCCGCGGCCCTCGGGAGTCAAGTCCAGCATCAGCCAGAGCGGATCGAGATCGGGGGCGCCGCGTGGATCTTGTCCAGGGTCCGCCATCGCGCCGCTCATCTCTCCGCTGTAGAAGTGTCGGACGACACCGTCGCGGCGAGTGAAGACGCTGAATCCCGGAAAATCCGCGTCGTCCGGGTTGACGTAGGTGCGCGTGTACTCGCCGCTCGGATCGGAGACGAACGGAAGATTGCCGAAGCCGCGCTGCCGCTTGTATTCAATGAGGCGTTCGATAGACGAACGGGCAGCGACCGCGATGGCTACGCGCTCACGCAAGTTGACGGCGATTCCATTCCACGCGCTGAGGAATGAGGTGCAACTGGGACAAGGCTCCCTGCGCTGCGGGCCGTACATCATGCTGTAGACCATTAGTGTGTCCTTTTCGCCGAAGAGACGGGAGAGAGAAGTTGGGCCTGATTCGGAGATGAACTCGAAGTCTTTGGCCAGTTGGCCTCCGAGCGGCAGCGCGCGCCGCTGACCTGCGACGCGCTCAATGTGGCGGCGCAGTTCGATCTCCTCGCCGAGCAGCGCGTTGCGCGCCGCGCGATATTCGGAGCTCTCATTTGGATAGCGGGCCCGATTGGTGGCGGCTAGTTGCTGGGCCGGAACAAGCTTTTCCGAATTGGGCATAGAACCTCCGACGGGTATACCGCGCACGTTGGTTAGCATTCGCGGCAAACGAGTCGTGACCTTCCGGGACCAGAATCTAAGGGAGCAGTGCGGGTACTCCGGTCTTGTTTGAGAGTGGATCGTCGGGCGCTCCTATTGGCGATCGTCAGGTTGGTCGAGACTTTCCAAGGCCTGGCCCGAGTTGCTCCATGATGCGGCCGACTCGGGCTATCAAACCCGATGGCTACCTTCTCGGCTCATACCGCATCGCCACCGCCCCCGAGCCGAACTCCAGCCGGCTTACGAGCTTCAAGTCGACACGCTTCGATAGCCCTGCGAACAACGTGGGCCCATGGCCCGCTAGCCTGGGCTGCACCACGAACTCGTACTCATCGATCGATTCCAGCTCCGCCAACCCCAGCGGAAGCTTCACGCCTCCCACAAGCAGTCCCTTACCCACCTCCCGTTTGAGCTGCTGAACGGCCCTCCCCAGATCCCCGCGCACGAGCTCCGCGTTCCAATCTATCCGGTCCAGGGTGCTCGACACGACGTATTTCTTTGCCGCGTCGATCGTCCGGGCGAAGGGTTCCATCCAATCAGGCCTCGCTCCCGTGCGCGCCGGCGGCCGAAACGCCGCCTCCATCATTTCGTAGGTCACCCGGCCAATGAGGAGGGCATCGGCCTGGTCGAGGTTCTCGGCCGCGTGACGATGCAAGTCTTCGTCCGCGAACATTGCACGATGATCGCAGCACCCGTCCAATGTGACGTTGATGGAATACCGAAGGGGTCGCATTACGTAAGCTTATTCCTTATTGCCAACGAGAGAGAACGTGGCTCCCTGAGGGTCCTGGCCGTTGATGATCCAGCCACCCCCCGGTACCTGCATCGGACCATTCAAGACCTTGCCGGCGCCGGTCTTGATACGTTCGACGGCTGTGCCGATCGAGTCGACGATGATGTAAAAGTTCCAGCATGAGACGGGAATATGAGGAGGCTTGGTCATCATGCCGCCGTCGCCCATTTGCTTGTGTTCGCCCTCATCGAAGATGCGGTAGACGCCCATCGGCCCCATATCCATATCGCTGACCTTAGTCCAGCCAAAGAGCTTGTTGTAAAAGCCAAACCCATTTTCGAGATCGGTTGTGTAGAGTTCGTGCCAACCGATCGTACCTGGGGTGGGCGGTGAGGGGCGTACCGGCGAGGGCATGGCGGGGTCGGGAGTAAAGATCACGATGGCGGCGCCTTGGGGATCAGACATAACAGCGAAGCGAAGCATGCCGGGAACGTCAGTGGCAGGCTTCCAAAGCTTGCCACCGGCTTCGACGATCTTTTCGATATGCGCGTCAACGTCCTCGACAGCGATATAACCAACCCACGCCGTGTGCCCGGGGATATTCAACATTCCGGCCATTCCTACGTTACCCAGATTGAATGTGGTGTACTGCATGCCATCAGTGCTGGGCATTTCCTGGGTGGTCCAGCCGACAACGTCAGAGTAGAATTGACCGGCGGCTTTTGTGTCGCTGGTCATCAGCTCGTACCAGCCGAATCTTCCTTTTGGCGTAAACATTAGGGGTGTTCTCCTGGTGAAAGGATGCAAAACAATAATCGAGGTCCAGCCGACTCGTAATTGATATCAGCATAATTTGACAGATATCAATTTACTCCGTGCTGGTATCCCTTGGCAAGATCAATGCCGTCGTGCGAACGTGGCTCGGGGTGAAACGCAAAGTCATGGCCGTTTTTCGTCGGATGGCCGCCTGATGAGCGTGGCCACAACCCGGCCCACTCCGACCGATAGACCCCCTCAACAACTGCAACAGCATCCGCGACCATGCTTGCTTTCAGAATTTTCGCGCGGGAGTGTGGATCGAAGCCCAGCCCTTTCGATTAACAGATGAAACTTCAAAAGGAGGACGAACTATCAGCCTATGGCTCTGCAGTTGGTCGAGGTTGAAGCTTTCCGTTTCGACTCGAAATTATCCGGGACTCGGAATAACATGGAAGAATCTGGAAAGTCCACAGTATTAATAGACATAGGTAAGCGGTCGCCCGCTGTCCCTGTCACACCACCGTACATGCGGGTCCGCATACGGCGGTTCGGTGGGTTGAGCGATTAGCGGACCGTCAATCGCGGAATCCCGAGCGAGTC